>NZ_JBHWHY010000036.1:0-108373 GCF_042732265.1 Streptomyces sp. NPDC059788 | reverse complement strand
GGCGTTTCCGCTTTCCGTATCCGGCCCCTGCTGGAGCGGGGCGGCCGTCCGGCTTTCGCTTTCCGGCCTTTCCGACTCTAGCAGATCCGATTTTCAGTCCGTTGCCGGTCTGAATTCGTTTCCGATTTTCGTCGGAGGGGGTTTGCCTTTCGGCTGTTCCGACTTTATCAGAAGCGTTTCGCCGATCTGAAATCGGTGGACGCTTTCCGGATAAAGATTCGGAGGTGCTTCGCGGAATCGACTTCCCGACCGAAGCAGACGAGAGACTAACTGTTGCGCTCGAACATGTCTAGCCCGTGGCAACCGTTTGAATCTACCTCCCCGCCTGGCCCGTGTCAACGGACTTCTTGGGGAGATGAGGAGATTAGCAGGTCAGAGGTGCTGTACGCACATCAGGCAGCTGTCGGGACGGGTGCCTCGCGGTCCGTCTCGTCGATGTCTCCCGATTCGCCTGATCGGACGGCTCGGCCGCCGAGTACGTACACGTAGGTGAGAAAGGCCAGCTCGGCGACGACACCGATGGTGATGCGGGCCCAGGTGGGCAGGCCGGAGGGGGTGACGAAGCCTTCGAGGGCGCCCGATACGAACAGGACCGCGGCGAGGCCGATGGCGACGCCGAGGGCGGAGCGCCCTTCTTCGGCGAGTGCGGTGCGGCGGGTGCGCGGACCCGGGTCGATGACGGTCCAGCCCAGGCGCAGGCCGATGCCGGCCGCGACGAAGACCGCGGTGAGTTCCAGGAGGCCGTGCGGGAGGAGCAGGCCGAGGAAGGAGTCGAGGCGGCCGGCCGAGGACATCAGGCCCAGGCCGACGCCCAGGTTGAGCATGTTCTGAAAGAGCACCCAGAAGACGGGCAGGCCGAGGAAGGCGCCCAGGACCAGGCAGAGGGCGACGGCCTGCGCGTTGTTCGTCCAGACCTGGGCCGCGAAGGACGCGGCGGGGTGGCTGGAGTAGTACGTCTCGTACTGGCCGCCCGGCCGGGTCATGGCGCGGAGGTCTTCGGGGGCGCCGATGGCGGCCTGGACCTCGGGGTGGGTGGCGATCCACCAGGCGATGAGGACGCCGACCGCGGTGGAAAGGAGTGCGGTGGGTATCCACCAGTGCCGAAGGCGGTAGACCGCGGCGGGGAACGACACGGTGAAGAACCGGGCGACATCGCGCCAGGAGGCCTTGCGTGCGCCGGTGACCGTACTGCGGGCGCGTGCCACGAGGGAGGTGAGGTGTCCCGTAAGGGCCGGGTCCGGGGCGCTGGCCTGGAGGAAGGAGAGGTGTGTGGTGGTGCGCTGGTAGAGGGCGATCAGTTCGTCGGCCTCCGCGCCCGTGAGGCGGCGTCTGCGGCGCAGCAGTGCTTCGAGCCGGTCCCACTCGGCACGGTGGGCCCTAACGAAGACATCGAGGTCCATGGGATTCAGCTCCTGGCGGCGCCGTGCGGTGACTGTGCCGTCAGCTTGGCAGACTGGGCTGGTCGGCAGTGGGGCGGGCGCCGGTCCGGGGACGGACCGGTACGGAACGGGGCAGGGCATGGGAGGACGGCGCGCGTGAACGAGCTCGTGACGGGCGAGGCAGTGGTGCTGGGGCTGCGCCCGGCCCGGCTGCCGAGTCGGGCGCTGGCGGTCCTCGTCGACCTCGCGGTCACTTGGAGCGCCTATGTACTGATATCGGTGCTCTTGCTGAGCGCCACGGCCTCGATGGACGAGGCGGCGATGGCTGCCGTGTCGGTGGCGTTGTTCGTGCTGGTACTGGTCGGGGTGCCGATCGTGGTGGAGACGCTGAGCCGCGGCCGGTCGCTGGGGAAGCTGGTGTGCGGCCTGCGGGTGGTGCGTGAGGACGGCGGGCCGGTCCGTTTCCGGCACGCGCTGGTGCGCGGCGCCCTGGGTGCCGTGGAGATCGTGCTGACCATGGGTGTGGTGGCGTGCATCGCCTCGCTGGTCTCGGCCAGGGGGCGGCGGCTCGGGGACGTGTTCGCGGGCACCGTGGTCGTACGGGAGCGGATACCCGCCCAGCGCGGCATGCCGGTGCTGCCGCCCCCGCCGCCCTGGCTGGCGGCGGAGCTCGGCGCGCTGGACCTGTCGCGCGTTCCGGACAGCTGGTGGCTGACGGTGCGCCAGTACCTGAGCCGAATACCTCAGCTGGACCCGCAGGTCGGCGGGGCGATGGGGGCTCGGCTGGCGGGGGATCTGAGCGGCTGGACCGGGGCGTCGGCGCCCGCGGGGATGTATCCGGCGGTGTACCTCGCCGCGGTGGTGGGCGAGCGGCAGGCGCGGGAGGCGCAGCGGGCGTTCGGGGCGCCGCTGGGGGCACCGGGTCCGGTGGTGGCGGCCGGGCGTGAGGGTGCGTACGCAGGCGCGTACGGGGGTGATGTGCGCGCGGATGGTGCGTACGGGAGTGGTGGGGCCGACGGGGCTTGGGGGACGCGGTCGGGTGCGTGGGAGGCGCGGTCGGCGGAGGGACAGCGATCGGGGCCGGAGGTGGCGTCGGCGGCTACGGCGTATGTGTCGCCGGCGGGTGAGCAGGGCGGCGGAGGCGCCGTGGAGTCGGCCCCTGTGAGGGGCGGCGACGCGGCCGGGGGCGGGCCGGAGAGCGGCGGGGAGCGTCGTACGGGGTTCGCGCCGCCGGTGTGACGACGTAGGCGACGTAGCGGGCACATCGGTGCGAGGGGCGGTCGGTGTGGGGTGGCCGGCCGAGGGGCCGCGGGCCGGGGGGGCGGCCGGTCGTGGGTGTCCGGCCGCGGGGTCAGGTGAACGTCGAGGGCGGGGTTTCCAGGTCTTCGAGTTCGATGCCGGGGGCCGACAGGACGACGTCGCCGGCGAGGTGCACGGCGTGCTGTTCACCGGTCTCCAGGTCGTTGACCTGGTATTCGTCCGCGGTCAGCGGGTCGTTGTCAGTGGCGTGTGCTGTCCTGTTCACCAAGGCCCAGGACTGGTCGAGCGTGCGGGGCGCGAGGACGGGGGGTGTGAAGGCCACGAGGCGGGTGCGGACGGCTCCGGCGCCGGGGGCGGGGCGGAGCAGCCGGGCGGTGGCGATGAGAAACGCGGGGGACGCGCCGGTGAAGGTGTGGGCGGGGACATTGCCTTCGGTGGCGTGGGCGCCGGTCGGGTCGGTACGGACCCAGGTGACGCCTTCCAGGGCGGCGCCGCGGACCTGCCAGCCGCCGGCGTGGAGTTCGAGACGGATGGGGCGGCCGAGGTCGTCGAGGGTGAGGTCGACGGAGCCCGCGTGGTCTCCGGAGGGGGTGGTGAGCTGGGAGACGTAACGCCAGCCGGAGGGGCCGGTGGCGCAGTGGAAGTGTTCTTCGCCGAGGGGGGTGTGATCGTGCGGGTCGTGGAGGGAGTAGCGGCCGCGGGGCATGGGGGTGGTCCTTGGTCGGGTCCGGTGGTACGGGTCAGGCCCCCGCCATGGTGCTGGGCGGGGGCCTGGATCACCGACTGCCGGCGGTGGTGCCCGACGCGCGCGGTGGCGGGGCGGGCGCCGGGTGCCGGGGGATCAGTAGCGGTAGTGGTCGGACTTGTAGGGGCCCTCGACCGTGACGCCGATGTAGGCGGCCTGCTCGGGGCGGAGGGTCGTCAGCTTGACGCCGAGGGCGTCGAGGTGGAGGCGGGCGACCTTCTCGTCCAGGTGCTTGGGCAGGACGTAGACGTCGGTCGGGTACTCCGACGGCTTGGTGAACAGCTCGATCTGGGCCAGGGTCTGGTCCGCGAAGGAGTTGGACATCACGAAGGAGGGGTGGCCGGTCGCGTTGCCGAGGTTGAGCAGGCGGCCCTCGGACAGCACGATCAGGACCTTGCCGTCGACGAAGGTCCAGGTGTGGACCTGCGGCTTGACCTCGTCCTTGACGATGCCGTCGATGGCGGCGAGGCCGGCCATGTCGATCTCGTTGTCGAAGTGGCCGATGTTGCCGACGATCGCCTGGTGCTTCATCTTGGCCATGTCGGAGGCCATGATGATGTCCTTGTTGCCCGTCGTGGTGACGAAGATGTCGGCGGTCTCGACGACCTCGTCCAGGGTCGTGACCTGGTAGCCGTCCATCGCGGCCTGGAGCGCGCAGATCGGGTCGATCTCGGTGATGATGACGCGGGCGCCCTGGCCGCGCAGCGACTCGGCGCAGCCCTTGCCGACGTCGCCGTAGCCGCAGACGACGGCGGTCTTGCCGCCGATGAGGGTGTCGGTGGCGCGGTTGATGCCGTCGATCAGGGAGTGGCGGCAGCCGTACTTGTTGTCGAACTTCGACTTGGTCACGGCGTCGTTCACGTTGATCGCCGGGAAGAGCAGCTGGCCGTCGCGCTGCATCTCGTAGAGGCGGTGCACGCCGGTGGTGGTCTCCTCGGTGACACCGCGGATCTCCGAAGCGAGCTTGGTCCACTTCTGCGGGTTCTCGGCGAGGGTGCGGTTGAGGAGCTCCAGGATCGCGCGGTGCTCGTCGTTCTCCGCGGTCTCGACGGCGGGGGCCTTGCCGTCCTTCTCGTACTCGACGCCCTTGTGGACCAGGAGCGTGGCGTCGCCGCCGTCGTCCAGGATCATGTTCGGGCCGCCGGTGGGCGAGTTGGGCCAGGTCAGCGCCTGCTCCGTGCACCACCAGTACTCTTCGAGCGTCTCGCCCTTCCAGGCGAAGACCGGGACGCCCTGGGGGCTGTCCGGGGTGCCGTTCGGGCCGACCGCGATGGCGGCGGCGGCGTGGTCCTGGGTGGAGAAGATGTTGCAGGAGGCCCAGCGGACCTCGGCGCCGAGAGCGGTGAGGGTCTCGATCAGCACGGCGGTCTGCACGGTCATGTGCAGCGAGCCGGTGACGCGGGCGCCGGCCAGCGGCTGCGCGGCGGCGTACTCCTTGCGGATCGCCATCAGGCCGGGCATCTCGTGCTCGGCGAGGGTGATCTCCTTGCGGCCGAAGGCGGCGAGGGACAGGTCGGCGACCTTGAAGTCCTGGCTGTTGGCTGCGGTCGACATTCGGGTTGCTCCCGGGGTCGAGGGTGGTTGGCTGGCAGTCTGCGGCGCGGGCAGGTGGGGACGTTACCGCCCGGAAGTTCCGCACGGGCGGACATACCGCGAGCGCGGGACACCGCTCTCGGCGGCGTACCGTACGGGCGGTTCCGCGTGAGCGGACACACCTCTCCCCTGGCCGCAGCGCAGTCCGTCGGAGGCCCTCTCTCCCTCGGCCGGTCCGCGGGGCGGACCGCCCGACCGCCATCAGCAGCGACGTCTGGCACTGGTCACGAATCTACACCGATCGCCCCGGGGAACCCCAGCCCGCCCTTGGAGATTGTGCGTGGACGGGCGCGGGCCCCGGCCGGCGGCCGGGGGTACGGACGCGGGTCGCGGGCGCGGGGGTGCAGGTGGCGGGGGCGCGGGGAGCGGGTGGCGGGCGGACGGTCCGTAGCGGAGTGGCGTTGGGCACTTTGCACCCGTGCCGTCGTATTGCAGGATGCGAGAAGCGCGAGGACACTCGCACGTCACCTTGCGCGCACGTCCGTTAGGAGAACCACGTGACCACCAGTCCAGCTGATCCCCCCAAGGGTGCGGGGAGGAGCGGGCAAGGGCTGAAGCTGCTCGCAGTGACCGCCTGCCCGACCGGCATAGCCCACACGTACATGGCCGCCGAGAAGCTGGCCCAGGCCGCCGAGGCGCTCGGCCACGAGATGAAGGTGGAGACGCAGGGGTCGATCGGCGCCGAGAACGTCCTGTCTGACAACGATGTCAAGAATGCCGACGGCATCATCATCGCCGCGGACAAGGACGTCGACCCGGCGCGGTTCGTCGGCAAGAGGCTGCTGGTGGTGGGCGTGGCCGAGGGCATACGCCATCCCGAGGAACTGATCGGGCGGGTGCTGAGCGCGCCGGTGCACGGGGCGGACGGGGCGATTGGTGACGAGGTGAGCGGCGAGGGGGTCAGTGGCGAGGGGGGCAGTGGTGACGGTGAGGGCGCCGGGCCGGGTGGCGCGGGTGCGGCCGGTGGGCGGTCCGGCGGTAGCGGTCGCGGTAGTGACCGTAGGGGTATCGGTAGTGACCGTAGGGGTGTCGGTAGCGGCGGTAGTGGTGAGGCGGGTGGTGACAGCGGGGTCAGAGGTGGCCGTGGGGCTGGAGGCGGCCGTCGGGTCGTAGGTGGTGGCGGTAGCGGCGGTCGGGCGGGGGCTTCCGGGGGCAAGGAGCGCAGCCTCGCGTACAAGGCGCTGATGAACGGCGTCAGTTACATGATCCCGTTCGTCGTGGTCGGCGGCCTGCTGCTGGCGCTGTCCCTGGCGGTCGGCGGGGAGCCGACGCCGAAGGGGCTGGTCATCCCGGAGGGCACCTTCTGGGCGCACGTCAACGACATCGGCACGATCGGCTTCCAGCTGATGGTGCCGATCCTCTCCGGCTACATCGCGTACGCGATCGGGGACCGGCCCGCGCTGGTGCCGGGCATGATCGGCGGCTGGATAGCCAACACCGGGGAGCTGTACGGCTCCAAGGCGGGCGCCGGGTTCATCGGGGCGATCGTCACCGGTTTCCTGGCCGGGTACCTGGTCATGTGGATCAAGAAGGTGCGGGTCCCCAGGTTCGTACGGCCGATCATGCCGATCATCGTGATCCCCATCGTCGCGACGGCGGTGCTCGGGCTGTTCTTCATCTACGTCCTCGGCAAGCCGATCTCGTGGGTCTTCACGCATCTGACCGGCTGGCTCAGCGGCATGACCGGCACCAGCGCGATCGCGCTCGGCGCGGTGCTCGGACTGATGATCGCGTTCGACATGGGCGGGCCGGTCAACAAGACGGCGTTCCTCTTCGGTACGGGGCTGATCGCGACCGGCAACCAGACCGTGATGGGCATGTGTGCCGCCGCGATCCCGGTGATGCCGCTCGGCCAGGGCCTGGCCACGCTGATCCGCCGGCGCCTGTACTCGGACCAGGAGCGGGAGACCGGCATGGCGTCGCTGTTCATGGGCCTGTTCGGCATATCGGAGGGCGCGATCCCGTTCGCGGCGGCGCGGCCCGCGCAGGTCATCCCGGCGAACATGCTGGGCGGCGCGGTCGCCGGTGCGATCGCCGGCCTGGCCGGGGTGACGGACGCGGTGCCGCACGGCGGACCGATCGTGGCGGTCCTGGGCGCGGTCGGCGGGGTGCCGATGTTCTTCGTGGCCGTGGCGGCCGGGTCGGTGGTGACGGCGCTGGCGACGGTGGCGCTGGTGGACGTGTCGGATCGGCAGAAGGGCCGCGCGGTGGCTGCGGGGCTCGGCGCGGAGCCGGAAGCGGGAGCGGTACCGATACCGGGAGCGGGAGCGGCGCCGGGAGCGGGAGCGGTACCGGGAGCGGTACCGGGAGCGGAAACGGTCCTGGCGGGCGTCGGCGCGGCAGCGGGTGTGGGGGTGGTGGCTTCCGGGTCGGTCGCTGCCGGGGCGGTGGTCTCCGGGTCGGTGGTCTCCGGGCCGGTGGATGCCGCCGGGAACGGTACGGATGGGAGGCCGCGGGGCGGCGAGGGTCCGGCCGGCGTCGGCGCGCATGACGAAGGGGCGGACGGCCAAGGAGCGGACGGCGAAGGCGTGCGCGATGAAGGGGCGGGTGGCCAGGGGACGCACGGCGGAGGGGCGGACGGCGAAGGGGCTGGTGGTCGGAAGGCTGCTGCTGGGGGTGGTGGCTCGGAGGGGGAGGTGCTTTCCGGGTATCTCACGCGGGCGACCGTGAAGGTGCGGCTGGCCGCCGACGGCAAGGAGGCCGCCATTCGTGAGATGGCGGAACTCGCGGCCCGTACCGGCAAGGTGGCGGACGTGGAGGAGCTGGTCCGGGTGGCGCTGGCGCGCGAGGCGCAGGGCACCACCGGCCTCGGCGAGGAGATCGCCATCCCGCACGCCAAGACGGACGCGGTGACCGCCCCCGTCGTCGGCTTCGCGCGGTCCGCGGAGGGCATCGACTGGGACTCGCTGGACGGGACGCGCGCCAAACTGGTGTTCATGATTTCGGTGCCGCAGGCCGCGGCGGGCGACGAGCACCTGCGCATCCTGGCGTTGCTGTCGCGGAAGTTGATGGACGCGGACTTCCGGGAGCGGCTGCGGAGCGCGCCGGACGAGACGGCGATTCTGCGGGTGTTGGGCGAGGTGGAGTAGCCCGGGACGAAGACGGGATTGGGGACGGGGACGGAGACGGGATCGGAGCCGATGCCGGAGCCGGAGCCGGAAGCAAGGGTTGGCGTACGGAACGGCGGGGCCCCCGCACCACATCAGGTGCGGGGGCCCCGCCGTATGAGGCCGTATGAGGGGGAAGTGTTGCGGCGGACTGGCGGACTGGCGGAAAGGCGGGCAGGCAGATCGGGGCCTGGCGCGGGCGGTGCGGCAGAACTGCCCGGGGCGCCTGCCCGCGTACCGCCCCCAACCGGACCCCACTCAGAACCCCGACGCCTGCCCCGGCCAGGCCCCGGCCGAATCCCCGGCCAGCCCCCGGCCAGGTCCCGGCCGAGTCCCCGGCCAGGCCCCGGTCGAGTCCTCTGTCAGGCCCCGCCCGGTGTCTTCGCCGGGTTGTTGCCCGATGCGGCGGCGGACTCGTTGTAGATGTCGGGCTCCAGGTAGATCACGCGGGCGATCGGGACGGCCTCGCGGATGCGCTCCTCGGCGGCGTTGATCGCGTCGGCGACTTCCTTGGCCGTGTCGTCGTGCTGCACCGCGATCTTGGCGGCGACGAGCAGTTCCTCCGGGCCGAGGTGGAGGGTGCGCATGTGGATGACGCGAGTGACGGTGTCGCCGTCGACCACGGCCGCCCGGATCTTGGCGACCTGTTCGGGGCCCGCCGCCTCGCCCAGCAGCAGCGACTTGGTCTCGGCGGCGAGGACCAGGGCGATCAGGACGAGGAGGGCGCCGATGCACATCGTGCCGATGCCGTCCCACACGCCGTTGCCGGTGGCGAGGGTGAGGCCGACGCCGCCGAGCGCGAGCACCAGGCCGACCAGCGCGCCGAAGTCCTCCAGGAGGACGACGGGGAGTTCGGGGGCCTTGGCGCGGCGGACGAACTGGGGCCAGGTCTGCTTGCCGCGCAGTTCGTTGGACTCCTTGATGGCCGTACGGAAGGAGAAGCCCTCGGCGATGATCGCGAAGACGAGGACGCCGACCGGCCAGACCCAGTTGTCCAGCTCGTGCGGGTCGTGGATCTTCTCGTAGCCCTCGTACAGGGCGAAGACGCCGCCGATGGTGAACAGCACGATGGAGACGAGGAAGCCGTAGATGTAACGCTCGCGGCCGTAGCCGAAGGGGTGTTCCTCGGTGGCGGCGCGCTTGGCCTTCTTGCCGCCGAGCAGCAGGAGCCCCTGGTTGCCGGAGTCGGCGATGGAGTGGACGCCTTCGGCCAGCATCGAGGACGATCCGCTGAAGGCGAAGGCCACGAACTTCGCCGCCGCGATGGCCAGGTTGGCGCCCAGCGCCGCGACGATCGCCTTGGTACCGCCTGATGCACTCATGGGTGGCGCATTTCCCTTCCGTCGACCGGCTGCGTTGCGCAGCCTGCTCCGAGGCCGCTCCGGCGGCCGCTTTACGAGCCCTTTAGGCGGGTCATTGTTGCAGCCCGGCCGCGGGTGCGCGCACGGGGCCGTCCACCGGGCCGTCCACCGGGGCGCCGAACAGCCCCGGGCGGCCCAAGAGGCCGCCCGGCACTCCTCCGGCAGCCGTCAGACCGCCACCGTCGCGCGGAAGATCGTGCCCTCCCCCGTCAGTTGCACGCGTTCCCCGGCCGGTACGAAGACCGACTCGCCCGGCGCGAGCGTCAACTCCGTACGCGTACCGGAACCGGCCCCGGCCCCGGCCCCGGCCCCGGCACCAGCACCAGCACCAGCACCAGCACCAGCACCAGCGTCCACCGCCGTCCCCGTCCCCGTCCCCGTCCCCGCCCCCATCTCCGCCCCGCTCCCCCTCAACGCAACCGTTCCTGCAGTGCACAGCAGGATCTGCGGGGTGCGGTCGCCGAGGGTGCGCGGCGTGGCGGCGGGGGCCAGGACCAGGCGGGAGAGCCGGAATTCGTCGATCGGGGTCTCGTAGACCTCCTCGCCGGACGCCGTGGCCTCCTCCGGCCGCAGCACCCCCGCGTCGCGCGGTTCAAAGCGGACCACGCGCAGCAGTTCCGGTACGTCCACGTGCTTGGGGGTCAGGCCGCAACGCAGCACGTTGTCGGAGTTGGCCATCAGTTCCACGCCGAGGCCGCTGAGGTAGGCGTGCGGGATGCCGGCGCCGAGGAAGAGCGCTTCGCCGGGCTGCAGCCGTACATGGTTGAGGAGCATGGCGGCGAGCACGCCCGGGTCGCCCGGGTAGTGGTGGGCGATGTCGGCGTACGCGGCGTAGGCGTCGGCGTGCGGGCCGTCCTCGGCGGCGAGGCGACGGGCGGCGGCCGCGGCCTGTTCGACGGCGTCGGCCGTCTCGTCGTGGTCGGCGGTCAGTACGGCGGTGAGCACCTCGCGCAGCGCGGCGTCCTCGGGGGCGGCGCGCAGGATGTCGGCGTACGGCTTGAGGGCGCCGACGCCGAGGCCTTCGAGGAGGGCGGCGGCCTCGGCCGGGTGCCGGAAGCCGCAGAGCCCTTCGAAGGGGGTGAGGGCGCAGATCAGCTCGGGCTTGTGGTTGGCGTCCTTGTAGTTGCGGTGCGGTGCGTCGGCGGGGACGCCGCGCCGCTCCTCGTCCGCGTACCCCTGCTCGGCCTGGGCCAGGTCGGGGTGGACCTGGAGGGAGAGCGGGGAGCCGGCGGCGAGCAGCTTGAGCAGGAAGGGCAGCCGGGGGCCGAAGGCGCGTACGGCGTCGGGGCCCAGTTCGCCTTCCGGGTCGGCGGCTATGACGTCGGCCAGCGACACCGGGCCCGCGCCGCGGTCGGTGCGGGAGGGGGCGCCGGGGTGTGCGCCCATCCACATCTCGGCCTGGGGTTCGCCGGTGGGCTCGGTGCCGAGGAGTTCCGGAATGGCGGTGGTGGAGCCCCAGGCGTAGGGGCGCACGGTGTTCGTGAGGCGGTCCATGTGACGGGGTTCCTGACTCTTCGTTCGGGCTGCGCTGCCGGTGTTGCCTGTGCGGCCGGTGCTGCCGGTTTTGCCTGTGCCACCGGTGTTGCCTGTGCCGCGCGCGCTGTACCCGTTCGGCGGGCGATACTGCCGGCGGGCGATGCTGCCGGGGGACGGTCCTGCCGTTGGGCGGGGCCGGGCTCAGGCTTTCCGTGCGGCCGGCGGCACGGGCCTCATGATCCCTCGGTGCCGGCGAGCGCCAGGTAAACGGCGGCGAAATCCGTGACGGCGAGAAGTTCGGCGGCCCGGTCCAGGGCGCTGCCGCCGTCCGGTTCCAGTTCGCTGACGGGCGTGTCGTGTTCCAGCGCCAGGTCGCGGGCGGCGGGCGCGGCGGAGAGCGGGCCGGGGGCCTCTTCGCGGAGGAGGACGACCCGGGCGTGCAGGGCGGTGGGCTGGTCGACGCGGTCGCGGAAGAAGTCGTCCGGGTCGGCGCCGGCCGCGAACGGTCCGGCGAGCAGCGCGCCGTGCGTGGTCATCGTCTCGGGCAGTTCGCCGGCGAGCGCGGGCCGGCCGGCGAGTCCGGCCAGTACGGTCGCGAAGTGCCGGCCGACGGCTCCGGAGACGGTGTCCTCGGTCCAGATCAGCGGGAGGGCGTCGGCGAGTTCGGCGGCGAGGGTCTTGGCGGGGTTGGAGTACGTCTCGATGGCCGGACCGCAGCGTTCGGCGACCTGGTCGAGGCGGTCGGCGAGCTGGGCGAGCAGCTCGGGCGGCGCGCTGAGCAGGCCGATCCGGTCGGCGAGGGCGAGCAGCGGGGTGAGCAGTGACCAGAGGGTGCCGGGAGCGGCGGGCGGCGCGCCCTGTACGTCGAACTCGGCGTCGTACGTGGTGGTGGCGAGCGGGACCGTCAGGCCGCGGGCCTGCACGACGGCGTCGGCGAGCGGGCCGCCGGCGGGGGTGACGGCGACGACGGAACAGCCGCGGCGGTACGCCTGCTCGACGAGCTGGGCGAGGCCCGGGTCGGTGCCGTCCGGGCCGGTGATCAGCAGCAGGTCCAGGGGGCCGGACCAGCCGGGCAGGGTCCAGCGCAGGGCGCCGGGCCGCGCCGCGACGCCGGTGGGCCGGATGAGGGTGACCGGGCAGCTGCCGCCGCCGAGGGCGCCGAAGAGGTCGGCGACGCAGGCGGCGGCCGGTCCCGGGCCCGCCACGAGGACGGTGCGGGGGCGGCCGTCGGGCTGTAGGCCGGGAATGCCGGATTCGGCGGCGTTACGGGCCGCCGTGCGCACCCGGGCCCCGGATTCGGCGACGCCGCGCAGCAGTCCGTAGCGGTCGGCGCCGGCCAGCGCTTCGGGTGCGTCCAACAGGGACTCGTCGAGCATGGTGTGCGCTGCCTCCGATCGCCGGTACGGGCGGGGTGCGGTCCGGTCGGCCGCGCCGCCCAGGTGGTCCGGACGGCCGCGTCGCCCGGGTCAGGCGGGGCGTCGTGCCTCGTCCACCAGGAGGACGGGGATGCCGTCACGGACGGGGTAGGCCAGGCCGCATTCCTTGCCGGTGCACTGCAGCTCGGCCGGGTCGGCGTCCGACCGGTCCGCCAGCGGGGCGTGGCACGCCGGGCAGGCGAGGATCTCGATCAGGCTGGCTTCGACCGGCATGGGGGCTTCTCCTTCGGCGGAAATACGGCACTGCCAGCGTACCGCCGGGCCGGGCGCGGGGACGCGGCGCAGGTGGCCGGACGGGCCCACCGGCCACCGGCCCCGCCCGGCCCCGTCCGGGCGGGGCGGCCCCAATCGGCCGCGACCGGCCGCGACCGGCGTGCGGCGGCCCCGTCCGGCCGAAAGGCGGCCTCGGCCGGCCCGTCCGGAGGCCCGACCGGTTCCGGCCGGTTCCGACCGGTTCCGACCGCCACCGTCCGGTTCCGACCGCCACCGTCCGGCCCCGGCCGATCACGACAGCCCCGGCGCCCTCGACCAGCCACGACCGGCGGCCCCGACCGACCAGGGCCGGCCCCCCACGACCGGTCCCGACCGATTCACCCTCGATTCACCCCCGCACGACCCTCAGCACCTCGTCCCGCACCCGCTCCACGGTCTCCCGGTCGCGGGCCTCCACGTTCAGGCGGAGCAGCGGTTCGGTGTTGGAGGGGCGGAGGTTGAACCACGCGTCGGCGGTGGTGACCGTCAGGCCGTCCAGTTCGTCCAGTTCGGTGCCCTCGCGGCCCTCGTACGCGGCCTTGACCGCGGCGAGGCGGCCCGTCTGGTCGTCGACGGTGCTGTTGATCTCTCCGGAGGCGGCGTACCGGTCGTACTGGGCGACCAGCTCCGACAGCGGGCCGTCCTGGCCGCCGAGGGCCGCCAGGACGTGCATGGCGGCGAGCATTCCGGTGTCGGCGTTCCAGAAGTCGCGGAAGTAGTAGTGCGCGGAGTGCTCGCCGCCGAAGATGGCGCCGGTCCGGGCCATCTCGCCCTTGATGAAGGAGTGGCCGACACGGGTGCGTACGGGCGTGCCGCCGTTCTCCTTGACGACCTCCGGGACGGACCAGGAGGTGATGCAGTTGTGGATGACCGTGCCGCCGGGGTGCTTGGCCAGTTCGCGGGCGGCGACCAGGGCGGTGATCGCGGACGGGGAGACCGGGTCGCCGTTGCCGTCGACGACGAA
Organism: Streptomyces sp. NPDC059788; assembly: GCF_042732265.1. Lineage (NCBI taxonomy): Bacteria > Bacillati > Actinomycetota > Actinomycetes > Kitasatosporales > Streptomycetaceae > Streptomyces > Streptomyces sp. NPDC059788. Next base: position 94,800 of record NZ_JBHWHY010000036.1, on the reverse strand, counting down.
GCAGCGGTCGGCGTCGCCGTCGAAGGCCAGGCCGATGTCGGCGCCGGTTTCGCGGACGCGGGCCTGGAGGTCGGTGATGTTCTTCGGGTCGAGGGGGTTGGCCTCGTGGTTGGGGAAGGTCCCGTCGAGTTCGAAGTAGAGGGCGTCCAGGTCGAGCGGGAGGCCTTCGAAGACGGTGGGGACGGTGTGGCCGCCCATGCCGTTGCCGGCGTCCACGACGACCTTCAGGGGGCGGATGCCGGAGAGGTCGACGAGGCCGCGCAGGTGGGCGGCGTAGTCGCTGAGGACGTCGCGCTGGGAGATGGTCCCGGGGGTGGCAGCGGGCTTTGGCCCCTCCCCGTCGCGCCACTGCTCGACGAGCGCGCGGACCTCGGCGAGGCCGGTGTCCTGGCCGACCGGGGCGGCGCCCGCGCGGCACATCTTGATGCCGTTGTACTGGGCGGGGTTGTGCGAGGCGGTGAACATCGCGCCGGGCAGGTCCAGCGCGCCGCTCGCGTAGTACAGCTGGTCGGTCGAGCAGAGCCCGATCTCGGTCACGTCCGCGCCGCGCGCGGCGGCGCCGCGGGCGAAGGCGCGGGACAGGCCGGGCGAGGAGGGCCGCATGTCGTGCCCGGTCACGATGGCGTCCGCCCCGGTCACCTGGGCGAAGGCCGCGCCGAACAGTTCGGCGAGCGTCTCGTCCCACTGGTCGGGGACCACACCACGCACGTCGTACGCCTTCACGATCTGCGACAGATCAGTCACAGCCAGCCCTCCTGAATGTCTGACGGGGTCCCAAACCTACCCGTACGAGGCCGAGGAGAGACGGGGGCGGGTCAGGAGCGGGACGGGGTCCGGCGGGACGGGACGCCGCTCAGGCCCGCCGCCGCGATCCCCCGCATCCCAGGCACCGCAGGCCCGTCGCCCGCCCACCGCACCGCCGCTACGGCAGCATCCATCCCAGCACCGCCGTGCTCTGCCCCACCACGATCAAGCACATCACGAGCAAAAGACCCAGACTCCACGGCAGCACCTTGCGCAGCAGATCGCCTTCGCGTCCGGCCAGTCCGACCGCCGCGCACGCGATCGCCAGGTTCTGCGGGGAGATCATCTTGCCGAGTACGCCGCCGGAGCTGTTGGCCGCGGCGAGCAGGACCGGCGAGAGGCCGGACTGGCGCGCCGCGGTCACCTGGAGGGCGCCGAAGAGGGCGTTGGCGGAGGTGTCGGAGCCGGTGACGGCGACGCCGAACCAGCCGAGGACGGGCGAGAGGAACGCCAGCCCGGCGCCCGCGGCGGCGACGAAGTGGCCGATGGTGGCGGCCTGTCCGGAGAGGTTCATGACGTAGGCGAGGGCCAGTACGGAGGTGACGGTCAGGATCGCCAGGCGCAGTTCGCGTACGGTCGCGGCCCATTCCCGTACGGCGGTGGCGGCCCGTACGCCCAGTACCGCGGCGCTCAGCGCGCCCGCCAGCAGCACCAGCGTCCCGCCGGTGGCGAGCAGCGGCAGGGAGAAGACGTTGCCCGCGACCGGCCGGCCGTCCGGGCCCGCGACGTCCAGGAAGGGCCAGTCGAAGGTGCGGGTGGCCCGGGCCAGGAGGTCCTTGACGGGCGGGATCTGGGCGAGTGAGAAGACGACGACGATGAGGGCGTACGGCGCGTAGGCCCGTACGACGTCGGCGCGCGCGTCGCGGACGTCCAGGTCTTCGCTGCGGGCGCCGGTCAGTACGGCGGCCCGTACCGGCTCGGCGGCGGGCCTGCGGGCGCCGGGCACGGCGACCAGCGCGGCGGCTCCGGCGAGGGCCGCGCCGATGTCGGCGAGCTGCGCCGACACGTAGTTGGACGCCGCGAACTGCACGGCGGCGAAGGCCGCTCCGCAGGCGAGCGCGGGCAGCCAGGTCTCGCGCAGGCCGCGCCGCCCGTCGACGAGGAACACCAGCAGCAGCGGTACGACGAGCGCGAGCAGCGGGGTCTGGCGGCCGACCACCGGGGCGACGGCGTCCAGCGGCAGGCCGGTGACCTGGGCGAGCGTCACCACGGGTGTGCCCATGGCGCCGAAGGCGACCGGCGCGGTGTTGGCGACGAGCGCGACGACGGCGGCCCGTACCGGCGCGAAGCCGAGCGCGACCAGCATCACCGCGCTGATCGCGACGGGCGCCCCGAACCCGGCGAGCGCTTCGAGCAGCGCCCCGAAACAGAAGGCGATGACCAGGGCCTGGATGCGGGGGTCGGCGGAGAGCCCGGAGAAGGAACGGCGCAGCACGTCGAAGTGGCGGGTGCGGACCGTCATCCGGTAGATCCACAGGGCGTTGACGACGATCCACAGGATCGGGAACAGGCCGAAGAGCGCGCCCTGCGCGGCGCCGGACAGGGCCTGCCCGGCGGGCATCCCGTAGCCGAGGCAGGCGGTGGCGAGGGCGACGGCGAGGCCGGTGAGCCCGGCGAGGTGGGCGCGCAGCCGGACGGCGCCGAGCAGGACGAGGACGGTGATCAGCGGGAGTGCGGCGACGAGCGCGGACAGGGCGAGCGAATCGGCTACCGGCTCCGGCTGCTGTACGTACACCGCCTGTGCCACGGACATCCGCTGCTGTACGAACACTCGGCCTCCCGGTGGGCAGCTCCCCCGTCACTTCCGCCATACGGAAGCGGATCATTCGGGGGTGGAGGCATGGTGGTGTCCGCGCCGAGGCGGCGTCAATGCCGCGGGCGGAAGTGACGGGAGGCGCGGGGCGGGCGGCTCACGCCCCCACCCCGCCGGCAGCAGTGCGGCGCGTGGCCCGCGATCAGGGGTCGGGCGAGCGCAGCACCCGCAGGTGCCCCCGCCGGGCGACCTCCATCGGGTGGGCGTCGCGCCCGTTCGGTCCGCTGACCTGTGGGCCGTTGCCGCCGCCGGCCGCGCGCTCCTGCGGCCGGGCCGCCTCGCGCACCGCGTTGGCGAGCGCTTCGAGGTCGTCGCCGCTGGGGCGGGCCGGACCGGTGTCGGTGGCCAGACGCACGACCTCCCAGCCGCGCGGCGCGGTCAGCCGCTCGGAGTGCTCGGCGCACAGGTCGTAGCAGTGGGGCTCGGCGTAGGTGGCGAGCGGTCCGAGCACGGCGGTCGAATCCGCATAGACGTACGTCAGCGTTGCGACGGCGGGGCGGCCGCACGCAGTGCGCGAACAGCGACGTACAGGGCTCACGACGTTGGACGGTACCGCACTCTTGAGCGGGCCGCGATGACTCTCCACGACCTCACCCGACCGTGTCGTCCTGGTTCGTCCGGTGCGCCTGACCTGCGGGCGCTCGGGCCGGACCGCGCTGCGAACGCTGCGCCGGACGGCGCAGGGCGTCGAAACCCGTCACGACTCTGTGCATTTCATGTCATTCCCCATGTTCCTCATGATCCGATGTCCGGCCGCAAACGGACTCAACGAGCCTACGACCGGTCACTCGACGACATGGCATCGGATCGGCCGCTCTCCCGCGCCGCCTGCCCTCGGACGGTTACGCTCGGTTCTGATGGACAGCCCCGTACCTCCTCCAGCCGACGCCGGAGGAAACCCTGCCCAGCGGATCCCGGCCCCGGGGCCCCGCCCGCGACGGCGCGACCGCCACGGCCGCGGTATGCGCGGCCCGGTCGCGCCGCCCCAGGTGCCGCTCTCGGTGAGCCGCGCGGACGCCTTCGTCGACCTGGTCTACGACTCCCGGGACCGGCTGGAGCGGCGCTGGCCACAGCTGGCGGACGTGGACTTCCTGGTCGTCGAGGTGCCCGGATTCGGCCCCGACGGGGATGCCGGGCTCGCCGCCGACGAGGAGGCGGTGCCGCTGGGCCGGCTCCTGCCCGCCACCGGTGACCAGCGGGAACGGGTGATCGTCTACCGCCGCCCGGTCGAGATCCGTACGAAGAACCGGGACGAACGGGCGCTGCTGGTCCACGAGGTCGTCGTCGAGCAGGTCGCCGAGCTGCTCGGCCTGGCGCCGGAGTCGGTCGACCCGCGGTACGGGCAGGACTGACGCCGGAGCGCGGGCGGCACTTGAGCGCGGACGGCGCCGGAGCGCGGACGGACACGGACGGCGCCGGGGACGCGGACGGCGCGCCCCTCGGCCCACCGTCCAGCCGTCCCGTCGCCCGTCACCCCGTCACCCCGTCAACAGCGACAGATCCTCCCCCGTCGTCGGCACCACCACGGTCCCCCGATCGTCCGGCAGCGTCTGCACGGTGAAGGCCGGCAGGCCGCCCTGCGGCAGCGCCAGCGTCCGCGCCGCGTGCACCGGGCCGCTGCCCGCCGCGGGTTCGACGGTCAGCGCGTAGGAGCCCTTGAGGCCCTGCGGGCGCGGCGGTTCGACGGCGAGGGTGCTGCCGCCCTTGACCGTGTACGTCTTCGACACCGGCGTACCGCCCCCGCTGCCCGCCGACGCGGTGACCGTGACCTTGGCGTCCTTGCCCTTCTCCGGCGCGACCAGGGACAGCGTGCTGCCCTGCTCCCGGTTGTCGGCGGCGGTGGCCCGCGCGCCGACCGGCCCGGTCGCCGGGATGAAGGCCATCTCCTGCTTGTCGCCCTTGCCGCGGGTGACCTGGAGGGCCGCCGCGACCGGCGCCTTCGAGCCGTTCGCCGGGGTGAGCACCAGTGAGCCGGCCTCGCCCTTGGTGAGGTCCTTGAGGTCGGCGGACGCGGTCATGCCGCTCTTGACGTGCAGGGTTTCCAGTCCGGCCGGGGTGATCAGGCCGTTCGGGGTGGCCAGTTGCACCTTGAGGTCGGCGTCCTCCTTGCCGGGCGCGACGGCGACGAGGTGGACGGCGGTGGCGTCGGCGGGGATGCCGGGCAGCACCGCGCCGGGCGCGGGGTCGGCCGCGGCGGGCAGCCAGTCGCCGCCCAGTTTCGCGTCGGCGGCCTGTACGGAGGCGCCGACCCGGCCCTCGCGGGCGACCACGTGCAGCGCCGCGTCCTGGGCGGGCGCGCTGGTCAGGGTGGAGAGCAGGACCGGCAGGGTGGCGTGCGGCGGGACGGTGATGTTCTCGCCGGAGGCGGACTTCAGTGGGCCGTCCTTGCCGCGCAGGTCGAGGTCGACGACGGCCGGGGTGTTGTCGGGGTTGGTGAGGTGGACGTAGTCCTGGCGGTCCTTGCCGGTGCTCACGCCGGGGAACCAGAAGTCGGTTTCGGGTGCCGTGCAGGACAGGCCGAGCAGGCCGCGTCCGTTGCCGGCCGCGACGCTGGTGGTCTGCTGGACGGCCCAGCCGGGCGCGAGGGAGCCGTCGGCGGCTCCGACGAGGGCGGGGGCGTCCGCGCGGTCGGTGGTCGCGGTGACCGGTGTGCCGGGCTCCTTCAGGGGCGCGACGGGTTTGGCGTCCGTCTGCGCGGCCGCGCCCTGCCCGCCGTCCTTGCCCTTGCTCTTGCCCTTGCCGTCCTGCTTGCCGGGCTGCGCGGGCAGCAGTCCGGCGGTGCCCCGCGAGCCGGCCTTGCCGCCCTGCCCCTTGGGGGTGAAGGCGGTGTACGTGGTGTCGCCGACCTCCGACGAGGTGGGCGGCGGGCACAGCAGCGCGGAGCGTTCGACGGGCAGCCGGGAGGCGCCCTTGGCCGCGGTGTCCCGCGGCCCGTCCGGCGCGGCGACGGCGGCGACGCCGGTGACCGCGCCGAGCGCGACGGCCGCGCCGATCAGGGAGATGATGGTGCGCTTCACTGCTGGTCGCTCCCGTCGCGGCGGGGCTCGGGGTAGGAGCCGGGGTACGTCGTGCCGTCGTCGTAGGGCTGTTGGTGCGGCGGCTGCTGGGGTGGCTGCTGGCCGTAGTGGTACGGGTCGTAGACGCCCGGCTGGTAGGGGGCGGCGGCCTGTTCCGGGTCGGCCTGGTAGGGGACGGCTCCGCCCGGGTACGGCCGGCCGTACTGGTCGTGCCCGTACTGCTGCGCGCCTGCGTCCTGCCCGTACGGCTGCCCGCCCTGGGCCTCCTGCCCGTACGGCGGCTGCGCGCCCTGATACGGGTCGTCCGGGGCGTAGACCGGCCCGCCAGGGGCCTGGGGCTGCCCGTGCACCTGGGGCTGGTCCTGTCCCTGCGCGGCATCCGGCGCCTGCCACTGCTCGTACAGCTGCTGCCCGTACCCGTGCTGCTGGTCGTAGCCCTGCTGCTGCGGCACGGCCGCGTACGGGTCGGCGGCCTGACCGGCCATCGGGTCGGCGGCCGGGGGGCCCGCCATCGGGTCGGGCTCCGGCTCGTCGCCGGTCCGCGCGGCCGGGATGCCCGGTTCCGGGCCGCCTCCGGGGGCGTCGGCGGCCTGCGCGGCCCGCAGTCGCCGGGCGCGGCGGCCCTCGCCCGCGGCGGCCGGTGCGGCCATGGCGGCGACGCCGTCCTCGGGCAGGTCGTCGTCGATCTCGCGGCGGCGGCCGGGCAGGGCGAGCACCACCAGGACCACGGCGAGCAGGCCCTGCGCCCACATCCACGCGGTGTGGCCCATGGGGTCGTCGTAGGTGAGGTCCAGGCGGCCGCCGGTCGCGGGCAGTTCGAAGCCCTGCGCCCAGCCGTCCAGCTTGACCGGCTTGAGCGCCTTGCCGTCCAGGGTGGCCTGCCAGCCCGCGTCGGCGGTGTCGGCGACGCGCAGCACCCGGCCGTCGGGGCCGGCGGGCAGGTCGGTGTGGGACTCGACGGGGCCCGCCGGGACCGGGACGGGGGCGGCGGCGACGCCGGTGCGCGTCCCGTCCTTGGTCTCCCCCGGCACGATGGACACGCGCGAGACGCGCTGGTTCACGCGCCACAGGGCGCTGCCGTCGTCCTGGCTGAGCCGCATCAGGCCCGGTGTGGCGTCCAGGACGCGGCTCATCTCGCGGGGCGCGCCGTCGCGGACCAGGACGTAGCGGACTGCGTAGCCGCCGAGCTGGTTGGTCTGGTCGGCGCCGGAGCCGGCGACGAGGTTGGCGACGATGCCGCCGAGCCGCTTGTCCTCGCCGGTCGCGGTGGCGATGTCGGCGTCGCCCAGGCGTGCGCCGGAGCCGCGTACCAGGGTGTACGCGACGTGACCGGCGCGGCCGTCGAGGACGAGGGTGCGGGCGCGGTCGACGGAGCCGGAGTCCTCGGCGACGAAGGCGGGGACCTGTACGGCGGCGCGGCGCTCCAGCGGCCCGGCCGCGCCGGTGATCATCCAGCTGGCCGCCGCGTACAGCGGGGCGAGCAGCGCGGACAGCGCGATCAGCACGGCGACCGGCTGCTTCCAGCCGAAGCCGAGGGTCTCCATGCGGGAGCGGATGCCCTCGGCGCCGACGGCGGCGGCGCACAGCAGCGCCAGCCCGTAGACGAGGGCGGCGGGTCCGGCCCAGGCGGAGCGGTTGGCCGGCACGGCGAACAGCAGCGCCGTCACGGCCACGGCCCAGGACGTACGGATCGCGAGCTGCCGGTCGTCGCGCAGGGTGGCGGCCAGCGCGGCCAGCACGATGCCTAGGAGCAGCACGCCGCCCACGGCCTTGGGGCCGCCGGGGCTGATGCCGACGAGGTCCAGTACGGAGGCCGAGCCCGCGCCGAGATCCAGTCCGGCTTCGCGGAAGAAGCGGGAGGGGTGGCTGAGCAGCGACAGCGACCAGGGCGCCAGGACGACGAGCGGGGTGACGGCGACGGCGAGGAAGCGCAGCGCGTAGGCCAGGAGCAGGCCGCGGTTGCCGTCCAGGGCGCGCAGGACCAGCAGGGCGATGCCGAGCAGGACCGCGACGGGCCAGACGACGGGGGTGAAGGCGGTGGTGAAGGTGAGCAGCAGGGCGTATGCCCAGGCGGCGCGCCAGCTCGGGCGGGTGCCGGGGGTCAGCCGCAGGCCGCCGGCGGCGATGGCGGCGCGTGCCATGAGCGGGAGCAGGATCGCGAGGACCGCGGTGCCGATGCGGCCGCCGGCGAGGGCGCCGGTGACGGCGGGCAGGAAGGCGTAGACGACGCTGCCCCAGGCGCGCAGCAGGCGGGAGCCGACCAGCGGCCGGGAGGCGAAGTAGGCGCTCAGTCCGGCGAGCGGTACGGAGCACACGAGCAGGACGGTGACGGCGAGTCCCGTGCTGCCGAGGAAGAAGGTGGCGACCAGGGCGAGGACGGCGAGGTACGGGGGCGCGGCGGCGGTGCTGCCGGTGCCGGTGGCGTGCCAGCCGTCGAGGTAGGCCGACCAGAGGTCGCCGAGGCTGCCGGGGGCGGGCAGCAGGGCGCCGCCGGTGAGCGCGCCGGAGCCGAGCAGGGAGCGGCAGGCGACGAGGGAGACGGCGAGCAGGAGGAGGAAGAGCACCGGGGCCGGTGCGCGGGCGATCCGCTTGAGCCGGGCGAACTGCTCGATCTCCAGGTAGTCGGCGTCGTCGCCGCCGGGTCCGGACTCGACGGCGCCGTGCCGTCCGGCGGAGGCGGCTTCGGGGGCGGAGCGGCCGGCGAGGTTGCCGGCGACCTGTTCGACGGTGGCCCGTACGGTCGCGCCGGGCGGCGGGAAGAGCGGCCGCAGTTCGCTCGCGTCCGTCGTGGGGCGGCCGCGTTTTCTGCGGGCGGCGAGGATCTTGCCGGGGCGCAGCAGGGTGCCGAAGAGTCCGGCGAGTTCGTCGAGGGCCTGGCCGGGGACCTTGCCGACGAGGTAGGCGAGGACGCGCAGCAGGGTGCCGAGGACGATGCGCAGGGCGACGTACGGGAGGAGGGCGCCGCGCGTGTTGGCGAGGAGGGTGTAGACGGCGCCGGCCTTGTCGACGCGGTGGGGGCTGGCGACGGAGCGGCCGACGCAGTCGATGGGGCGGCGTTCGCGGGCGGATGCCTCGGCGTGCCGCAGGACCGCGTCGGGGGCGACGAGGACCTGGTGTCCGGCGGCCTGGGCGCGCCAGCACAGGTCGACGTCGTCGCGCATCAGGGGCAGCCGGCGGTCGAAGCCGCCCAACTGTTCGTACACGTCGCGCCGGATGAGCATGCCCGCGCTGGAGACGGAGAGCACCGGGCGTACCTGGTCGTGCTGGCCCTGGTCCTGTTCGCGGCGGTCCAGGCCGGTCCAACGGCGGCCGCTGCGGGCGATGCTGACGCCGGTTTCGAGGAGCTGCCGGCGGTCGTACCAGCTGCGGAGTTTGGGGCCGATGACGGCGGTGGCGGGGCTGGCGTCGGCCACCCGCAGCAGTTCGGTGAGCGCGTCGGGCTCGGGTGCGCAGTCGTCGTGCAGCAGCCACAGCCACTGGACGGGTTCGCCGTGCGGCAGTTCCGGCAGGTCGTAGGCGTCGTCGCGCCAGGTGCGGCTGACGGGGTCCCAGCCGCTGGGGCGGCGCAGGTAGGGCAGGTCGTCGGGGCCGAGGACGGGGGCGGTGCGGACGGCCTCGTCGACGGCGGTGCCGAATCCGGAGCGGCGGGCGAGGTGCAGCACCCGGTCGTCGCCGAGGGCTTCGCCGAGCAGCCGGGCGGAGCCGTCGGCGCTGCCGGTGTCGGCGCCGACGGCGTGTTGCACCGGGCGTTCCTGGCCGAGCAGTCCGGCCAGCGCGTCGGGCAGCCAGCGTTCGCCGTCGTGGGAGACGAGCACTGCGGTGACGACGTGCCGGGGGAACTCGGGGGTGCCGTCGTGGTATTGGGCGGCGGCTTGCGCGGCCTGGGCGGCCGGCTGACTGTGCACGGACATCGAGGTAGGGGCCCTCCCCGGGGGTCTCGGGGTCCTCCCCCGGCATAGCGCTGCGCTGTGGACTGCGACGGACTGCGACGCGGTGCGGCCGACGGCACGTGTCGTGGCCGGGTGCCCGTCAGGGCGTCGGTGCGCCTCGGACGCGGCCCCACACTAATGGTTCGGCGGACGGCGTCCGTCTGCCGCGTGCGCAGCGGTCCGCCTCCGGCACGTGGGCACCGGAGGCGGACCGTTGTCTATAGGGGGATATAGGGAGAATCGGTGGCCCGGCCGCCGGGCCGTCGCGCTGGACGTCAGACCGCTGCCTTCTTGAGCCGGCGTCGCTCGCGCTCGGACAGTCCGCCCCAGATGCCGAAGCGTTCGTCGTTGGCGAGGGCATATTCAAGGCATTCGGAGCGGACCTCGCACGCGAGGCAGACCTTCTTGGCCTCGCGGGTGGAGCCACCCTTCTCCGGGAAGAAGGATTCGGGGTCGGTCTGGGCGCACAGCGCGCGCTCCTGCCAGCCGAGCTCCTCGTCCGCGTCTTCGACCAGCAATTCCTGGAACAGCTCGGTCATGTGCGCCCCTCGTCTGTCTTTGCGTCCCCGTGATGCAGCCGTTACCGATGACGGCTGAACGACACGAGTGAAATTACAAGTGTGCCGATCCGGGCCAGTCAAGCCGAGATCTGCTATTGGGCCCCTTATTCACTCTGCGGAACCAAGCGTATGCAGAAAGTGTTCAAATCGGCAAAAAACAGGACACTTCCTCAGCCGTATCACCCGTAACTTCCCTCTCACACCCAAGGACGCGGCGGGCAGCGCAGCCGTTGCACCGCGCGCGCCGAAGCGGGACAGGTCACATTCAGGTCACGAGACCGCAACGGCGTCAGGGAGTGCGCGGATGTCGGCCGTCTGCTCCACACCTCGTCTGCACAAACCTTTCGCCGGACGCAGTAACCGGATGAGGTGAAACATATCCCCCAAAACAGACACCCGGTTGACATGGGGCCGAGTACCCGGTCTCCTTGCATGCATGCCAGCGATTCCTGCGCTCCGCCTGACCCGTGCCTACGGGTCCCGCTGCGCTGCCCAGGCCCGCTGTCGCTGTTCCAGCTGTTGACGCCACCGAGCTCCGGCTTCTTTTCCCCGCAGCATCCGCAGCGCCCGCTGCACCCCGCACGGCTCCCGTGACCGCCGCGCGCGTCCCGCGCGGCGGCGCACTCCATCCGCGCCACCTGAGCACCTTGCCGAGGAATTCCCGCACATGAACAGCGATGTCCAGATCGCCGGCGACCCGCTGGCCGTCCCGCACCTGCTCCCGCCCGTCCCCGCGCACCCCTCCACCGTCGCCGGCTTCGCGGGCCTCGCCCGGGAGATCGCCGCCGACCGGGACCGCTGGGCCCCGCTCGTGCGCTACGACGCGACCACCCGCTGGTACCACCGGCTGCACTCCGTCCCCGCCGGCTCCGTCCCCGCCCCTGCCGGCGGCCCCTCGACCGGCTACGAGGTGTGGCTGCTGAGCTGGCTCCCGGGCCAGGGCAGCGGACGCCACGACCACGGCCCCTCCTCCGGCGTACTGACCGTGCTGGAAGGCGAGTTGAGCGAACGTACGGCGAGCGCGCACCGGACCCTCACTGCGGGCGCACAGCGCGTCTTCGCCCCCGGCTACGTCCACGAGGTCGTCAACGACGCGCTGGCACCCGCCGTCAGCCTGCACGTGTACTTCCCCGGCCTGACCGACATGCCGATGCACACCGCCCGCTGCGCGGCGGCCGCCTCCCACCGGGCCGTCGCTCCCTGACATGCTGGCCCCATGCGCATTGTGGTTCTCGCCGGCGGCATCGGCGGCGCCCGCTTCCTGCGGGGTCTGAAAGCAGCGGCGCCGGACGCCGACATCACGGTCATCGGCAACACCGGTGACGACATCCATCTGTTCGGGCTGAAGGTCTGCCCGGACCTCGACACCGTGATGTACACGCTCGGCGGCGGCATCAACGAGGAGCAGGGCTGGGGGCGCGTCGACGAAACCTTCCGGGTGAAGGAGGAGTTGGCGGCGTACGGGGTCGGGCCCGAGTGGTTCGGGCTCGGCGACCGCGACTTCGCCACCCACATCGTCCGTACGCAGATGCTCGGCGCCGGATACCCGCTCAGCGCGGTGACCGAGGCGCTGTGCGCGCGCTGGGAGCCGGGGGTGCGGCTGCTGCCGATGTCCGACGACCGGGTGGAGACCCATGTCGCGGTGGACGTCGACGGTGAGCGCAAGGCCGTCCACTTCCAGGAGTACTGGGTACGGCTGCGCGCCTCGGTCGACGCGCACGCGGTGGTGCCGGTCGGCGCCGAGCAGGCCAAGCCCGCGCCGGGCGTGCTGGAGGCCGTCGCCGAGGCCGATGTGGTGCTCTTCCCGCCGTCCAACCCGGTGGTCAGCGTCGGCACGATCCTGGCGGTGCCGGGCATCCGCGAGGCGATCGCGGACGCCGGGGTACCGGTGGTCGGGCTGTCGCCGATCGTCGGCGACGCGCCGGTGCGCGGCATGGCCGACAAGGTCCTCGCCGCGGTCGGCGTCGAGTCGACGGCCGCCGCGGTGGCCAGGCACTACGGTTCCGGGCTGCTGGACGGCTGGCTGGTCGACACGGTGGACGCGGGCGCGGTGGCCGACGTCGAGGAGGCGGGCATCCGCTGCAAGGCCGTACCGCTGATGATGACGGACCTGGACGCGACCGCGGCGATGGCCCGCGAGGCCCTGGCGCTGGCCGAGGAGGTCCGCGCGTGAGCGGCCCCGGGCCGGCCGCGTACCGGGTGTGGGCGCTGCCCGGCGTCCCCGAGGTGCGGGCCGGTGACGACCTCGCCAAGGTCGTCGCGGCCGCGGCGACCGCCGACGGGCTGCCCGGACTCGCCGACGGCGATGTGCTGCTGGTCACCTCGAAGATCGTCAGCAAGGCCGAGGGCCGGGTTATGGAGGCCGCCGACCGCGAGGCGGCCATCGACCAGGAGACCGTACGGGTCGTGGCACGCCGCGGCACCCTGCGCATCGTCGAGAACCGGCAGGGCCTGGTCATGGCGGCGGCGGGCGTGGACGCCTCCAACACCCCGGCCGGCACGGTGCTGTTGCTGCCCGAGGACCCGGACGCCTCGGCGCGCGCGATCCGGGACGGGCTGCGGGCCGCCCTCGGTGTACGGGTCGGCGTCGTCGTCACCGACACCTTCGGGCGGCCGTGGCGCAGCGGGCTGACCGATGTCGCGATCGGCGCGGCCGGGGTCCGGGTGCTGGACGACCTGCGCGGCGGCACGGACGCGTACGGCAATCCGCTCAGCGCGACGGTGGTCGCCACCGCCGACGAGCTGGCCGCGGCGGGCGACCTGGTGAAGGGCAAGGCGGAGGGGCTGCCGGTCGCGGTGGTCCGCGGGCTGCCGCACGTGGTGCGCGAGGACGGCCCGGACGGCGACGGGGACGACGCGGGGGCCGGGCAACTGGTGCGGTCCGCGCCCGACGACATGTTCCGGCTGGGCACCTCCGAGGCCGTGCGGGAAGCGGTGACCCTGCGGCGTACGGTCCGCGAGTTCACCGACGACCCGGTGGACCCCGGCGCGGTACGGCGCGCGGTCGCCGCCGCGGTCACCGCGCCCGCGCCGCACCACACCACGCCCTGGCGGTTCGTCCTGCTGGAGTCCGAGAGTTCCCGCACCGAACTGCTCGACGCGATGCGCGACGCGTGGATCGCCGACCTGCGCGGGGACGGCTTCAGCGAGGAGTCGATCGCCAAGCGGGTGCGCCGGGGCGACGTGCTGCGCAACGCGCCGTACCTGGTCGTGCCGTGTCTGGTCATGGACGGCTCGCACACGTATCCGGACGCGCGGCGCAACGCCGCCGAACGGGAGATGTTCGTCGTCGCGAACGGCGCGGGCATCCAGAACTTCCTGGTCGCGCTGGCCGGGGAGCGGCTGGGGTCGGCGTGGGTGTCCTCGACGATGTTCTGCCGCGACGTCGTACGGGACGTGCTGGGCCTGCCGGCGGACTGGGACCCGATGGGCGCGGTGGCCGTGGGCCGCCCGGCGGCGCCGCCCCGGCCGCGGCCGGACCGTTCGGGGGACGACTTCGTGGTGGTGCGCTGAGTCCGTTGACTTCGGGGGCACCGCCCGGCCGTCACTACAGCCGGGCGATGTCCCCGACGGGAAAGCGCGGGGCGCGGCGCGGCAGCGTCCGGCCCGACAGCAGGATGAAGCGGGCGGCGCGGTGCCGCTGGCCCGCGTAGGGGGCGAGCAGGTCGAGCATCTGCTCGTCGGTGCCGTCGCGGCGTCCGGTCAGCGCGTAGCCGACGGTGCGCGGCAGGTGCAGGTCGCCGACGGTGATCGCGTCGGGCGCGCCGTTGGACCGTTGCAGCGCCTCGGCCGCCGTCCACGGGCCGATGCCCTGCACCAGCTGGAGCCGGTGCAGGGCGTCCGGCAGGTCCATGGTCGCGGCCTCTTCGAGGCGGCGGGCGACGCGGACGGCCCGCAGGATCGTGGCCGAGCGCTTGTGGTCGACGCCCGCGCGGTGCCACTCCCAGGACGGGATCAGCGCCCAGCCGCGCGGGTCGGGCATCACGCGCAGCCGCTCGAACGGGCCGGGAGCGGGCTCGCCGTGCCGCTGGAGCAGCAGCCGCCAGGCGCGGTACGCCTCGTCGGCGGTGACCTTCTGCTCCAGGATCGAGGGGATCAGCGACTCCAGGACCAGGCCGGTGCGGGCCAGCCGCACGCCGGGGTGGCGGCGGCGTGCCTCGTGGACGAGGCGGTGCCGCGGGGTGAAGGCCGCGGGGTCGTCGTCCTCCCCCAGCAGGGCGGGCAGCCCGTCCAGCAGCCATTCGGCGCCCGGTCCCCACGCCTCGGCCTCGACCTGTCCGGCGCCGGCCCGGGCGCGTACGCACAGGGTGGCCGGGCCCTCGGGCGTGCGGCTGGCGCGCAGCACGGTGCCGTCCGCCACCCGGAAGGCCGGGTCGCCGGGGCCGCGGCCGAGCACGCCGAGGGTGCGGCGCAGGTCGTACGGGCCGGGCGGGACCCAGGTGCGGTGGAGCGGGGCGGGCATCCGGCCAGGGTAAGTGATGCGGGAGTGCGGGCGCGGGGCTCGGGGGTCCCGAGGTCCGGCGCCCGCCCGCGGCGGCCCGGTTCGCGGCCTACTGGTCCGAGGAGAAGCGGACCGAGGCCTGCGGTATCTCGGCGCCGCACCACACCCGGATGCCGTCGCGCAGCTCGTTGTCGGCGCCGACGACCGCGCCGTCGCCGATGACCGCGCCCTCCAGGACCGTACGGGCGCCGATGCGGGCGCCCGCGCCGATCAGCGAGCCGCGGACGCGGGCGCCGGGCTCGACGACGGCGCCCTCCAGGACGGTGCTGCCGTCGATGCGCGCGCCCGAGCCGATCCGGGCCCGGGCGCCGATGGCCGTGCCGCCGCTGAGTTTGGCGTCCGGGGCGACGTCGGCGGTGTCCACGATCAGGCGCTCGCCGCAGCGGCCGGGGACGGCCGGGGACGGGGCGCGGCCCAGCACCAGGTCGGCGGAGCCGCGGACGAAGGCGTGCGGGGTGCCGAGGTCGAGCCAGTAGGTGGAGTCGACCATGCCCTGGAGGTGGGCGCCGCTCTCCAGCAGGCCGGGGAAGGTCTCGCGTTCGACGGAGACCGGGCGGCCGGTGGGGATGGTGTCGATGACCGAGCGGTTGAAGACGTAGGCGCCCGCGTTGATCTGGTCGGTGACGATCTCTTCGGGGGTCTGCGGCTTCTCCAGGAAGGCGGTGACCCGGCCGTCGGCGTCGGTGGGCACCAGGCCGAAGGCGCGCGGGTCGGGGACCTTGGTCAGGTGCAGGGAGACGTCGGCGCCCGTGGTGCGGTGGGTGTCCACCAGGGCCTCGATGTCCAGTCCGGTGAGGATGTCGCCGTTGAAGATCAGCACCGGTTCGCCGGGTGCCGAATGCAAACGGGAGGCGACGTTGCGGATGGCGCCGCCGGTGCCCAGCGGCTCCTCCTCGGTGACGTACTCCAGGTGGAGGCCGAGTGCGGACCCGTCGCCGAAGTACGGCTCGAAGACCTCGGCGAGGTAGGACGTGGCCAGCACGATGTGCTCCACACCCGCGGCGCGGGCCCGCGCCAGCTGGTGGGTGAGGAAGGGGACGCCGGCGGCCGGGACCATGGGCTTGGGCGTGTGCACCGTCAGCGGGCGCAGTCGGGTGCCCTTGCCGCCGACCAGGAGGATCGCTTCTGTCACCTTGTCTTCTCTGCTTCCTGCTGGGGTCGGCCGGTCGGCGGACCAGTGTAGGCAGATGCTTTCGAACTGGTTTTCAGCGGCCCTGGAGGCGGGCCGCAGCACTGCGCGCGCTGCCGAGCTTGCTGTAGAGACGGTCGCCGGGGCACTGGGTGTTGAAGCCGTCCCGGTGTCCCGAGATGGCGTGCAGCTTAGCCCGGACACCCTTCTTGAACCGGTTCCCGCCGCCGGAAACTAGGGATGTTGTGGCTCGCGGGTTCACTCCGTACAGCCCGAGTTTCCACGCCGTCAGCTTCGCCACCGCGGTCACGGCCGCGGCGGGAGGGTTTGCATTCTCGAACGACCCGAGAACGGCGATGCCCATGCTGTTGCCGTTGAATCCGCGGGTGTGCGCGCCCATCACCGGCTTGGCGACACCGCCCGCGCGGCCTTCGTAGATGGTGCCGCACTTGTCGATGAGGAAGTTGTAGCCCATGTCGCGCCAGCCACTGCTCTTGACGTGGTAGCGGTAGATACTGCGCAGGACCGAAGGGGCCTGCGCGCACCGGTAGTGGTTTCCGGTGGCGCTGTGGTGGATGAAGGCCGCCCGGACGCTCCTGGTGTACGCGAACTGACGCTCGCGCAGCTTCTCGTCGGCGCCCCAGCCGGCGCGGGTGACGATGGCCGGGCGCGGGCCGACGTGGCCGCGGGGGTTGCTGGGGCGCGGGGTGGTGGGGTTGGTGGGGCGGGGCGCGGGGTCGTCGTCGTAGTCGTCGCCGGGGCCGGCGGGCTTGCCGAGCGCCGGGATGCGGAAGATGCCGAGCAGGGAGCCGAGGGCGGAGCCGACGGTTCCGGTGTTGCCGCGGGGCGGCTTCGGACGGCCCTCGCCGGACGTCTGCTCGCCGGTCCGCGCCGCGCGCACCTGGGCGGTGTCCCTGCCCGGGTCGACCAGCTCCAGGTGCATCCCGGCCGGCAGCGCGCGGCGGGCCGCCGTCCGGCCGCTGCCGTCGCGCTCCGGGGCGACGCGCAGTTCGACGGCGTCGGAGGCGCCGACCCACAGGGGCGCGGTGCTGCCCCGTACGCGGCCGCCGCGGTGTTCGGCGGACTGCGGGTCGGGCGCGTCGTCGTCGTGCGTCTGGACGTCCTGCCAGCCGGTCCAGCCGGTGCCGCCGACGGGGCGGGTACGGACCTGGGCGCGGCCGTGCAGTTCGGTGTCCGGGTCGTCCCAGACGACGCCGACCAGCGAGAACGGGCTGACGCCGTGGGCGGACAGGCCCTGGGCGTCGGGGGCCGCGCCGCGCTGGGAGGTCCGCAGGGGGCGCAGAGGCAGGGAGCGGGTGCTGCCGGGGATGCCGTCGGGTACGGCCTGTGCGGCGGCCGGTGCGCGGGACGTACCGGCGGTGGAGGCGCCGGCCGGGCCTGCCGCGGACGCTCCGGCGGGCAGGGCGAGCGGGAGGGCGAGAGCGGCGGTGCACGTCACGGCGATCGAGGTAGCAAGAATGGCACGCATGAGGGAAGCGTGAACGAATAGGACATAACACGCCATTCATGGACCTGACGGCGCGTCGGCCCGGCCGCCCCGTACCCGCCCGCCGTCCGGCTGACCGTCAGCTGCCGCCGCGCGTACCCTGACGCCGATGAACACCACCGATCGCACCCCCGCCGACCTGCTGCGTTCCGCACTCGCCGCGGACCCGGCCCGCCCGCTCGTGACCTTCTACGACGACGCCACCGGCGAGCGCGTGGAACTGTCCGTGGCCACCTTCGCCAATTGGGTGGCGAAGACCGCCAACTACCTCCAGGGCGACCTGGCCGCCGAGCCCGGCGACCGGGTGGCGCTGCTGCTGCCCGCGCACTGGCAGACCGCCGTCTGGCTGCTGGCCTGTTCCTCCGTCGGTGTGATCGCGGACGTCGGCGGCGACCCGGCGGCGGCCGATGTCGTCGTGAGCGGCCCGGACACCCTGGAGGAGGCACGCGCCTGCACGGGCGAGCGGGTGGCGCTGGCGCTGCGTCCGCTGGGCGGCCGCTTCCCCCAGCCGCCGCAGGGCTTCGCGGACTACGCGGTCGAGGTGCCGAGCCAGGGCGACCGGTTCGCGCCGTACGCGCCGGTCTCCCCGCAGGACCCGGCGCTCGCCGTGGACGGCCGGGAGCTGACCGGCGCCGAGGTGGTGGCGGCCGCGCTGGCCGACGCCGCGGAGCGCGGGCTGTCCGAGGGCTCCCGGCTGCTGTCCGGCCTGCCGTACGACAGCTGGGCGGGCCTGTCGGCCGGGCTGCTGGCGCCGCTGGCCGTGGGCGGTTCGGCCGTCCTGTGCCGCAACCTCGACCGGCTGGACGCGGACGGCCTGGCCAGGCGCGAGGAGAGCGAGCGGGTCACGCACCGCGCGGACTGACGCCCCTCCCCCGTCCGGCGGACGCCCGGCGCTCCGTGAGGGGCCGGTACGCCCCGGGCGGGCCATGATCTTGGGGTACGGATGCCCAGGCGCGGGGCCCGCCCGTCCGCCCGCCGGACGGTGGCCCCGTACGCGGGCGGGACGCCGACTCCGGAGGGATGGGGACGCACACGTGAGCGACAGCCCGGAGAACCCTTCCGCCCGGCCGGGCCCGCGCGGCCCGCGGGACCCCGCCGACGAGCCGGGTGCCCGCGCGCTCCCGCCCGCGGCCCCGCCGCTGGACCTCACGGCGGAGAGCGGCGCGACGGCCACCGGCCCGCGGCACGGGCGGCGGTGGCTGCGCCGGACCGCCCTCGGGCTCTCCGCGCTGGTGCTGGCCGCGGCCGGGGCCGGGACGCTGCTCTACGCGAAGCTGGACGGCAACATCCGCACCGACCCCGACACCCGCAACGAGCTGGAGAAGTACGAGGCGGAGCGGCCCAAGTCGCAGCCCGGCGGCGCGGAGAACGTCCTGCTGATCGGTTCCGACCGGCGTTCCGGGGAGAACAACGGCAAGTACGGCGAGGACAACGGCACCCAGCGCTCGGACACCACGATCCTGCTGCACGCGGCGGCCGACCGCAGAAGCGCGACGGCGGTCAGCATCCCGCGCGATCTGATGGTGCGGATTCCCGTTTGCAAGCGTTCCGACGGAAAGCAGTCGGCGCCGCAATTCATCCAGTTCAACTGGGCGTTCGAGTTCGCGGGCGCGGCCTGCACGATCCGTACGGTCGAGAAGATGACCGGCATTCGCATCGACCACCACATGATCGTGGATTTCGCCGGATTCAAGAAAATGGTGGACGCGGTGGACGGCGTGGACGTGTGCCTGGAACGGCCCGTCGACGACGACGAGGCGCGGCTGCGGCTGCCGGCCGGGTGGCAGACGCTGCGGGGCGAGGAGGCGCTCGGCTACGTACGGGCCCGCAAGAGCCTCGGCGACGGCAGCGACACCCAGCGCATGGAGCGTCAGCAGCAGTTCCTGGCGGCGCTGGTGAACAAGGTGCACAGCAACGGCGTCCTGCTCCACCCCGGCCGGCTCTACCCGCTGCTGGACGCCGCGACGAGCTCGCTGACCACCGATGAGAACCTGGCGTCGCTGCGCGGTCTGTACGAATGGGTGCGCGGTATGCGCAGCATTCCGACCGACAAGGTGCAGTTCCTGACCGTTCCGCGACAGGAGTATCGCTACGACGCGGACCGCGACGAACTCGTCCAGCCCGACGCCGAACAGCTCTTCAGACAGCTGGGCAAGGACCGTCCGGTGACCGTCCGGCCCACCTCGGCGCCCGCCTCGCCGTCCCCCGCCGCCCCCGGCCAGGCACAAGGCCGCGCGGGCACGCAGCGGCCCGGTCCGGCGTCCGGACCGCGTAAGGATTTCCCGGACGGCACTCCGGACGGCACTCCGGACGCTTCCGCGCCGCCGTCCGCGACACCCACGTTCCGGGGAACCACCGCAGAGCGCGGGATCTGCCGCTAAAAGCTCCGCAAAGGTATGCCCCGTTGCTCGAAAGCTGTCGAAAGGATGGGGTGAATTGCCCAGTTGTAGGGGAGTGGAATTTGTCACGGGCGTCGCTCGACGCTGAACTGGGCGGATAGTGTGAGCGATCCGGTCCGCACGACCAGGCTGACCGCGCATTGCACAACCGACCGACCGAGCGCCTTGAGGGGGAGGCGCCGCGTGGCACCGACGGAGGACACAAGGCACCGTGGACGCGCAAGGCCGTGGGCGAGGGGACAACATCGATCCCGCCGATCAGTGGGTGTTCGACCCGAACACCGGCACCTACGAGTTGCGGCTGGACCCTGGCGACGCTCCGGCACCGCAGCCGGCCGACCGCAGGGCTCCGGCGCCCGGACGCAGCAGTCGGGCACGCCCCGAGGAGGAGGCGGGCGGCAGCACTGCCGTACCCGGCAGCCGCAAGGGGCAAAACGGTTCTGGAAGCGATGGGGACGGGCCGGACGGCGGCACCCGCGAGCTGCCCGCCCAGCGCAACCGGCGCGCCGGGAACCGTGCCGCGCCGCCGCCGGGCGGCACGCCCAGCCGCCGCAAGCCCAAGCCGAAGAAGTCCGCGAAGAAGAAGGCGCTCTACTGGACGTCCGGGGCGCTCGGCTTCGTCCTCGTCGCGGGCTGCGGCGGCGCGTTCTACCTCTACCAGCAGCTGAACGGGAACATCTCCAAGGTCGACGTCGGCAAGGAGAACCCGGCGGTCAAGGACGGCCCGGTCAACATCCTCGTCATCGGCACCGACGCCCGCTCCGGCAAGGGCAACGAGGGCTACGGCGACGCGGGGAGCGTGGGGCACGCCGACACCACGATCCTGATGCACATCTCCAAGGACCGGTCCAACGCGACCGCCCTGAGCATCCCCCGCGACATGATCACCGACATCCCGGACTGCCCGACGAAGAAGAACGGCGCCACCAGGACGATCCCCGGTCAGCACAACGTCCGCTTCAACACGAGCCTGGGCCAGGAGGACCGCGACCCCGGCTGCACCTGGCGCACCGTCGAGAAGATGACCGGCCTGTCCATAGACCACTTCATGATGGCCGACTTCAACGCCGTCAAGGAGCTGTCGGAGGCGGTGGACGGCGTCGAGGTGTGCGCCGCCAAGCCGATCGACGACCCGAAGTCGCATCTGCACATCCCGGCGGGCAAGAGCCTCGTCAAGGGCGAGCAGGCGCTGGCGTTCGTCCGTACCCGGCACTCCGTCGGCACCGGCAGCGACCTGAGCCGTATTCAGCTGCAGCAGCAGTTCCTCAGCTCGATGATCCGCAAGATGAAGTCGGGCGACACCCTCACCAGCGTCCCCAAGCTCTACGACCTGGCCCAGGCCGCCACCAAGGCGCTGACCGTGGACACCGGGATCGGCAGCGCGGGCAAGCTCGTGGACCTCGCCAAGGACCTCAGCCGGGTCGACATCAAAAACATCACTTTCGCCACAGTTCCCGTCCTGGACAACCCGAAGGACCCCGCGACCGTCGTACTGGACGAGGCGAAGGCCGGACCGCTGTTCCAGATGATCCGCGCCGACCACTCGCTGTCCAAGACCAAGACGAAGAAGGGCAAGGGCACGTCGGACGACAAGAAGGTTCCCCAGGCGCCGGCCGACAAGGTCCGGGTCGATGTCAGCAACGGCGGCGGCCCGTTCGGTGCCGCGCAGGAGACGGTGGACTGGCTGCAGAACAGCAAGGCCGCGAAGCTGTCGACGAACGCCGGCAACGCACCGACCAAGCTGGCCGCGACCCGGCTTGAGTACGCACCGAACCAGGCCGACCAGGCAGCGACCCTGGCCGCCTGGATGGGGCTGCCCAAGAGCGCGCTGAAGAAGACCACCGCGGACGCGGGGCCCATGGTCCCGATGAAGCTGATCCTCGGCAAGGACTTCCAGGGGCCGGGCAAGTCGATCGAGGCGCCGACGAAGACACCGGACGGCGTGCAGAACGTCAACGCCGACGACCAGAACGTCTGCGCCAAGTAGCCGGACACGGCCGGGCTCTCCCCGGCCGGTCCGCGGCTGCACGGGGCAGCCGGAACGACCAAGCGAGCCCCGGCCGCCGTGACCGGCGCCGATCGACGGGGGAGAACCCAATGCGGCACAGCAGTGTGCGTGGCGACGGACCACGCCGGCGCCGGCCCGACGCCAAGGACCTGGGCTGGGACGACAGCCTGTACGAAGACGGGCAGGACGGACACGACGGGCAGGCCGGGCAGGACGGCCCACCGGGTCCCGGCGGACAGAAAGCGCCGGACGGGGCGAGACCCGACGGCGCGGACGGGCCGGATGCGCGGGGCGGCGTCGGTGCGCAGGGCGTACCTGGTGCGCAGGACGTATCCGGCGGTCAGGGCGCACCCGGCACCGCGGGGGCGCAGGGCGTGTCCGGTACGCCGGGTGCGCCGGTCGCCCCGGGCACCCCGGGCGCTCCCGGCGTCACCGGCACGCCGCTGCCCGGCGGCCCGACCGCACCGCCCGTCATCACCGGCGGGGTATCCGGACCGCCCGTCATCACCGGCGGCGTCGCGGGCCCGGCCACGGGCGGCGGCAGCGCCGGTCCGGCCACCGCGCCGGCCGTCACAGGTGCGGCTGCCGTCACGGGCGCGGCCACCGTCACGGGTCCGGCCACCGCGCCCGGCACCGGAACGGCTTCCGCGGGCCCGGCTGCGGCCGGCTCGGTTTCCACTGGTAGCGGCCTGACCGGCACGGCCACCGCCGTCAAGGACCCGGCAAAGTCCACCGCTTCCCCGGCCGACGCCCCCGCGCCCCCCGCGTCCGGCGACCCGGCAGCCGGCCCCGAGCCCGAGGCCAAGGGCACCCGCCGCTCCCGAAAACCCCGCAGCAAGACCCGGCGCGTGCTGCGCTGGAGCGCGATAACCCTGGCCGTGCTGATAGTCGGCACGGCCGGCGCGGGGTACTGGTACTACCAGCACCTCAACAGCAACCTCCGCAAGGACGCCCTGGACCTGGGCGCCGGCGGCCTGGAGAAGCCCGAGCCGAACGCCTTCGGGCAGACCCCGCTGAACATCCTGCTGCTCGGCTCGGACGGCCGCAACAGCGAGAAGAACATCGAGCTGGGCGGCGCCCGCCAGGACGCGGACCGCAAGCCGCTGGCCGACGTACAGATGCTGCTGCACGTCTCCGCCGACCGCAGCAACATGTCGGTCATCTCGATCCCGCGCGACACCCGCGTACCGATCCCGGAGTGCAAGGACCCGGACGACGGCAAGGTCTATCCGCAGACCACCGCGGCCATCAACACCTCGCTCCAGCACGGCGGTCCCGGCTGCACGGTCGCCACCTGGAAGGAGCTGACCGGCATCTACATCGACCACTTCATGATGGTCGACTTCTCCGGCGTGGTGGACATGGCGGACGCGATCGGCGGCGTCCCCGTATGCGTGGACAAGAACGTCTACTCGCACGACAGGAAGGGCCACGGCAGCGGTCTGAAGCTGACCGCGGGCACCCACTCGGTCAAGGGCGTGCAGGCCCTGCAGTGGCTGCGCACCCGCTACGGCTTCGAGGACAACACGGACATCGGCCGGGCCAAGGCCCAGCACATGTACATGAACTCGATGGTCCGCGAGCTGAAGGCGGGCACCAAGCTCACCGACCCGATGAAGCTGCGAGACCTGGCCGAGGCCGCCACCCGGGCGCTGACCGTCGACGAGGGGCTGGGCAGCGTCAAGAAGCTGTACGACCTGGGCGGCGACCTCCAACGGGTGCCGACCGAGCGGATCACGATGGTCACCATGCCGTGGCAGTACGCGGCGGGCGGCGAGTACGTCGTCCCCAAGCCCGGCGACGCCGAGCAGACCTTCTCCCTCCTGCGCAACGACAGTGCGCTGGACGGCAAGGACAAGAAGAAGAAACCCGCGCCCGACCCGCAGCCGACGACCGCCAAGGACAAGCTGGACGTCATCGTCCAGAACGGCACCAACAGCACGGTGCAGGGCCCGGTCTCCGGCCGCGCCAACGTGATCTACAGCCGGCTGGTGTCCCTCGGCTACACGGGCGCCTCCATGGACTCCCGCCTCACCACCCAGGCCGACACCACGATCACCTTCCCGGCCAAGGAGGGACGCGGCGACGCCCTCGCCCTCGCCAAGGCCCTCGGCCTGTCCAAGGACGCGCTCAAGGAGTCCGCTTCGGCCACCCGGCTGCGACTGGTGATCGGCAACGACTGGCGCCGGGGTACGGCGTTCCCGAAGCCGCCGGCCGACACGAAGGAGGCCGACAAGGCGCCGGAGAGCGCCGACGCCCTCAACGGCGAGGACAAGAAGGCCTGTATGAAGGTGAACCCCTCCTACACCTTCTGACCCCGACACGGTCGGCCCGGCTACACCTTCTGATCGGCCCGCCCCTCGGTGCGGCCGGGCGGGACCACCGGGGCCGGGGCCGGGGGCAGGGTGCAGTGCGCGCCGCGCGGGCCCGCCGGGGCGACGGCGTACGCGGTGGTCCGCACCTCGTCGTCGACGAGCCGGTGCAGGGGCGCGGTGAAGGGCGAGGCGGGCGCGAGGGTGTCCAGCAGGGCGTGGGCGCGCTGGTGGATGTCCGCGAGGAAGCGCTGGTACGGGGCCAGGATCTCGGGGCGGAACATCATGGCGGCCAGCCGGCGGCGGTCGTCGGCGCAGTCGGCGGCCCGGCCGAGGAGTTCCACGGCGCGTTCCCGGTCCGTCCCGGCGGTGGAGTGCAGCAGCTGGACCAGGAGGTAGGTGGCGGTCCGGTTGCCGAGATCCTCGCTGTGGCCGGAGCGCAGGTCGTCCTCGTCGTTGCGGAACTGGGCGAGTATCCCGACGGCCTGCCCGAACTCGCCCCAGGCGGCGGCCCGCGGGTCGTCGGCGGCGTCCGCGCCGAGCGCGAGACGGGCCGCCATCGTGGCGGCCATGGCGTAGACCGAACCGCTCTTGTGCCGGTAGACCGTCAGGACCTCGTCGGGGCTCGTGCCGGTCGGCGAGCCGAGGATGTCGCCGACCTGCCCGTCACAGGCGGCGGTCCAGCCGTCGAGGAAGTCCGCGGTCAGGCGCTCACGCAGGGGGCCGGGCACCGGCAGCGCGGCCAGGGCGCGCAGCGGCAGGGCGTAGCCGCATTCCAGGGCGGCCGTCATGACCGCGGCCGGGTCGCCGCCGTACAGCCGGGTGCCGGCGTCGCCGTCCGACACGTCGTCGAAGGTGTTGGCGGCCCGCCACCACAGGGTGTGCGCCCCCGCCACCGGGACGGCCGGTTCGAGGGTGCCCTCGACGGCACCGTGCACCAGAAGCGGCAGCGCGCATTCGAGGGGAGTCCGCCTGCCGTGGTCGACGAGCCGTTCGAGGGCGGGCCGCAGATGGGCGTACCGGGGCCGGTAGCCGTCGAGGAGCCCGGCCAGGTACTGCCGTACCTGCGGAAAGACCTCGGCGAGCCGGTCTTCGGGGCTCGGCCGCACGGCGGCGGACCGGGGATGAGGGGACAAGCGCGTCTCCGTACGGTCAGGGGGCTGGTCCGGTGTCACATCGGGACGTCCCGCGCCGCCGGGGCGCCGAGGGCGTCGTCCGGCCGGCCGGCGGGCACGGCGGCCCGCGGCAGGCCACGGGCGAGGACGCCGGCGGCCGCCGACGTCGTGGTCAGTGCGACGGTGGTGACCGCGAAGGCGCCGACGACATCGGCGGTGGCGCGCACCTGGGCGAAGAAGAGGAAGCCGAAGACGCACACGCCCAGCGCGGCGCCGAGCTGCTGGGCCGTGGAGACCACGCCGGACGCCGCGCCCGCGACCGGCCCCGGAACGGTCCGCAGGGTCACGGACAGGGCCGGTGTGACGCACAGTCCCAGCGCGCCGCCGACGGCGCACACCGCGCCGAGCAGCCAGCGGGGGTCGTCGCCGAGGGCGCTCACGGCGCAGCCCGCGTACCCGGCGGTCGCGGCGAGGGAGGCCAGCATCAGCAGCCGGGGCTCCGCGCCGCGGGCCAGCCGCGGCGCGACCAGCGAGCCGGCCGCGAAGGCGACCGCGGCCGGGACCATGCCCGCGCCGGTGGCCAGCGGGCTCCAGCGCAGTCCGGTCTGCAACAGCAGCCCGAGCATCAGCACGAACGCGGCGAGTCCGCAGTTGATCAGGACGATCAGCACGATGCCGCGGCGGAATCCGTCGAGCCGCAGCAGTCGCGGCGGTACGAGGGGGGAGCCGCCCCGGGCGTCCAGGGCGCGTTCGTGGCGCAGGAAGCAGGCCGCGACGGGAACGGAGGCGGCCAGGCAGGCCGGTCCCCACCACACCATGCCGCCCGTGCCGCCCGCCACGAGCGGGACGACGAACAGCCCGAGCGCGCCCGCCGCGAGGCCCGTTCCGGGCAGGTCGAGGCGCACCGGCCCGCGGCGCACCGGTGGCCGGCCGCCCGCCGCCCACGGCAGGAGGGCGAGCGCCAGGACGCCCACCGGCACGTTCACGAGGAAGACGGCGCGCCATCCGAGACCGAGGACGTCCGCCGACAGCAGCCAGCCGCCGAGCAGTTGCCCGCCGATCGCGCCGAGGCCCATCACCGCGCCGATCGCGGCGTACGCCCTGCGCTGTGTCTGACCGGTGAACAGGGTCCGCGCCGCCCGGTAGACCTGGGGCACCATCAGCGCCGTGCCGGCTCCCTGGAACAGGCGCGCCACGATCAGTACGGCCGCGGTGGGCGCCGCGCCGCAGGCGACCGAGGCGACGGTGAAGACGGCCATGCCGAGTCCGAAGACCCGCAGGGCGCCCAGCGCGTCGCCGAGCCGGCCGCCGGCGGCCAGGCCGAGGGCGTAGACCAACTGATAGCCGGCGAGGACGAGTTGCTGCTGCCCGCCGTCCGCGCCGAGGTCCCCTTCCAGCGCGGGCATCGCCACGACCACGATGAAGACATCGAGGTTGGCGAGGAAGGTGCCGCTCAGCAGGACAACCAGCACCGCCCATGGACGCACGCGGCCACCTCCAGCCGATCGTCGGGCACGGTACGTGATGATCGCAACACGTATCGTAACCACGACTGTGCGCCCGTGCCCAGCCCGCGTGCATTGCTGTGACGGGAGGGGCGGCGGGGGCGGGTGAGGCGCCGGATGCGCGGCGGGACGGGGAAGGCGGGGCGGCGGTACGGCCCCGCCCGCTCCACGGCGACCGACGGGGGCGGCAGTCCGGCCGCGCCTACTGTGCGGCAGCCGGCCGGGACGACGATCCGGCCCCGCCTACTGTGCGGCGACCGGCCGGGACGGCAGTCCGGCCCTCCACTACTCCGCGGCGGCCGGCTGCGGAGCCGTCACCGCCGGGCGGCGGCTGGCGATGACCTTCCTGGCCAGCGACCGCGGGCTGGTCAAGAAGCCCCAGCCCCACGACATGTGCATGGTGGCCAGCGCGACCGGGATCTGCGCGCGGGCCTTCAGCGGCAGTCCCTTGCCCGCCGGGACCGAGCCCGCGGCGATCGCGGCCACGTAGCCGGCCGGGACGGCGAAGCCCCACGGCGTGACGAACGCGCCGACGACGGCGCCCGCAGCGATGGCGCACACGGCGGTCGGCGGCGCCAGGTAGCGCAGGTTGATCGAACCGGCGTGGTAGCGGGCCACGACATGGCGCCAGCGCCCGTAGTCCTTGTACTGCCTGGCGAGCGCGCGGACGCTGGGCCGCGGCCGGTACTGGACCCGCAGCTCGGGCGAGAACCAGACCTGCCCGCCCGCCTCGCGGATGCGGAAGTTCAGCTCCCAGTCCTGGGCGCGGATGAACTCCTCGTTGTAGCCGCCCTGCTGCTCCAGCGCCTCGCGCCGGAAGACGCCCAGGTAGACCGTGTCGGCCGGGCCCGCCTCGCCGCCCGTGTGGAAGGCCGCGTTGCCCACGCCGATCCTGGCGGTCATGGCCGCGGCGACCGCGTCCTCCCAGGCGTTCTCGCCCTCGGCGTGCATGATGCCGCCGACGTTCTGCGCGCCGGTCTCCTCCAGCAGGCGCACGGCCGTCGCGATGTAGTTCGGCGAGAGCATCCCGTGGCCGTCGACGCGCACCACGACCGGGTGGCGGGAGGCCTTGATCGCCGCGTTCAGGGCGGCGGGGGTGCGGCCCGTGGGGTTGGGCACGGTCAGTACGCGGGCGCGCTCGCTCGCGGCGTTCTCGGCGACCAGCTCGGCGGCGATCTCGTCCGTACGGTCCGTCGAGGGCCCGAGCGCGATCACCACCTCCATCTCACCCGCGTACTCCTGCTCCAGGATGTGCTGGACCGAGCTGCGCAGATGACGTTCCTCATTGAGCACCGGCATGATCACGGAGACGGCCGGCAGCTGCTGCGGGGGCGTGGCGTTCATCGCGGTCACGTTACCGCGTGTGGGGGACGGGGACCGACGGCAGCCGGGTGGCCGTGGGGGCGACGTCCGGCGTGTGGTGCTTTACAGCCATTCATATAGGCCTACGGTGACCCGACCCGCTCCTACCGTGATGTCCGCTTCATCCCCACTCCGCCTCGCCCCTCCCGTACCGGCCGTCCCGCCTCATCCCGTACCGGACCTTCCCCCTCCCGCCTCCCCTCGCCCCGCTACGCCGTCCCCTGCCGCACCCCGTCCGCCCCGACCCCGCCGCGGAGGTGTCCCCATGACCGCACCGCACCGCCCGCCCCGTCCGCCCGCCCGTCACCGGCGTCCGGCCGGGCGGCCCCGCTGGGGCCTGCGCATCACCGCGGGCGCTTCGCTGCTGCTGCTGGCCGCGGGCGGCATCGGGCACGCCATGGTCACCGGCGTGGAGGACGGCATCTCCCGCGTGGACGCCTTCAAGGGCATGGGCAACCGGCCGGACAACAGTGGCGGCGACGGCATGAACTTCCTGGTCGTCGGCACGGACGGCCGGAACAAGCTCTCACCGGAGGAGAAGCGCAGGTACCACCTGGGCGGCGAGCCGTGCCACTGCACCGACACGATCATGATGGTGCACCTGTCCGCCGACCGGGACCGCGCCAGTGTGGTCAGCCTGCCGCGCGACTCGTACGCGCAGACACCCCCGCACACCGACGCGACCACCGGCAAGCGGCACCACGGCCACCCCGTGAAGCTGAACGCGGCGTACGCCGAGGGCGGGCCCAACCTGACCATCCGGACCGTGGAGCGCATGACCGGTGTGCACATCGACCACTACCTGGAGGTCGACTTCACCAGCTTCATGAAGACGGTGGACGCGGTCGGCGGCGTGAACATCTGCACCGCGCGCCCCCTGAAGGACGGCTACAGCGGCCTGGACCTGCCCGCCGGACGGTCCCGGCTCAACGGCGGCGAGGCGCTCCAGTACGTCCGCGCCCGGCACCTGGACAGCGCCTCCGACCTCGGGCGGATGCAGCGCCAGCAGCGCTTCCTCGCCGCACTCATGCACAAGATCACCAGCTCCGGCGCGCTGCTCCACCCGGGCCGGTTCAAGGAGATCACCGACGCGCTGCTGGAGTCCGTACGGGCCGACGAGGGCTTCGGCGCGGACGAGATGGTCGACCTCGGCCAGGCGCTGCGCGGCTTCAACCCGTCGTCCTCCGAGTTCACGTCCGTACCGGTGAGCGACATCGACTTCGAGGTGCCCAACGTGGGCTCGACCGTGATGTGGAACGAGAACAGGGCGAAGAAGCTCTTCCAGGCCCTGCGCGAGGACCGGCCGCTGGCCGTGCGGCGGCACGGGCGGCAGCGCGCGACGGTCGTGGACGTACCGCCCGGCACGATCCGGGTGCAGGTCGACAACGGCGCCGGCCGGGCGGGGCTCGGCCGCTCGGTGGACAAGGCCCTGCGCGCCACCGGCTTCGACACCACCGGCACCCCGGGCAACGCGCCCACGCGCGTACGGCGCACCGTGATCGCCTACGACCCGCGCTGGGACCGCTCGGTCCGCTCCCTGGCCGCCGCCCTCCCCGGCGCCATCCTGCGCAAGGCCCCCGGACAGGGCCCGGTGCTGCGCGTCACCGTCGGCAAGGAGTCCAAGCCCGTACACCAGGTCCGCTCCGACGACCCCACCCAGCTGACCCCCTCCGGCGACTTCACCACCCTGACGGGAGACGAGGCGGCCTGCCCCTGACCACCGGGCCCCGGCAGCCCACTCCTTCCCGGCCCGCACTCGTGAACCCAGTTTCCCCGTTGCCCGCCAGGCTGTGTACTCAGTACAGTCGCCGGTCATGGGCCACAAACGATCACCACTCACCGACCGATGGTTCATCGACCAGATCACCACCGTCGCGCAGCAGTTCCTGCGCTCCCAGCCGGACAGCCGCGTACCGGACACGCCCGGCGCCCGGCGCTCCTCCCAGGCGGCGGACCTGACCGTCCGCGCAGCGCGGCTGTCCGCGGAGCGGGCCCGGCTGGACGAGGAGGAAGCCGCCCTCCAGGCGGACGTCGAACGCCTCAATCACGCGGCCCGGGACTCCGGCGCCGGGCCACCCGCATGGACGGCCCCCGCCCTCGATCCGGAGGTCGGCGCCGACGGCCTCACCCTCGCCGAAGCGGGCCGCATCCGCCGCGCGTACAAGATCACCGAAGCCGCCCTGCCGCGCCTCGTCCTGGAGGCCGCCGCGGACGGCCTGGAAGCCTCCGCCATCGCTCGCGACCTCGCCGTCACCCCGTCGTACGTGTACCGCATCCTGCGCGAACGCGTCCGCTACAGCTGGCGCCTCGACGTGTTCGACGACGGCGCGTGGACCGTACGGGACAGCGGCCAGGACGTCGTCGAACGTGCCTGCGACAGCGACACCCGGCTCGCCGAGAGGCTCCTCGCCGAATCCGGCGCGGACCGCGTCCTGCTGTGGGAGGGCCCGCGCACGACCGACACCAAAGCGATCCTCGACCTGACCCGGCCGTAAGGCCCGCAACGGCAATCCCTACGGGCCTTACGGGCTTACGGTCCGTACGGGCTTTACGGGCGTACGGGCTTTACGGGCATACGGGCTTTACGGGCATACGGGCTTTACGGGCATACGGGCATACGGGCATACGGGCATACGGGCATACGGGCTTTACGAGCCGCCTCACCGCTCGCGCCGGTCAACGCGGCCCGACGGACGAGACGCGGCCTATCCGCGCCCCTGCTCGTCGATCCCGTCCGCCACCCGCTGCGCCCGCAGTTCCTTGATCGCGCGGCGTCGGGCCAGCCGGTGGGTGCGGCGGATCTGGGCCTCCTGGTAGCGGCGCTTGTCGCGCTCGGTCTCCGGTACGACCGGCGGTACGGGGCGGGGCTTGCCGTCCTCGTCCACCGCCGCGAACACCAGGTACGCCGAACCGACCTGCGTCGCGGGCGTGGACTCGTTCCAGCGCTCGGCCAGGACCCGTACGCCGACCTCCATCGAGGACCGCCCGGTCCAGTTCACCTGGGCCTTCACGTGCACCAGGTCACCCACGCGGACCGGCTCCAGGAAGGCCATCTCGTCCATGGAGGCGGTGACCGCGGGCCCGCCGGAGTGCCGGCCGGCCACCGCGCCCGCCGCGTCGTCGACGAGCTTCATGATCACGCCGCCGTGCACCGTGCCGAGCAGATTGGTGTGGCTCGCGTCCATGATGTGCGACAGCGTCGTACGGGAGACGGAGGTGGGCTTGCCCGGAAGGTCGCCCTCCGGGCCGGTGGTGACGAGATCGGTCATGCGCCCAGCTTATGCGCGGGGCGCGCACCCCTCCCCCGGCGCCCGCCCCGCACCTCCTCCCCACCCGTACCGCACCAAGGCGCCCGCCTCACGCCCTGTTCCTCCGACTCCTCCACTGACCAGCACAAACAAACCGGAATGATCACCTCCTTCCGGATTGCGCAAGCGACGCACCGCGTCACTTTGCATCAGCTCTGCAACAGCGGCGGCCCGATCTCGTACCTGCCCTGTATGGCGGAGCCGTAGGACAGGCAGACTTCCCCCATGAACGAGTGGCCTGGGTCCGACAACAGAGACCGGTACGGACATGGCAGCGGCGCCGAGCCGGAGGGCGCGCGCGCCATGCCGCACGTACGGCGCGGCGGACCCGGCGGCCCCGGCGGACCCGGCCACGGCCCGGGCCCCGGACAGCAGCCGCCCGAGCCGCCCCTGCCGCCGCACCTCTCGCCGCGCCGCCCCTCCGTCCCCCACCAGGGCCAGGGCCAGGCCCCGTACGGCAGCAGCCACAGCGGCGGGTACGACGACGGCTACAACACGGGCCAGGTCTACGGCGGGGGCCGCGGCGGCGGCCAGGGCGGCAGCGGACAGGGCGGCGGACGCGCCCCGCGGCCCGCGCCCAACTGGGGCCGCCGCATCAAGTGGACCGTCCTGACGCTGGTCGTCGTCCTGCTCGTCACCTCCGTCGGCACGTACATCTGGGCCGACGGCAAGCTGCGCCGCGAGGTGGACCTGAGCAAGGTCATCGACCGGCCGGAGGCGGGCGACGGCACGAACTACCTGATCGTCGGCTCCGACAGCCGCGAGGGCATGTCCGACGAGGACAAGAAGAAGCTGCACACCGGCTCCGCCGAGGGCAAGCGCACGGACTCGATGATGATCCTGCACGACGGCGGCAACGGCCCGACGCTGATCTCGCTGCCGCGCGACTCGGACGTGGAGATCCCCTCGTTCGTCGGCTCCAAGTCCGGCAAGAAGTACGCCGGCAAGGGCCGCCACACCAAGCTCAACGCGGCGTACGCGGAGGACGGCCCGGAGCTGCTGGTGCGCACCGTCGAGCACAACACCGGCCTGCGTATCGACCACTACGTCGAGATCGGCTTCGCCGGCTTCGCGGGCATCGTGGACGCGATCGGCGGCGTCGAGATGGACATCCCCAAGGCCTTCAAGGACAAGAAGTCCGGCGCCGACTTCCAGGCCGGCAAGCAGACCCTCAACGGCGAACAGGCCTTGGCCTTCGTCCGCACCCGCTACGCCTTCGCCGGCAGCGACCTGGACCGCACGAAGAACCAGCAGAAGTTCCTCGCCGCCCTCGCCAACCAGACGGCCACCCCCGGCACGATCATCAACCCGTTCAAGCTCTACCCGACCATGGGCGCGGGCCTGGACACCCTGATCGTCGACAACGACATGGGCCTGTGGGACCTGGGCCAGATGTTCTTCGCCATGAAGGGCGTCACCGGCGGCGACGGCAAGTCGATGAACATGCCCGTCTCCGGCTCCCGCGGCGGAAACCTCGTCTGGGACAAGTCCAAGGTCTCCAAACTCGTCGAACAACTGAAAAACGACGAGCCGGTGACGGTGAGCGGCAACTAGCCGACACCACGCCCTCGACACCACGGGCCCCGGACCGCGAGCGCGGGCCGGGGCCCGTGGTGGTGAAGGCGTGAGGGTGGCCGCCACCGGTTCGTACCGACGCCCCAGGGCCCGTGCTCCGTCACCGCCCCCAGGCAGGGCCTCTTGACGGCATTGCCGACAGCCCGCCAAGGTCAGGTGACCGGTCGCAACAAGCTCGACGCGGGAGAGATGCCATGTCTCTGCTGTTCTTCGGCAAGGACCCCGACACCGACGAGGACCACTGCCCCTCGGTTTGGGTGGACGAGGAAACCGCCGATCTCGTTCTCCAGGGGTGGAAGACCGACCGGGCGACCGAGGAGAAGTGCCTCGCCTTCGGCCCCGTCCCGGACACGGAGGCCGTGATCCGCATCCCGGCCCGGCTGGTGGAGCAGATCAGGAAGGCGTGCGATGCCGCAGAACGCTCAGCAGCCGAGCTTCGCTGAGTGCCTCCGGGACACGGACCGTTCGGCGGTCCACCTGGAGATGCGCGACGACTACGGCGACAACGAGCGGTTTGCCGCATGGCGACACGGAGCCCGGATCGAGTGGGGCGACCGGTCGTCCTGGTGGCGCCCGTTCCATGACCGGATCGCCGGGGCGGTCGAACGAGGGGTGTCCGTCCGCCGGGTGCGCATCATCAGTGAGCCGGTATCCGCATACATCCGCTGGGAGCACTACATGACCCGGGCCAACCTCGCCGCCGGCGAGCAGGTCCGGTGGGTGCCCCGACGCCTCGCGTCGGATCTTCTGCTTCCGTGCAACGACTTCTGGCTGTTCGACGACCGTCTGGCACGGATTCACCACTTCGCGGGGAACGGTTTTCTGGTCGGCGATCAGTTCTCCTGCGAACCGGCCGTCCTGAAGCTCTTCGCGGCGTCGTTCGAGGCGGCCTGGGAGCGCGGTGTCCCCCACGAGGACTACCAGGTCTGACCCCGCCCTCCGCCCTCGGCCGACTCATGCCTTCCGCACCGCTCTCCAGTGCCCAGGCCGCCCGCGAATCCATCGCCGCGCGGCTCAAGGAGCTCCGTCTGGACGCCGACCTGACGATGCAGGCGCTGGCTGACCGATGCGGCTGGAACAAGGCGAAGACCTCGCGCATCGAGGCCGCGAAAACCGCCCCTTCCGATGCCGACATCCATGCCTGGTGCGCCGCCTGCACGGCCGCGGAACAGGCGGCCGATCTCATCGCCGCGTCCCGGTCGGCGGACTCGATGTACGTTGCATGGCGCCGGATGCAGCGCACGGGCCTGCGCAGGCTCCAAGAAGCGAGCGTCCCGCTCTACGAGCGCACCAAGCTGTTCCGCGTCTACTGCTCCCGGGTCATGCCCGGACTCCTCCAGACCGAGGGCTACGCCCATGCCCTCTTGTCGCTGATCGCCGATTTCCGCAGCCTCCCGAACGACGTCGGCGAAGCCGCTGCCGCTCGTGTGGACCGTTCGCACGTCATCCGTGACGGACTCCACCGTGTCGCCCTGCTCGTGGAGGAGGACGTCCTGACGCACCGGATCGGGGGCGATTGCGTGCTGGCGGGCCAGCTCGGGCACCTGCTGACAGCCATGTCGTACCCCGCTGTCTCGCTCGGGGTCATCCCCCGGTCCGCGCCCCGGAGCATATGGGGACCGGAGACGTTCACGATCTTCGATGACAAGCGGGTTCATGTGGAGCTGCTGGCCGCGAAGGTCACCGTGACGACGCCGACCGAGGTGGAGGTATACCTCCGGGCGTTCACCCGTCTTGCCGGCATGGCGGTGTACGGCCCCCGGGCCCGTTCCCTGATCAGCAGGGCCATCGACTCTCTTGGGTAATTGCCCTGCAACAACGTGCAACATCGTGGACCCGCCGGTGCGGGGGTTCCTACGGTCGTCCCATCGGCACCGTTGAAGGAAGGACCGACGTGGTGACCCTCCATGAAGCCCTACGGGCCCCTGCTCCTCAGCTTTCCCCGGCCGAGATCCTCAACCTGATCGGCCCCGAGATGCGGGCGGACCTGGTCGCGGTCGTGCGCAAGGACTACTGGCCCGAACTCACCGACGACCTGGGCGCGAGGGGAGTGAACCAACTGGCGGCGTTCCTCGCCTCCGCGGTCGAAGCCACGGAGAAGATGGCCCCCAGCCTCCGAGTAGACCTCTTCTGGCACGCCTTCGTCCTGCACACCGCCCAGTACGCCGCATTCTGTGCGGCACTCGGAACGGACTTCATCCACCACGTGCCGGACCGACGGGGGCACGACCCTGCCGAGGGGCGGGCGGCCCTCGGCAGGACCCGGGACACCATCCGCGCGGCCGGTTTCGAGATCGACCACGAGTTCTGGCCCGCTGACGGCGCGGCGGACTGCACCCAGAGCTACGCAGGGTGCACCGACAGCCCGGTCGGCACATAGGCCCCGAACCGGCAGCCGCCCGGTCCGGGTGGCTGCCGTCATCAGCGAAGGATCGAGACGTGTCAGAGACCGGAGGCCCGGCATGGGATGTGTACTCCGCCACGAAGGGGCATCGACGGCAGACGAACAGCCGGGGCGAGACCACGTGGTTCAACTGGACCCAGTACGCCGACCACGGCCCCGGAGCCGAACTGCTCTGCCTGAAACCCGGAGAAGCAGCGCTGGACCTCGGATGCGGGGCCGGCGGAAACGCGGCTCATCTCGCCACGCTCGGCGTGCGGGTGGTGGGGGTGGACCTCTCTTCCGGGCAGCTCCGGAAGGCCCGTGACCGGTGGACCGATGTGCCGGGCATGGAACTGCACCAGGGCGACGCCCTCGACCAGCTGGCAGAGACGTACACCAGCTTCCACGCGGTCTACAGCGTGTTCGGCGCCGCCTGGTTCTGCGACCCGCACCTGATGCTCCCGGCCGTGCACGCGGGCCTCCGCCCCGGCGGCGTCTTCGCCATGTCCCAGCGGCCTCCGGTGGAAGGCTGCTACGGCTGCCAGGCGTCCTACATCCCACGCGGTCCCGACGAAGACCCCGCGATCGTCAAGCGCTGGGACCACGAACCCGACACCTGGTCCGCGCTCCTGAAGGAATACGGGTTCAACGATGTGACGGCGGTGGTACTCCCGGCCCCCGAGGACGACAAGCGCACGATGGGCACACTCCTGATCAGGGCCGTACGCGGCAGTGAGTAGACCCGAGCTGTCCTGGTGCTTCGGGCAGGCGGAGCGGCGAAGAAGCCCCGGCCGACCGGCCGGAGCTCCCTGATTCGCGTCGGACGTCTGCGAAACCGTGCGTTACGGCAGATTCCGCGCCATGACGATCCGCTGTACCTGGTTCGTTCCCTCGTAGATCTGCGTGATCTTGGCGTCGCGCATCATGCGTTCGAGGGGGTAGTCGCGGGTGTAGCCGTAGCCGCCGAGGAGCTGGACGGCGTCGGTGGTGATTTCCATGGCGGCGTCCGAGGCGTAGCACTTGGCGGCGGCGCCGAAGAAGGTGAGGTCCTCGGGCTTGCCGCCGGCGGAGATGCGCTCGGACTTGGCGGCGGCGGCGTAGGTGAGCTGGCGGGCGGCCTCCAGCTTCATGGCCATGTCGGCGAGCATGAACTGCACGCCCTGGAAGTCGCCGATCGGCTTGCCGAACTGCTTGCGCTCCTGGACATAGCCCTTGGCGTAGTCGAGGGCGCCCTGGGCGATGCCGAGGGCCTGGGCCGCGATGGTGATGCGGGTGTGGTCCAGGGTCTTCATCGCGGTGGCGAAGCCGGTGCCCTCGGCGCCGATGAGGCGGTCCGCGGGGATGCGGACGTTGTCGAGGTAGACCTCGCGGGTCGGGGAGCCCTTGATGCCGAGCTTTTTCTCCGGGGCGCCGAAGGAGACGCCCGGGTCGGACTTTTCCACGACGAAGGCGGAGATGCCCTTGGAGCGCTTCTCCGGGTCGGTGACGGCCATGACCGTGTAGTACTCGGAGACGCCCGCGTTGGTGATCCAGCGCTTGACGCCGTTGAGGACGTAGTGGTCGCCGTCGCGTACTGCCTTGGTCTTCATGCCGGCCGCGTCGGAGCCCGCGTCGGGCTCGCTGAGGCAGTACGAGAACATCGCGTCGCCCTTGGCGAGCGGGCCCAGGTACTTCTTCTTCAGCTCCTCGGAGCCGGAGAGGATCACCGGGAGCGAGCCGAGCTTGTTCACGGCCGGGATCAGGGAGGAGGAGGCGCAGACGCGGGCGACCTCCTCGATGACGATGACGGTGGCCAGCGCGTCGGCGCCGGCGCCGTCGTAGGCCTCCGGGACGTGGACGGCGTGCAGGTCGTTGAGGGTCAGCGCGTCCCGGGCCTCCTGCGGGAAGCGGGCCTGCTCGTCCACCTCGGCGGCGAACGGGGCGATCTTCGCCTCGGCGAGCGAGCGCACCGACTCGCGGAGCATGTCGTGCTCCTCGGACGTCCGGTACAGATCGAAATCAGCGGTTCCCGCCAAGGTTTCTCACTCCCCTGAGAGCTGACTGCAGTGCTAACTACCGTTAAGTAACCCGAATTCTAGGGGGCTGTACGGCACAGGGGATACGTGAGTTTGCCGACAGCACCCGAACGATCCCGGCCACCGGGCCCGGACCCCCGGGGAACGGCCGGACTATGCTCGGCAGCGCACTCCTCCCCGTATGCACCTGGAGCACCCATGGCCCTGAAGATCACCGTGATCGGCACCGGCTACCTCGGCGCGACGCATGCCGCGGCCATGGCGGAGCTGGGATTCGAGGTGATGGGGCTGGACATCGACCCGGCGAAGATCGCGATGCTGGAGCGGGGCGAGACCCCGATGTACGAGCCCGGTCTGGAGGAGCTGCTGCGGGCGCACGTCGCGGGCTTCGAGGGCGCCAGCGGCCGGCTGCGCTTCACGACCTCCTGGGAGGAGCTGGCCGACTTCGGCGACGTGCACTTCCTGTGTGTGAACACGCCGCAGAAGCACGGCGAGTACGCCTGTGACATGTCGTACGTCGAGTCGGCCGTCGACTCGCTGGCCCCGCTGCTGCGGCGCCCGGCGCTGGTGGTCGGCAAGTCGACGGTCCCGGTGG
The DNA here is from genome assembly GCF_042732265.1 of Streptomyces sp. NPDC059788. Lineage (NCBI taxonomy): Bacteria > Bacillati > Actinomycetota > Actinomycetes > Kitasatosporales > Streptomycetaceae > Streptomyces > Streptomyces sp. NPDC059788. Next base: position 56,963 of record NZ_JBHWHY010000036.1, on the reverse strand, counting down.
GCAGCGCGGCGCGGCTGGCGAAGCGGCTCGTGGAGCTGGCGCCGGCCGGTGATGACGCGGAGCTGGCCTGGAACCCGGAGTTCCTGCGCGAGGGCTTCGCCGTGCAGGACACCCTGCACCCGGACCGGATCGTCATCGGTGTCGACGGCGGCCGGGCGGAGGAGGTGCTGCGGGAGGTGTACGCGAAGCCGGTGGCCGAGGGCTCGCCGTTCGTGGTGGCCGACTTTCCCACCGCCGAGCTGGTCAAGACGTCCGCCAACTCCTTCCTGGCCACGAAGATCTCGTTCATCAACGCCATGGCGGAGGTGTGCGAGGCGGCCGGCGGTGACGTGGTGAAGCTGGCGGAGGCGATCGGCCACGACGAGCGGATCGGGAAGAAGTTCCTGCGGGCCGGCATCGGCTTCGGCGGCGGCTGTCTGCCCAAGGACATCCGGGCGTTCATGGCGCGCGCCGGTGAGCTGGGCGCCGACCAGGCGCTGACGTTCCTGCGCGAGGTCGACTCGATCAACATGCGGCGCCGCGGCCACATGGTCGAGCTGACCCGGGAGGCGGTCGGCGGTTCCTTCCTCGGCACCCGGGTCGCCGTCCTCGGCGCCACGTTCAAGCCGGATTCGGACGACGTACGGGACTCCCCCGCGCTCAACGTCGCCGGGCAGATCCACCTCCAGGGCGGCCAGGTGACCGTGTACGACCCCAAGGGCATGGAGAACGCGCGGCGCGTGTTCCCGACGCTGGGGTACGCGGACACGGCGGCGGACGCGGTGCGCGGCGCCGACGTGGTGCTGCACCTGACGGAGTGGCAGGAGTTCCGGGAGCTGGACCCGGCCGCGCTGGCCGAGGTGGTGGCCACCCCGCGCATCCTGGACGGGCGCAACGCGCTCGACCCGAAGCTGTGGCGCAAGGCGGGCTGGACGTACCGGGCGCTGGGCCGTCCGCAGGCCTGAGACGGGAACGAACGCCGAGGGCCGGACTCCGCAAGGAATCCGGCCCTCGGCGCATCACGGTGGGGTGGGGTCCGTCCCTCAGCCGTCGAGCTGTTCGATCGTCGCGTTGGACGGGCCGCGCGCGGTACGCACCGTACGCGCGACGTCCTCCGCTCCGCGCAGCGTGCGGACCGCGTTCTGCCAGGTCAGCTTGGCCAGGTCGGCGGCGGACCAGTTGCGGTCGAGCAGTTCGGCGATGAGCCGCGGATATCCGGAGACATCGGCCAGGTCGGCCGGCGTGAAGGCCGTCCCGTCGAAGTCGCCGCCGATGCCGACGTGGTCGATGCCGGCGACCTCGCGCATGTGGTCGAGGTGGTCGGCGACGGTGGCGGCGGTGGCCAACGGGCGGGGATTGCCGGCCTCGAAGGCGCGGTGCACGGCCATGCCCTCGGCGGTGGTGTCGAGGTGGTGGAGGCCGTGGGCGCGCATGTTCTCGTCCGCCCGCAGGGTCCAGTCGACGGCCTCGGGCAGGATGAACTTCGGTACGAAGGTGGCCATCGCGATGCCGCCGTTGGCGGGCAGCCGCTCCAGCACGTCGTCCGGGATGTTGCGCGGGTGGTCGCAGACGGCGCGGGCGGAGGAGTGCGAGAAGACGACGGGCGCCTCGCTGGTGTCCAGCGCGTGGCGCATGGTGTCGGCGGAGACGTGCGAGAGGTCGACGAGCATCCCGAGACGGTTCATCTCGCGGACGACCTCGCGGCCGAAGGCGGTGAGGCCGTGCGCGCGGGGCTCGTCGGTGGCCGAGTCGGCCCAGGCGATGTTGTCGTTGTGGGTGAGCGTCATGTAGCGCACGCCCAGTTCGTACAGCGCGCGCAGGGTGGCCAGCGAGTTGTTGATCGAGTGGCCGCCCTCGGCGCCCATCAGGGAGGCGATGCGGCCGTCGGCGCGGGCCGCTTCCATGTCGTCGGCGGTGTACGCCAGGCGCAGGTCGCCGGGGTAGCGGGCGGCGAGCCGGCGCACCACGTCGATCTGTTCGAGGGTGGCGCTGACGGCCTGGTCGCCGGTGTAGTCGGTCCGTACGTACACCGACCAGAACTGCGCGCCGACGCCGCCGGCGCGCAGCCGGGGGATGTCGGTGTGCAGGTGGCCGGTCTGGTCGGCGGCGATGTCGCGCCGGTCGAGGTCGTAGCGGACCTGTTCGCGCAGCGCCCAGGGCAGGTCGTTGTGACCGTCGACGACGGGGTGTTCGGCGAGCAGCGCGCGGGCCGCCTCCAGTGACGTGCTCACTTGCCGCTCCCGAAGCCGAAGCCGGCCGGGGAGGCGACCTTGTTGCGCAGCCGCTTGCCCTTCTCGGTGGCCTGCTCGTTCAGGTGCTGCTGGAATTCGCGCATCCGGGCCTGCAGGTCCGGGTCATGGGCGGCGAGCATCCGGGCGGCGAGCAGCCCGGCGTTGCGGGCGCCGCCGACCGAGACGGTGGCGACGGGCACACCGGCCGGCATCTGCACGATGGACAGCAGCGAGTCCATGCCGTCCAGGTACTTCAGGGGTACGGGGACGCCGATGACCGGCAGCGGGGTGACGGAGGCGAGCATCCCCGGCAGGTGGGCCGCTCCCCCGGCGCCCGCGACGATCGCCTTCAGGCCGCGGCCGGCGGCCTGCTCGCCGTACGCGATCATCTCGTGCGGCATCCGGTGCGCGGAGACCACGTCGACCTCGTAGGGGATCTCGAACTCGTCGAGGGCCTTGGCGGCGGCCTCCATGACGGGCCAGTCGGAGTCGGAGCCCATGACGATGCCGACGACGGGGGAAGTGCTCGCAGTCATTCGGTGATGGTTCCTCGCAGGTAGCCGGCGGCGTGCGCGGCGCGCTCGCGCACGTCGGCCAGGTCGTCGCCGTAGGTGTTGACGTGTCCGACCTTGCGGCCGGGCTTCACGTCCTTTCCGTACATATGGATCTTCAGCTGCGGGTCCCGTGCCATGCAATGGAGGTACGCGGAATACATGTCCGGGTAGTCGCCGCCGAGGACGTTGGCCATCACGGTCCACTTCGCGCGCGGGCGGGGGTCGCCCAGCGGGAGGTCGAGGACGGCCCGCAGGTGGTTGGCGAACTGCGAGGTGATCGCGCCGTCCTGGGTCCAGTGGCCGGAGTTGTGCGGGCGCATGGCCAGCTCGTTGACGAGGATGCGGCCGTCGGCGGTCTCGAACAGCTCGACCGCGAGGTGGCCGATCACGCCGAGTTCGTGCGCGATGCGCAGCGCCAGCTCCTGGGCCCGGCCGGACAGCTCCTCGCTCAGGCCGGGGGCGGGCGCGATGACCGTGTCGCAGACGCCGTCGACCTGGACGGACTCCACGACCGGGTACGCGACGGCCTGGCCGTGCGGCGAGCGGACGACGTTGGCGGCCAGTTCCCGTACGAAGGGGACCTTCTCCTCGGCCAGAACCGGCACTCCCGCACGGAACGGCTCGGCGGCCTCCTTGGAGGATCGTACGACCCAGACGCCCTTGCCGTCGTAGCCGCCGCGGACCGTCTTGAGGACGACGGGGAAACCGTCGTTCTCCTCGGCGAACCGCTCCACGTCCGCCGGGTCGGCGACGACGCGGTGCCGGGGGCAGGGCGCCCCGATCGCGTCGAGCTTCGCTCGCATCACCCCCTTGTCCTGGGCGTGCACCAGCGCGTCGGGGCCGGGCCGTACGGGGATGCCGTCGGCCTCCAGTGCCCTCAAATGCTCGGTGGGAACGTGCTCGTGATCGAAGGTGATCACATCACAGCCACGGGCGAAGGCGCGCAGCGTGTCCAGGTCGCGGTGGTCGCCGATGACGACCTCGCTCACCACCTGGGCCGCCGAGTCCTGCGGGGTGTCGCTGAGGAGCTTGAACTTGATGCCGAGGGGGATGCCCGCCTCGTGGGTCATACGGGCGAGCTGACCGCCGCCGACCATGCCGACTACCGGGAACGTCACGCCCCCAGGGTATCCGCCCGCCCACGGAGCCCGGTCGCCCCCTTGGAGGAACGTACGAACACAAGTGCGCCACCTTGGCCGTTCCGCCCCCCTGCGATCACCCGGGGCGGTAGGCTCGCCGCCCGCGCGAAGGGGAAAGGAACGCATGGGCGACGGTCATATACCCAGGCGCACCAGGACCGTGGGCCTCGTCGTCGCGGTGGCGGCGCTGATCGCCGCCGTCTACGCGGTGGTCACCCAGCTGACGGGGCCGGTCGTCTTCGACGAGGACCACCGGGAGATCGAGGTCACCTCCGGCACCCGGTTCTCGATCCGCCTCAAGGACAACCCCGCCACGGGCTTCCGGTGGGTCCTGACGGCACCGAAGCCGGACCCGGCCGTACTGAAGGAGACCGGCGGCCACTACGACGCCGGGGAGCCGGTCCGCCCGGGAACGGGCGGCATCCGCTACGTGGATTTCATGGCCCGCGGCGCCGGGCGTACCGAGGTCACTCTCAGATACTGCTTCCGGTGCGGGACCCCGCAGGCCGACGAGCAGGACGAGAACAACCGGACCCGACGGTTCCGCGTGACCGTGGACTGACAAAAAACGCGGGTCCCCGCGGTCCCGGATGGCAGGCAGCACACAGGTCGCCTGGTTAGCATGAGCGTGCGGTTGCACGGGGACGACCGCACAAAAACGCCCACGAACGCCCACCACAGGAGCTGAACGATCACCATGAGTGAACGGAGCGCACTGCGGGCCCGACTGGACGCGCTGGCCCGCGAACTCATGAAGTTCGGCGCCGTCGGTGGTGCTGGGGTCCTCGTCAACTTCGCCGTCTTCAACCTCGTACGGCACCTGACCGAGCTGCCCGTCGTGCGGGCCAGCATCGTGGCGACCGTCGTGGCCACCGCCACGAACTACCTCGGCTACCGCTACTTCACCTACCGGGACCGCGACAAGAACGGGCGGACCAAGGAGCTGACGCTCTTCCTGCTGTTCAGCGTCGTCGGCCTGGTGATCGAGAACGGTGTCCTGTACGTGGCGACGTACGGATTCCACTGGGACACGCCGCTGGCGAGCAACGTCTTCAAGTTCCTCGGCATCGGCCTGGCCACGCTCTTCCGCTTCTGGTCCTACCGCACCTGGGTGTTCCGCGCGCTGCCCGCGCGGAAGGCCGTGGAGACCGCGGAGTCCTTCCTGGCCGAGGGCGCGCAGCCGCAGCGCGCGGCGAGCGCGTCAGCCGCCGAGCGGCCGCGCGAGTAGGAGCCGGGCGGCTCCGGAAACCGGGCGGCCGGGAGCCGCCTCACGAGTCGGCGAGCGCCCCCGCGAGCCGGCGGGCGCGCCCCGGATCACTCCGCGGACGGCTCGGCCTCGCGGGCGAGGAACAGGGCGAACACCGGCGGATACTGCTGGAGGAGTTCCAGGCGTCCGCCGTCCGCCTCCGCCAGGTCGCGGGCGACGGCCAGCCCCAGCCCCGTCGAGTTCCGGCCACTGACCGTCCGCTCGAAGACCCGCGAGCCGAGATCCGGCGGTACGCCCCGGCCGGCGTCCGTGACCTCGACGACCGCCTGGTTGCCGGTGACGCGGGTGCGCAGCGCCACCGTCCCGTCACCGTGCATCAGCGAGTTCTCGATCAGGGTGGCGAGCACCTGGGCCACCGCGCCGGGTGTGCCGACCGCCCGCAGCCCCTTCTTGCCGGAGCGCACGATGGCCCGGCCGGCGCTGCGGTAGGCCGGGCGCCACTCCTCGACCTGCTGCTTGACGACCTCGTCGAGGTCGAAGGCGACGGCGGAGCCGGAACGCGGGTCGCGGGAGTTGGTCAGCAGCCGCTGTACGACGTCGGTGAGCCGCTCGACCTGGCCCAGCGCGATGGTGGCCTCCTCCTTCACCGTGTCCGGGTCGTCCGTGACGGTGATCTCCTCCAGCCGCATGGACAGCGCGGTCAGCGGCGTCCGCAGCTGGTGGGAGGCGTCGGCGGCGAGCCGGCGCTCGGCGGTGAGCATCCGCGCGATCCGCTCGGCGCTGGCGTCCAGGACGTCCGCGACCCGGTCCAGCTCCTGCACGCCGTAGCGGCGGTGGCGCGGGCGGGGGTCGCCGGAGCCGAGGCGTTCGGCGGTCTCGGCGAGGTCGGTCAGCGGCGCGGTCAGCCGCCGGGCCTGCTGCACGGCGAGCACCACAGCGGCCAGGATCGCCAGGATCGCGACGGCCAGGATGACCAGCAGCGTCCGGCCGATCTCGGCGCTGACCGCGGAGCGCGGCTCCTGGACGGTGACGACCTCGCCGCGGTCGCCGTGCTGGGTCGAGGCGATCACGTCACCCGCCGGCCGGGTGCCGATCTCGATGCGGGACCGGCCGGGCACCTTGATCTCGGCGTACCGCTTGGTGGTGATCTGTTCCGAGAGGATCTCGGGGGTCAGCTTCTCGCCGCTGCCCAGCCGGCTCTCGACGATGCCGACGAGCCGTACCGCCTCGGCGGCGACGCTGTCCTGCGCCCCCGACTGGATGGTGCGGGTCTCGACGATGACGAGCGAGACGCCGAAGACGGCGATCACGACGAGCACCACGGCGAGCGTGGAGTTGATCAGACGGCGGCGCACGGTGTCCTCCGGGCGGGATGCGTTCGTTCTTCTACTTCTTCCCGCCCGGCGGCGGGCGCTCAGCTCTTTTCGAAGCGGAAGCCGACGCCGCGGACGGTGGCGATGTAGCGCGGGTTGGCCGCGTCGTCACCGAGCTTCTTGCGGAGCCAGGAGATGTGCATGTCCAGGGTCTTCGTGGAGGACCACCAGGTGGTGTCCCAGACCTCGCGCATCAGCTGGTCGCGGGTGACGACCCGGCCCGCGTCCCGCACCAGCACCCGCAGGAGGTCGAATTCCTTCGCCGTGAGCTGCAATTCGTCGTCGCCCATCCAGGCGCGGTGCGACTCGACGTCGATCCGTACGCCGTGCGTCGCGGGCGGCTGCTGCGGCTCGACGGAGGAGCCGCGGCGCAGCAGGGCGCGGACGCGGGCGAGCAGTTCGGCGAGCCGGAAGGGCTTGGTGACGTAGTCGTCGGCACCGGCGTCCAGGCCGACGACGGTGTCGACCTCGTCGGCGCGGGCGGTGAGCACGAGGATGGGGAAGGAGTGGCCTTCGTTGCGCAGCCGGCGGGCCACCTCCAGGCCGTCCATGCCGGGCAGGCCCAGGTCGAGGACGACCAGGTCGATATTGCCCTGCAGACCGGCGTCGAGCGCCGTGGGGCCGTCCTCGCGCACCTCGACTTCGTAACCCTCGCGGCGCAGGGCGCGGGCGAGCGGCTCCGAGATGGACGCGTCATCCTCGGCGAGCAGTACACGGGTCATGGGCCGATGGTAGTCCCAGGTCTTACCTCCACGGGCCGGACCCGGGGCGCCCGGAGGTGGCCGGAAAACGTCCTGCGGGCGGCGCGCCGGCGGCGTGCTCGCGACCGGCGCGCGACGGCGGGGCACGCGGGCCGTCGCACGCGCAACCCCGTCCGCGGTTCCCGGTTCCACATGTGACCGTTGTCTCAGTGGCCCCACCAGCCCAGCCGCTGGACGTATGGTGTCCCAACGTCCGTGCACAACCCTGGGACCAGTGACTGTCGAACGACGTCATCGGTCCTTGTTTGTGTGCGGGGCCGGAACCACCGGCCCCGATGCACAGTGAAGACCTGTCGACCGGGTCCACCGCGCGAGCAGCACGGGGGCGTGGATCCCGGTGTCGCGACTGTCCTGCCGATTCCTCATCCAGTGGTGTCGACCCCCCAGGGACGTGGGGTGGGCAGTGTGGCGCCGGTGCCGGTCAGCCGACCCGGGCGCGCTGCGGTCTCCCCACGCGTCCCGAGCACACCAAGGAAGCACCATGGCGTCCAGCCTGACGAAGGACGCCGGCGCGCAGGGGAACCCTGCCAGCGACGGCAAAACCTTCTTCGGCCACCCCCGCGGACTGGCCACCCTCTTCATGACCGAGATGTGGGAGCGGTTCAGCTTCTACGGTATGCGGGCACTCCTCGTCCTGTACCTGATCTCGGGCGGCCCTGATGCCAAGGACGGGTCCCAGGGCGGTGGTCTCGGCATCCCCGAGGGCAGCGCCCTGTCGATCTACGCCGTCTACATGGCGATGGTCTACCTGCTCGCCATGCCCGGCGGCTGGTTCGGTGACCGGGTCTGGGGCCCGCGCAAGACGGTGATCGTCGGCTCGTCCGTGGTCATCGCCGGTCACATCGTGCTCGCGATCCCCGGCCAGACGTTCTTCGTCGGCCTGGCGATGGTCGCGCTGGGTTCGGGTCTGCTGAAGTCCAACATCTCCACGATGGTGGGCCACCTCTACAACGGCCCGACGGACAAGCGCCGCGACGGTGGTTTCACTGTCTTCTACATGAGCATCAACATCGGCTCCACGGCCGCCCCGCTGGTCATCGGCGGTATCGGCCAGAGCGTCAACTGGCACCTGGGCTTCGGCATCGCGGCGGTCGGTATGGCGCTGGGCCTGGTCCAGTTCCTGTTCGGCACCAAGCACCTGGACCCGAAGAGCAGCCAGATCCCGACCCCGCTGTCGTCCGCGGAGCGCAAGGGCTGGCTGCGCAAGGGCCTGTTCTGGGCCGGCCTCGCCGTGGTCTTCTACGCCATCGTCGGCTTCTCCGGCGTCTTCAACGAGAAGTGGCTGCTGGTCCCGCTGGGCGTGATCGGCATCCTGGTCCCCTTCGTGGTGCTGCTCCGCATCAAGCGGGACAAGGACCTGTCGACCGACGAGCAGAGCAAGGTCAGCAGCTACGTCTGGTTCTTCGTCGCGGCCGCCGCGTTCTGGATGATCTTCGACCAGGCCGGTTCGACGCTGAACGTCTTCGCCGAGAAGAACACCGCCGACACGATCTTCGGGCTGAGCTTCCCCTCGTCGTGGCTGCAGTCGGTCAACCCGATCTGGGTGCTGGCCCTGGCCCCGGTCTTCGCCTCGGTGTGGCTGGCCCTGGCCAACCGCAGCAAGGAGCCCAAGACCACCGCGAAGTTCGCCTTCGGCATGGTGATGATCGGTGCCTCCTACTTCATCTTCCTGCTCCCGATCACCCTGTCCTCGGACGGCACGAAGGTCACCCCGCTGTGGCTGATCGGCATCTACTGCATGCAGACCATCGGTGAGCTGTGCATCTCCCCGGTCGGCCTGTCGGTGACCACGAAGCTGGCTCCGGCGAAGTACGCCAGCCAGATGATGGGTGTCTGGTTCCTCGCCAACACCGCCGGCGACAGTGTCGTCAACCTCCTGGGGCAGGCCGGTGCCAACCTCTCGGGCAAGGGAGTGCTGGTGGGAGAAGCGGTGCTCGCCACCCTGGCCGGTGTGATCCTCTTCCTGAACCGCAAGCGGATCAACGGTCAGATGAACGACGTGAACTAGGCGGCACACCGCTTCCGCCCACTCGGCCGAGGGCCCCGGCGCACATTCCGCGCCGGGGCCCTCGGCCTTTTTCCGTGTACGGGTTTCCGTGTACGGGCCGGTCAGCGTCCCAGGCGCCGCCACGGGGTGAAGGTGAGGACGGCGCCGCCCAGCAGGATCACCGTGCCCGCGACGAGGGCGAGGGCCCGCAGGCTCCCGTGGTCGCTCGCGCCGGTCTGCGCGAGGCCGCCGGAGGTGCCGCCCGCGCTCGCCGGGCCCGCCGCGCCGCCGCTTCCCGTACCGCCTTCCGTACCGCCGCTTCCCGTACCGCCGGACGCGGAACCGCCGCCGGTGCCGCCCTGCTGGGCCGTGGTGTCCAGGGCGAGGGAGACACCCGGGTCCTTCTCCGGGGTGCAGGTGGTGGTCGTGCCCAGCGCGTTGACGGTCAGCACGCCCGGCGTCAGGGTCGCCTTGCCGGTGGCGCCCGGGGTGTAGGTGCCCTTCAGGTCGGGGATCGCGATCGGCTGCCCGGACTTGATGGGCTCCTTGTTCGCCGGGCCCTCGGTCCGGACCGTGCCCTTGTCCGCGCCGCCGACCCGGACCTCCATGGACGGCTTGACGGCGCCGGCCGGGATGTCCGCCGGGCTGTCCATCACCGACTTCGCGAACTTCACCGTCAGGCCGTAGCCGCCGCCCTTCTTCGCGGCGTCTATCCGGACCGGTGAGGTGGCCTTCTTGTCGCCGATGGGGGTTTTGCAGGCGTACGGGACCTGGACCTGCTTGCCTTCGTAGGCGGTGCCGTCGGGGTCGCCCCCGCCGCCGGAGGAGCCGCCCGTACCGCCCGTACCGCCCGTGCTGCCGGTACCGCCCGTGCCGCCCGTAGCGCTGCCGCCGGTGGTGCCACCTGTGGTGGTGCCGCCGCTCGTGCCGCCGCCGTCGGTCACCTTGATGATGACGGCGGGCTTCACGTCCTCCTTTGGAGTGCACTTCGTGTCCGTGGAGATCGGCTTGTTGACGTTGATGTTGTAGAAGCCGGGCGCGAGGGTGACCTCGCCGGGCTTCTCCAGCTTCAGGGTGCCCTTCATGTCCGGGAGCTTCATCGGGCTGTTCTTGGGGATCGGCGGATTCTGCCGGGGCCCCTTGACGCTCAGCTCGCCGCTCTGCGCGCCGCCCACCTTCATCTTCCCGGTGGGCTGCACGGTGTTCTCGGCCAGGTCGAGGACGTCGGGGTTCTTGGAGGCGGCCTCGACCGTCTTCCACACCACCTCGACCTCGTCGCCGACCTTCGCCGTCGCGGGCGCGGTCACCGACACCTTCGTGGTGCCCTGGATCGCGGGCAGGCCCGAGATCGGCGGCGGTACGCACTCGGTCCGGTACGCCGTCTCCGCGGCCCCGGCCGGCCCGGCGGCCGCCAGAACTCCCGCACCGGCGAGCATCAGGGCGAACCCGCCCGCGCTCACTCTCCTGCGTTGCCTCATCACGTGGAACCTTTCGGTCTCGGCGGGTCGGTCGGTGGTGCTGTGGTGGCGGACGGTGCGGTGTCCGGGGTGAACCACGGCAAAGGGGTGGCGGCGTCGCCGTCCGCCGGGGCAGGCTCCGCGGCGCCGGTGACGGAGGCGGGGGCGTGCCCACGGCCCGGTAGCCGTCCGGCCAGGCCTCCGGGGAGCCGTCCGGCCAGGCCGGAGAACCGTCCGGCGCGGCCCGGGACGCGGGCGTCACGGTGGCGTCCGGCGGCTGCCGCGCCTCGGGAGGCCGCCCGTCCCCGCGTACGGGCGGCTCCCGGGCGCGGTCGGACGCGGTCGACGACCGCCATGCCGGCACGGAAGACCGCGGCCGGCACGACGATGGCCAGCAGAATCCAGAACAGCGTCACGCCCCACGGCCGCCCGACGCCCCACGGCTGCTCGACGAGCACCTTGCCGCCGTACTTGAGCGAGACGAGGTAGTCGCCGTGCGCCCCGGCGGGCAGCTCCACCGGCAGCTCGACCCGCTGCCTGCGCCCGGCGGGCACGGTCCCCCGCCACTGCTGCTCCTCCCACTGCGGGGCGTAGACGCCGTGCGAGGTGCCGACCTCGAAGACCGGGTCCCTGGCGGGAGTGGCGCCGACGTTGCCCACGGTGACCACGAGCCGGCGCTGCGGCGGCGCGCCGAACCAGGTCAGCAGGCCGCTGGAGCCTTCCAGGCGCGGCGGCGCCAGGACGCTCAGCCGCCCGCCCGCGTTCTGGCGCGGCAGCGGCGCGACCGGGTGCCCGGCCACCGTGAACGGGGCGTCGGCGGTGGCGGGCGCGCCGGTCACGGTCGCGGCGTGCACGACGCACGGGCAGGGCCGGGGCGGCTCGGCGACCGGGATGTCCTTGCGGAAGGAGCCGTCCGAGCCGGTGGTCACGGCCCGGCCGTCGCCGTTGGCACAGGAATTGGTGCCGCCGATCATGTTCTGCCCGCAGATGAGCAGGGTCAGCAGCGTCTTGGGGCGCCAGCCCCGGCCGGTCACGGTGACGGTGCCGCCCTTGCCCGCTTCCCGCGCGGACACCTGGACGCGGGGACCGGGAGCCGCCGGGTGCGCGGCTGCGGCGGGGGGCGCTGCCGGTACGGGCAGCAGGCCGAGGCAGAGGAGGGTGAGAGCGGTCGCGGTCGTCGCTGCTCGGGCTCGTACGCCGCCGCTCACGTGTTCGTCCCCGTGGAAGAGAGGGCCGTACAGGAGGGGGCACTGCGGGAGAGCCCCGTACGGGCGGCATCCGTAGGAGCCGCGCCCCGCCGGGGCTCCGCCACCCGCCCCCGGCGCCGCACGCGCCACACCGCGGCGCCCGCCAGCAGCCCGACAGGCGGCAGCGCCGCGGCTGCCCACGGCACCGCCGTGTACGTCGCCCCGGCCGCCCCCTGCGCACCGCCCGCCGCCGTGACCGTCAGCCGTACGTCCACCGAGTCCAGCGCGGGCGGATCGGGCCACGGCTCGGTCAGCGGGACCCGGCGGCCCGGCGGCAGCGTGACGGGCAGGGCGCGCGCGGCGCGGCGCAGGGCCGGTCCGAAGAGCCCGTCGGCGCGGACCGCGAGCCGCGGCGCGAGCGTGGTGTTGCCGCGGTTGACCAGTACGTAGCGGATGACCGCCGCGCTCCCCCGGCGCTCCACCGCCACGTCCTCGACGCTCAGCGCGGCCAGCGCGGGCCCGGTCACCCGCAGGTGCACCCGGACCCCGGCCGTCCGGCCGCCCCCTTCGGCGACGAGCGCGGCCGGGTGGTCGCCCGGCGCCGCGTCCTTCGGGACCGTGACGGTGAAGGGCACGTCCGCCCGGGTGCGCGGGGGCACGCGTACCTCTCTGGCGGCCGTCGAGAGCCAGCCGCTGGACCGGGTCGGCCCGCCGTGCAGCCGGAGCGTCACGGGTGCGGCACCGGGGTTGGTGAGCGAGAGCCGGTCGTCCAGGACCGCGCCGGGCGGGCCCTCCAGGTAGAAGTACGGACGGTCCTGGGCGCTCGGCCGGGCGCCGCCGCCGGGAGCGGGCGCGGCGGTCCATCGCCCGCCGTCCGGGCCGGGGGCGGCGGGCACGGGAGACGCGGCATATGCCGCCCCGGCCGGGCCCAGCAGCGCGACGGCGGTCGCGAGGACGGCACCCGGGACCACCGAGCGGATACGGGACGGCATCGGCGGCTCCTGGGGCTGGTGCAGGTGCTGGTGCAGGTGCTGTGCTCGTTCGCGGGCGGGGCCGAAAGGGGCCGTAGGGGCCGGGCGGGCCGGGTCCCGCGCGGGCTGCTACGCGCGCTTCTGGTTGCGCCGGGTCAGCCAGAGCACACCCGCAGCTCCGGCGAGGAGCACCGTGCCGCCGAGGGTGCCGAGGGCGACGGCGGAGTCGGCCGGGCCGGTCTGCGGCAGCTCTCCGCCACCGGAGGAGCCCGCCGTCGAACCCGTACCGCCGCCGGAAGCGGAACCGCTGCCGTCACTGCCGCCGGTACTGCCGGAGCCACCGGAACCGCCCGTTCCGCCCGAGTCCTTGACGTCCAGGGTGAGCGACGGCTTCGGGTTGTTGGCGGGCGCGCAGGTGGTGGTCGTACCGAGGGCCTTGATGGTGAGTGTGGCGGCGGTGAAGGTGACCTTGCCACTCGCCTTGGGCGTGTACGTACCGCTCAGATCGCTGATCTTGATGGGGGTGTTGGCGGGGATCGCCTTGTCGTTGGGCGGCCCGGAGACGGGCACGGTGCCGCTCTCCGCGCCGCCCAGCTTGATCAGCGCGCTCGGTTTCATGGCGCCCGCGCCCAGTTCGACGGGGCTGGAGGAGACGCCCTTCTGGAAGGACATCACGAGCTTGTACGCGCTGCCGCTGCGCGTGCTTCTGATGTCGATGGGCGAGACCGCGCCCTTGTTCCCGATCGGCGTCTTGCACTGGTAGTTGACGTCCACCACGCCGGCCCGTGCGGTGGGCGCGGCGAGCAGGACCACGGACCCCGCCGTCAGCGCCACGGCCGCGGCCAGGCCTGCCGCGCGGCGGGGGCGCGCGGCGTGCTGTTCGTAGAAGCGGGCCACCTTGAGTTCCCCTTCTCGCGGTTGAGCGCCGCCCGATGTTACTGACGGCACATCAGATCGGTGGCTCAAGGTACGCCGGGGACCTTGTCGAGGGAAGTCACAGAACAGGCCGGATCCGTGCGGCGCGGGACGCCAGGGGAAGGCGGGGAGAGCGGAGGAAGGGGTGAGAGAGACGCGAGTGACGCAAGGGGCGGCGGAGGCGGGACTCCGGGGCCCGGTGTGCGGACGGCCCCGTGGTCACCGTTCGAGAACAGGACGGCATGGGCGCGCGTGAGGACGGCAGCACCCGTGTTGTGCGTGCCTGCGGTCCGGCCACACCCGTGTCCCGCTGTACCCGTGTACGCGCCCGCGCGGCGCTCGCGGCGCCGCAGCCGCCCGCCACACGGGCGCCCCGGGGCGCCCCCCGGCGCTTTCCGCCGCCTCCCCAGCGCTTCGCGGCGCAAAGGAGGGCCCCGGCCAGGGGCCCTAAGAGGGAGCCGCGAGCTCCGCCCACACGGTCTTGCCCGTGCCGTCGGGGTTGCGTACGACCCCCCAGTCCAGACACAGGCGCTGCACGATGAACATGCCGTGCCCGCCGGGCCGCCCCGCACGGTGGGGGGTGCGGGGCGCGGGCGAGCCCGCGCCCAGGTCGGTCACCTCGAGGCGCAGCACCTTGGCGTTGCTGCGCAGCCGCAGTTCCTCGGGTCCCTCCGCGTGCAGGCAGGCGTTGGTGACCAGCTCGGATACCACGAGCAGTACGTCCTCGGCAGCCGCCCGCTGATCGGCACTGGCGGCCGGCAGCCAGCCCCAGTCGTGGAGGGCCTGCCGGGCGAAGTCACGGGCCCGCGCAACGGCTCCCTGCACACCCGCCAGGCGCAGCCTGCGGATCTGGCCGGCCGGGACGGCCGGGGAGGCGGAGGGAGCGCCGGCGTTGCCCGGCTCCGGGCCGAGGTCGCCCGGCGGGTACGGCCGGGTGGTGCTCATCAGCGCTTCACCTCACCGATTCGCCATTTCACGGATAGCGGTTACCTGACAGATTCAACAGATTCAGATGTCTCCTGCCCGACGGGACCGTGAGAACACCCACTTCTTGGGTACGGAAGTTGTGACGCGGGCAACGCGTACGGGAGGAACCCCCCGTAAAGCACCGCCTGCGCCGCCACCGTCAGTCGGCGAGAGCCTTGTCGAGGGAGTCGTGCACGGTGAACACCGCGTCCGCGCCAGTGATCTCGAAGACCCGCGCCACCACCGGTTGCATCCCGGCCAGATGTACCCCGCCTCCCCCGGCCTCCGCCTTCAGGCGGGCGCCGAGCAGTACGTTCAGGCCGGTGGAGTCCATGAACTCCAGTTGCGAGCAGTCGACGACCAGTCGCGCGAAGCCGTCCGCGACGCATCCTTCGAGCGATTCGCGCAACAGGTCCGCGGTGTGGTGATCCAGCTCACCCGCGACGGTCACGATCGCGCTGGCACCCTGATGCCGGATCGCGACATTGAGCCGTCCCCGACTGGCACTGCCGACCGTCCCGCGGTCCATGCGCGTGCACCCCTCTTGCTGTCTCGGCGTCCGATTGCTTACGACTGCGCTGACCGAACACTACGCCTTCGATACACGCAGCTGGTAGCCGAACAATACGCAAATAGGAACAAACCTGGACAACACGCACTTGCCATCTTCCGGCAAACCCAGGTAGGCGTAGAAGGACACATTCGAAACGGCCGGCTTTGGAGGCGCCGCACACCGCAGCTTCGCGTAGAGGCATCGGCAGCCATATGCCGAGAACGATGGAGGACAACATGTCACCCCGGCTCGACGAATTGCGCACCGAAGACACCACGGAGACCGCGTCGTCGACTCCCATGTCAGAGACCACCCTCGCGGAGGCCGCGCTCACCGAGGCCGTCCTGTCCGAGGCCGCCCTGCCCGATCAGTCCCGAACGACTCATTCCCCGCAGATCACATCTGAATCGTCCGAACCGGACGTGGCGGGAATTCCCGAGATCGACGGACTGCCCGAGATCCCCCCGTACGACGAGGTGGGGCCGCTGGACGCACGGGCCCTGTCCAAGACCCTCTTCGAGCGCCTGGAGTCGCTGGAAGAAGGCACCCACGAATTCGCCTACGTCCGCAACACGCTGGTCGAACTGAACCTCGCGCTGGTCAAGTTCGCGGCCTCCCGGTTCCGCTCCCGCAGCGAGCCCATGGAGGACATCGTCCAGGTCGGCACCATCGGCCTGATCAAGGCGATCGACCGCTTCGAGCTGAGCCGCGGCGTGGAGTTCCCGACGTTCGCCATGCCGACCATCGTCGGCGAGATCAAGCGCTTCTTCCGCGACACCAGCTGGTCCGTACGGGTGCCCAGGCGCCTGCAGGAACTGCGTCTGGACCTGGCCAAGGCCGGCGACGAGCTGGCGCAGCAGCTGGACCGCTCCCCGACGGTGAGCGAGCTCGCCGAGCGCCTCGGCATCACCAATGACGAGGTCGTCGAGGGCATGGCCGCGAGCAACGCGTACACCGCCAGCTCGCTGGACGCCCAGCCGGAGGAGGACGACAACGAGGGCGCGCTGGCCGACCGCATCGGCTACGAGGACCACGGCCTCGAAGGCATCGAGTACGTGGAGTCGCTCAAGCCGCTGATCGCCGAGCTGCCCCCGCGCGACCGCAAGATCCTCTCGCTCCGCTTCGTCGCCAACATGACGCAGTCGGAGATCGGCGAGGAGCTGAACATCTCCCAGATGCACGTCTCGCGGCTGCTGTCGCGCACGCTCGTCAAGCTCCGCAAGGGGCTGATGGTCGAGGAGTGAGTCCGGCGAACTCTCCGCGGTCGCTGCCGGTCTGACGAGCCGGCAACCGCCCGCGCGGAAGAGGGCCTGCCCCGATATTCGGGACGGGCCCTCCTTTGCGTTGCGGCGCTCTCCTCGGCCCGGCATTCACCCCGTACGCGCCGATTCGCGCCCCGTACGCGAAGAGGGCCGGGCCCCGGAACCGGTCAGGTTCCGGGGCCCGGCCCCGCACGTCCGTCGCGTGGTTACAGCACCACGGAGGTCTTCGCGAGCGCGGGGTAACCCTGCTCGCCCTCCTCCAGGTAACCGACGGTGACCTCCACCTCGTCGCCCTTCACGAAGTGCGAACCGGGGGTCGGCTGGAGCTTCAGCTTCAGGATGCGGTCCTGGTAGTCACAGGTGATCTTGTCGGCCGGGACGGTCGCGGTCGCCGCCGACGTGGCGTCCTCCTCCTGGTCCACCTTGGTCATCTTGCTGACCATCCGGAACGAGAGGCCGGTGTCACAGGAGTACTTGACGGTGACGCTCAGCGCGTCCCCGCGGAGCTGCGCCCGCTCGATCGAGATCAGGTTCGCCTTCGCCGCGGCGGTCGGCGCCGTGGCCAGGGCGGCGCCACCGAGGACGGCTACGGCGGCCGCGGTGCCGGCGACGCGGGCCTTCAGACGGGTCGACTTCATGTGGGTCCCTTCCCCCCGCGCAGTCACCTTGGTCGCGCACAGGGGAAAAGAAGGGAAACCCGGGGGTTCCGCCGACTGTGCGGGTGACTGCGACAGTTGTTCGCTTTGAGGTCCGAATATTACGTGGCCTACGCAATGTCCGGTACCGGATTTTCATGAAGTTGCTGCCGTGGTTGAAAGTGACGACATTTCCGCCATTGCCGACATCTCTGCCGTTGCTGTCGTTGCTGCCGTTGCCGATGGGTCAGACGCGGACGCCCCGCTGCCAGACTTGCGAGACCAGCGGTACGCCCGGCCGGTAGGCGAGGTGGACGTGGGAGGGAGCGTCGAGGAGGGCGAGGTCGGCGTGGGCGCCGGGGGTGAGGCGGCCGATGTCGGTGCGGCGCAGGGCCGCGGCGCCGCCCGCGGTGGCGGACCAGACGGCCTCGTCGGGGGTCATCTTCATGTCCCGTACAGCCAGCGCAATGCAGAAGGGCATGGAGCTGGTGAAGGACGAGCCCGGATTGCAGTCGGTGGACAGGGCGACGGTGGCGCCCGCGTCGAGCAGGGGGCGCGCGTCGGGCCACTGCGCGCGGGTGGAGAACTCGGCGCCGGGCAGCAGGGTGGCGACGGTCGCACTGTTGGCGAGCGCGTCGATGTCGGCGGCGTCCAGGTGGGTGCAGTGGTCGGCGGAGGCGGCGTCGAGTTCGACGGCGAGCTGGACGCCGGGGCCGTGGTGGAGCTGGTTGGCGTGGACGCGCGGCAGCAGGCCCTTGGCCTTGCCCGCGGTGAGGATGGCGCGGGCCTGGTCGCCGTCGAAGGCGCCCTGTTCGCAGAAGACGTCGATCCAGCGGGCGTGCGGGGCGCAGGCGTCCAGCATCGGGCCGGTGACGAGGTCGACGTAGCCGGCCGGGTCGTCGGCGTAGTCCGGGGAGACGATGTGCGCGCCGAGGAAGGTGACCTCGTCGGTGTGGGCGGCGGCGATGCGCAGGGCGCGGGCCTCGTCCTCGACGTTCAGGCCGTAGCCGGACTTGGTCTCCAGGGTCGTGGTGCCCTGGCGGAGCGCCTCGGCGAGGTACTTGGCGACGTTGGCGTGCAGTTCCTCGTCGGTGGCGGCGCGGGTGGCGGCGACGGTGGTGCGGATGCCGCCGGCCGAGTACGGGCGGCCGGACATCCGGGCGTTGAACTCGGCGGTGCGGTCGCCGCCGAAGACCAGGTGGGAGTGGGAGTCGACGAAGCCCGGGATGGCGGCGCGGCCGCCTGCGTCGAGGTGACTGTCAGTGGCGGGTGCTTTGCTTGTCGTACCGACCCAGGCCACGCGGTCGCCGTCGAAGACGACCGCCGCGTCCTGGATCAGACCGAGGGGGCCTTCGCCGAGGGAGGGGTCGTTGGTGACGAGGCTTGCGATGTTGGTGATGGCGGTGGTGCGGCCGGTGGCGGTGTGCTCCGTGGCCGCGGTGCTGGGGTGGTTCATCGTGGGGGTGCTCTCCTTCAGCCGCGTACGGCCTCGATGGCCTCGGCCAGCGCGGTGGGGACGTCGGGCACGAGCGCATGGACGTGGTCGCGTACGACCTGACGGCCGCCGACGACCGTGTGGCGCACATCCGCTCCGGAGGCGGCGAATACGGCCGTCTCGGCGCCCAGCCGGGGCAGTGGCCCCGCGGTGCGGACGGAGTCCAGCGCGATCGTGGTGAGGTCGGCGAGCGCGCCGCGCTCGATGGTGCCCGCCTCGTCCCAGCCCAGCGCGGCGTGGCCGTCGGCGGTCGCGGCGCGCAGCAGGGCGGCGGCGGTCCAGTGGCCGCGGGTGCGGGTGCGCAGCCGTTCGTCGAGCTCCATCGCGCGGGCCTCTTCGAAGAGGTCGATGACGGCGTGGCTGTCGCTGCCGAGCGACAGGGGGCTGCCGGCGGCCTGGAGCCGGGCGGCGGGGCCGATGCCGTCGGCGAGGTCGCGTTCGGTGGTGGGGCACATGCACACGCCGGTGGTGGCGGCGCCCAGCAGCCGGATGTCCTCGCCGGTGAGGTGGGTGGCGTGCACGGCGGTGGTACGGCGGCCCAGGACGCCGTGTTCGGCGAGCAGTTCGGTGGGCGTGCGGCCGTGTGCCTCGCGGCAGGCGTCGTTCTCGGCGGTCTGCTCGGAGAGGTGGACGTGCAGCGGCGCCCGCCGGTGCCCGGCCCACTGCGCGACGGTCGCCAACTGGTCGGCGGGCACGGCGCGTACGGAGTGCACGGCCGCTCCGATGCGGGCGTGCGGGCGGCCTTCCTTCAGAGCGGAGGCGCGCTCGGCCCAGGCGTCGGCGGTGCCGTCGGAGAAGCGCAGCTGGTGGTGGTTGGGCGGGGCGCCGAAGCCGGAGGAGAGGTAGGCGGTGTCCAGCAGGGTGATGCGGATGCCCGCTTCGTCGGCGGCGGCGATCAGGGCTTCGCCCATCGCGTTGGGGTCGGCGTAGCGGGTGCCGCCGGGGCCGTGGTGGAGGTAGTGGAATTCGCCGACGCAGGTGATGCCCGCGAGGGCCATCTCCGCGTACACGGCCCGCGCGAGCGCGTAGTAGCTGTCGGGGGTCAGCTGCGAGGCGACCTGGTACATCACCTCCCGCCACGTCCAGAACGTGCCGGAACCGACCTGGACCGTGCCGCGCAGGGCCCGGTGGAAGGCGTGCGAGTGGGCGTTGGCGAGGCCCGGCAGTGTCAGGCCGCGCAGGACCACGGCGCCGGGCGGCGGGCTGGGGACCTCGGTCCGTACGGCGTCGATGCGGCCGTCGGCCAGGTCCACGTCCACGGCCACGCCCGGCTCGACGTGCGTGCCGAGCCAGGCGTGTTCCAGCCAGTACGTCTTCGGGGCGGCCGGCCCCGGCCCGTCGCCGGGTCGCGGGGTCGGCTCCGATTCCTGCGGCGTCACCTGCACGCCAGGCCCTCCAGTACGTCGGCGAGTGCGGTCACCCCGGCGAGGCAGTCGTCCTCGGCCGCGCGTTCGGCGGGCGAGTGCGAGACGCCGGTGGGGTTGCGTACGAACAGCATGGCGGTGGGGACGGTGGCGGACAGGATACCCGCGTCGTGTCCGGCGCCGGTGCCGAGTACGGGCACCTCGCGGGCGCCGCCGGGGCGGCCGTCCGCCGCCTGGGTGAGGATCTTGGCCAGCTCGTCCCGCAGGGCGTGCCCGAACTCGACGACGGGGGTGAAGGATTCCCGGGTGACACGGACGTCGACGCCGTCGCGCTCGCCGCGCTCGGCGGCCTCCCGCTCGATGGCGGCGACGACGGTGTCCAGCGTGTCCTGGTCGGCGGCGCGCGAGTCCAGCCAGCCGCGCACCAGCGACGGGATGGCGTTGACGCCGTTCGGCTCGACGCTGATCTTGCCGAAGGTGGCCAGCGCGCCGGCCAGTTCGGCGCTCTTGCGGGCGGCGAGCACGGTCGCTGCGTAGGTGAGCATCGGATCGCGCCGGTCCGCCAGCCGGGTGGTGCCGGCGTGGTTGGCCTCGCCGTGGAAGTCGAAGCGCCAGCGGCCGTGCGGCCAGATGGCGGAGGCGATGCCCACGGGGTCGCCGGTCAGGTCGAGCGCGCGGCCCTGTTCGACGTGGAGTTCGACGAACGCGCCGACGCGGGACAGCCGGTCGGGGTCCGGGCCGATGGCCTCGGGGTCGTAGCCGGCCCGTTCCATGGCCTGCGGCAGCGACGTGCCGTCGGCGTCCCGCAGCTGGTGGGCGGCCTCGACGGTGAGCTGCCCGGCGCTGAGCCGGGAGCCGACGCAGGCCAGGCCGAAGCGGGCGCCTTCCTCGTCGCCGAAGTTGACGATCGCCAGCGGCTTGGCGGGCTCGGCGCCGCGGCGGCGGAGTTCGTCGAGCGCGGCGAAGGAGGACACGACGCCGAGCGGGCCGTCGAAGGCGCCGCCGTCCGGGACGGAGTCCAGGTGGGAGCCGGTGACGACGGCCTCGCCGGGGGCCACGTCCGCGGCGCCGGCGGCGCCGAGCCAGGCCCACTGGTTGCCGTTGCGGTCCCGCTCGTAGGCGAGGCCGCGGGCGCGGGCCTGGGCCTCGAACCAGGCCCGGCAGTCGGCGTCCGCGCCGGTCCAGGCGTAGCGGCGGTAGCCGCCGCTGCCGGTGTCCCGGCCGATGCCGGCGAGGTCCCGCCACATCTCGTGGAAGGACGGCCCGCCCGGCCGGGGCGCGGCCGGGGCCGTCCGGCCCGCCGGGGGTGCGGCCGGGCCGGCGGCGCCTGCCGCCGGCCCGTCGTTCGACGGGGTCACTCGCCCTCCCGCATCGGGATGCGCACACCGCGCTCGGCGGCCACCTCGTCGGCGCGCTCGTATCCGGCGTCGACGTGGCGGATGACGCCCATGCCCGGGTCGTTGGTCAGCACCCGGCGGATCTTCTCGCCCGCCAGCGGCGTGCCGTCGGCGACCGTGACCTGCCCGGCGTGGATCGAGCGGCCCATGCCGACGCCGCCGCCGTGGTGCAGGGAGACCCACGAGGCGCCGGAGGCGACGTTGACCATGGCGTTGAGCAGCGGCCAGTCGGCGATGGCGTCGGAGCCGTCGAGCATCGCCTCGGTCTCCCGGTACGGGGACGCCACCGAGCCGCAGTCCAGGTGGTCGCGGCCGATGGCCAGCGGCGCCTGGAGGGTGCCGTCGGCGACCATGTCGTTGAAGCGCTCGCCGGCCTTGTCGCGCTCGCCGTAGCCGAGCCAGCAGATCCGGGCCGGCAGACCCTGGAAGTGCACCCGCTCGCCCGCCAGCTTGATCCACCGGGCGAGGGACTCGTTCTCCGGGAAGAGGTCCAGGATCGCCCGGTCGGTGGCGGCGATGTCCTTGGGGTCGCCGGACAGCGCGGCCCAGCGGAACGGCCCCTTGCCCTCGGCGAACAGCGGCCGGATGTAGGCGGGCACGAAGCCGGGGAAGGCGAAGGCGCGCTTGTATCCGGCGAGTTCGGCCTCGCCGCGGATGGAGTTGCCGTAGTCGAAGACCTCGGCGCCGGCGTCCATGAAGCCGACCATGGCCTCCACGTGCCGGGCCATCGACTCGCGGGCGCGGCGGGTGAAGTCGGCGGGCTGCTCGGCCGCGTAGGCGGCCATGTCCGCGAAGTCCACGCCGGTCGGCAGGTACGCGAGCGGGTCGTGGGCGGAGGTCTGGTCGGTGACGATGTCGATCGGCGCGCCGTCGGCGAGCATCTGCGGCAGCAGGTCCGCCGCGTTGCCCAACAGACCGATGGAGAGCGGTTTGCGCTGGTCGCGGGCCTCGACAGCGAGCTGGAGGGCGTGCTGGAGGCTGTCCGCCTTCACATCCAGGTAGCGGTGTTCGATGCGCCGCTCGATGGCGCGCGGGTCGCAGTCGATACAGATGGCGACGCCGTCGTTCATCGTGACGGCGAGCGGCTGGGCGCCGCCCATGCCGCCGAGCCCGGCGGTCAGCGTGATCGTCCCGGCGAGCGAGCCGTCGAACTTCTTGGCGGCGACGGCGGCGAACGTCTCGTACGTGCCCTGCAGGATGCCCTGGGTGCCGATGTAGATCCACGAACCGGCCGTCATCTGCCCGTACATGGTCAGGCCCAGGGCCTCCAGGCGCCGGAACTCCTCCCAGTTGGCCCAGTCGCCCACCAGGTTGGAGTTGGCGATCAGCACCCGCGGCGCCCACTCGTGGGTCTGCATGACGCCGACCGGCCGGCCGGACTGGACGAGCATCGTCTCGTCCTGCTTGAGCGTGGTCAGCGTGCGCACCATCGCGTCGAAGGAGCGCCAGTCGCGGGCCGCCTTGCCGGTGCCGCCGTAGACGACGAGCTGGTCCGGGTGTTCGGCGACCTCCGGGTCGAGATTGTTCTGCAACATGCGCAGAGCGGCTTCCTGCTGCCATCCCCGGGCGCTCAGTTCCGTACCGCGCGGTGCCCGCACGGGTCGCGGTCCTGACATGGGCCGTGCCTCCCTGACGTCGATGCGAGTGGATCGAGCTATTCACATCTTGGGGCGTTGAATATGGCTAGTCAACAGGGTCGGGGCAGGCCGTGCGGCGGGTTTCCGGTTCCGGCGGGATTCCGCGGCCGACGGGGGCCGACCGGAACCCCCGCCGGTTCCGTCCCGGCGCCCTCGGTGCACGGCCCGGTACGCGCACGGCCCAGCCCGCCCACCGCCCGGTCAGCGCACGGTCCGGTCACCGCACCGCCCGGTCAGCGCACCACTCGGTCAGCGCACCGTCTGATCGCCGTCCGGTACGTCCGCCACCGTCACCTTCTCGCGCGGCTGTCCCAGGCCGTCCGCGACCGCCGCCGCCAGGCCGTCGGGGTCGGGGCGCGTCGGGAACGGCACGCTCTCGCCGTCCCCGTAGCTCTCCACGGCCTTGGTGAAGTAGCCGGGCAGCCAGGCGCCGACCGCGCCCCTGACCTCGACCGCGGTCACGGCCCGGCCGCCCACCCGGGCCCGCAGGGCGCCGAGGATGCGGTCGGAGCGGTACTCCCCCGGCACTTGGAACAGGCTGGCGTGCGCGCCCACCAGGCCGCCGTCGGCGAGGCGGACCGTTACGGTCAGGCAGCTGGTCACGCTCGGATAGAGCAGCGTGCCGCCGGGGCCGGCCTCCCGGACCTGGCCCTCGGTGATCCGTACGGCCTCGGCGGGAGCGGGCGCCGAGGCCGTACGCGTGGCCGGAGCGGGAGCCGGGACCGCGCCCGTATCCGTACCCGAGGCCGCCGCCGTTCCGGTCTGCAACGCCAGCGCCGCGACCGCGGCAACCAGCGCGCAGCCCCCTCGTCGCGCGTACTGCCGGCCCGATATCCCACTGGTGAACATGTGCTCCGCTTCCTCTCCGCTCGTGCGCGACGGCCGCGCACGACTGTTCACCTTCGCAGCCGCACATCCGGAACCCGCCACTGCCTCCGCTACAGCACGAAGCCGCGCGGGAACGGGTCGGTCGGGTCGAGGACGTACCGGGCCGTGCCCGTGATCCAGGCGCGACCGGTGACCGTGGGCACGACCGCCGCCCGCCCGCCGACCCGGTCCGTGCCGACCAGCCGTCCGGTGAAGCGGGTGCCGATCAGGGACTCGTTGACGAAGGGGCGGTCCAGCGGCAGCGCGCCGCGCGCGTGCAGCTGGGCCATGCGGGCGCTGGTGCCGGTGCCGCAGGGCGAGCGGTCGAGCCAGCCGGGGTGGACGACCATGGCGTTACGGGAGTCGGAGCCGTCCGGTCCCGGTGTGCCGGGGGCCGTGAACTGCACGTGGTGGCAGCCGGAGATGGCCGGGTCGGCGGGGTGGACGGGCCGGTCGCGCTCGTCCACGGCGGCCATGACGGCCAGGCCCGCCGCGATGATCTCGTCCGCGCGGGAGGCGGCGAACGGGATGCCCAGCGCGGCGAGCGGGGTGATCGCGTAGAAGTTGCCGCCGTACGCCAGGTCGTAGCGGACCTCGCCGTAACCGGGCACCTTGACCACGGCGTCCAGTTCGTGCGCGTACGAGGGGACGTTGTGCAGCGTGACGTGTGCGGCGCGGCCCCCGCGCACCGCGACGCGGGCCGTCACCAGCCCGGCCGGGGTGTCCAGCCGCACGGTGGTGACGGGCTCGGTGACCTCCACCATGCCCGTCTCGACCAGGACCGTCGCGACGCCGATCGTGCCGTGCCCGCACATCGGCAGGCAGCCGGAGACCTCGATATAGACGACGCCCCAGTCGGCGTCGGGGCGGGTCGGCGGTTGCAGGACCGCCCCGCTCATCGCGGGGTGTCCGCGGGGTTCGTTGACGAGCAACTGGCGGATGTGGTCTAGGTGTTCGACGAAGTGGCGGCGGCGGTCGGCCATGGTCGCGCCGGGGATGGTGCCGACGCCGTCCATGATGACGCGCGTCGGCATTCCCTCGGTGTGGGAGTCAACGGCGACGAAGGTGTGCAGGCTGCGGGCGGCGAACGGGGCGGGGGCGCCGCCCGCCACCGCACCGCCGGAAGCGCCCGCCGCGCTGCCGCCCGCCACCGCCGCATCCCCGGACGCGCCCGCCGCGCCCCCGGCCGCCGTCACCCGACCGCTTTCGCCCAGGACTCCAGCGCCTGGACGGCACCGCGCATGTCCGCGTCCAGCTGCCGCCGGTGCTCGGGCAGGAGCGGCCCGCGCGGCGGCCGGCAGGGCCCGCCGTAGCGGCCCACCAGGTCCATCCCGCGCTTGATGGCCTGCACGAACTCGGTGCGCGAATCCCACCGGAACGCGGCGACCAGCGGTTCGTACAGCTCCCGCGCCTCGGCCACGCGTCCGTCCCGCGCCAGCTCGTACAGGTGTACGGACTCGGCGGGGAAGACGTTGGGGAAGCCGGCGAACCAGCCGGTGGCGCCCATCAGCAGTGCTTCCAGCACCAGATCGTCGGCGCCCGCCACCACGTCCAGGCCGGGGGCCCGCTCCTTGATGTGCAGCACCCGGCGGATGTCCCCGGAGAACTCCTTGACGGCCACGACGCCGTCGATCGCGGCGATTTCGCGCAGTGTCTCCGGTGTCAGGTCGATCTTCGTGTCGAGGGGGTTGTTGTAGACCATCACCGGCAGGCCGGCGGCCGCGACCTCCTCGAAGTGCCGTACGGTCTCGGCGGTGTTGGCCCGGTAGAGGGTGGGCGGCAGGCACAGCACGCCGTCCGCGCCGTCCTCGGCGGCCAGCTCCGCCCAGTGCCGCGCCTGGTGCCCGCCCGCCCCGTGGACGCCCACGACGACCAGCGCGTCCCGCCCCACCGCCGCGACGGCCGTGCGGGCCACCGCGCGCCGTTCGGCGTCGGTGAGGGAGGAGTACTCGCCGAGCGAACCGTTCGGCCCGACCCCGTGACAGCCGTTGTCGACGAGCCAGCGGCAGTGGTCGGCGTACCGGTCGAGGTCGGGCCGCAGCCCGGCGGGGGCGCCCGGGTCCTCGGCGTACGGGAGGGCGGTGGCGACGATGACGCCGGTCAGGGACGTACGGGAGGCGGCGGTGCGGGACGTACGGGGCTGCGTCGGCACGTGGTCCGTCATGACGGGTCCTCTCGGTACGGCGGAGTCGGGGACACGGTGGTGGGTGCGGCCAGGTCCGCGAGGCGGACCGGCTGGGCTATCGGGCGGCGGTCGGCCGTCTGCGGGTCGGGCAGGGCGGCGGGGCCGTGGAGTTCGGCCGCGTTGCGGGCGCAGATCCGGCCCTGGCAGGGGCCCAGACCGACGCGCGTGGCCAGCTTGAACGTGCACATGCCGTCCGCCGCGAGTCCGTACGCGCCGTCGGCCGGGGGCCCGCACGCGCCGTCCGGCGCAGGATCGTTTCCGCGGTCCGCCGCGGGCTCGTACGGGCCGTCCGCCGCGAGTCCGGGTGCGCCACCCGTCGCAGGACCGTTTCCGCCGTCCGCCGCGAGTCCGGGGGCACCGTCCGGGCCCAGCTCCCCCGCCCCCGTACGGAGCAGGCGGTACGGGACCTCCTCGCAGCGGCAGACGGGTGTGTCCTCGGCGAGCCAGGTGTGCCACCCGGCGCGTACGGGGTGGGCGGTGGCGAGCAGCCGGGCGAAGCGGCGGCCCGCGAGGACGCGCCGCCGGGCGGCCCTGGCACGCGCCGCCACGTCGGCCACCGCGTCGGCCGCCTCGGCGGGCCCGGCCCAGCGGGCCGCCGCCAGCCCCGCCAGTTCGCCCTCAGCCGCCGCGAGTGCCGCGCCGCCGATGCCGGTGGGCTCGCCCGCCGCGTACACACCGGGGACGGAGGTCTGCTGCCGGGCGCCGACCGCGACCCAGGTGGCGTCGCGCAGTGCGCAGCCGGCGGCGAGGGCGAGTTCCAGTTGCGGGGTGAAGCCGTAGCCGACGCAGACCGCGTCCACGCCCTCGATGCGGCGCTCGGTGCCGGGCCGGACGCGCCAGTCGGGGCCGAGGCGGGCCACCGTCACCGCCTCGACGCGGCCCCGGCCGTGCGCGGCCACGACGGCCCGGCGGGTGCGGTACGGGACGCGGTGGCGGGCCAGTCCGGCGGCGTAGGCGAGGAGTTCGGGGAGCTTGCCGTGCCCGTCGCGGAGTGCGGCCACGGGGGCGCGCAGCCAGGCTGCGGGCGAACCCGCCTCGTACACACCGAGGACGCGCGCGCCCACGGTGAGCAGCGACGACGCGACCGGCAGCAGGAACGGCCCGGTGCCGGAGACCACCACGCGGCGGCCGATCGCGGTGTGCTGCCCCTTGGCGAGAGCCTGTGCCGCGCCCGCCGTGACGACGCCCGGCAGGTCCCAGCCGGGGAACGGCAGGGCCCGGTCGTACGCGCCGGTGCACAGGACGAGCGCGGCGGCACGCAGGGTGTGTGCCGTACGGGAGGGGGCGTCGGCGGGCCCCTGCAAGGCGTGCACGGTCCAGCCGCCCTCCGTAGCGGAAGGCGGAGCCGGTGACAGGCCGCCACCCTCCGGCACCGGCACCGGGCCGCCCTCCGGCTCCGGCACCGGGCCGCCCTCCTCCGGCACCGGGCCACCCCCCGGCTCCAGTGCCCAGACCGTGCACCCCGGCAGCCACTCGATCCGCGGGTGCTCCTGTACGGCACGGACCGCCGCGCCCCGCGCCGGGCCGTCCGCCGCCTGCCGGTGGAACTGTCCGCCGGGCCGCTCCCCGTCGTCCACCAGCACCACCCGCGCCCCGGCCCCGGCCGCCGCCAGCGCCGCCGCCATGCCCGCGGGCCCGGCGCCCACGACGACCACGGGCACCGGCACGTCGCGCGGCGTCAGATCCCGCGCAGCCGCCTCACGCACGGCCACGTCACTCGCCGCCGCGGACCCGTCGGCGCCCGTCTCCGGCGGATGATCCGGCAACCGCGCGCCCACCTGCGTCTCGATGCGGTCGCCCGCCTCGACCACCCGCCGGCAGGCCCGTACGTCCGGTACGCCGTTGACGACCACCAGGCAGTCGTGGCAGACGCCGATGCCGCAGAAGACGCCGCGCGGCCGTCCGCCGCGCGTGGTCCGCCAGGCGGCGCGGCCCGCGGCCAGCAGGACCGAGGCGGCGGTCTGGCCGGTCCGCGCCCACCGCTCGGCGCCGTCCACCGTCACGCGGAACACCGTGCCTCCTCCGCCAGTCCCGGCCGCGCCACCCGGTACGGCTCCGGATCGAGGTGCGGGCGCTCGCCCGCGTACAGCCGCGCGAGGAGTTCGCCGGTCGCCGGTGCCAGTCCGATGCCCGCGCCCTCGTGTCCGGTGGCGTGCCACAGGCCCGGCAGGCGCGGGTCCGGGCCGATCACCGGGAGGTGGTCGGGGGTGTACGGGCGGAAGCCGCCGTACGCGCGGATCACCGGGACCCGGCCCAGCACCGGGAACAACGTCACGGCCTTGTGGGCGAGTTCGCGCAGGACCGGCACGCGGAAACGTTCCTCGAAACCGGCCCGCTCCCGGCTGGACCCGATGAGCACCGTGCCGCCCCGGGTGGCCTCGACGACCGCCGAGGTGCGCAGGTCGGCCTCGCCGCTGCCGACGGCGCCCACGTAGTCGGCGTCGTACACCTTGTGCCGGATCGTGCCCGGCGGCAGCGGTGCGGTGACCAGCACCAGGCCCCGGCGCGGCTGGACGGGCAGCGGCGCGCCCGCCGCCCGCGCGAACCCGCCCGCCCACGGGCCGCAGGCGTTGACCACCGCGCCGCACGGCAGCGCCCCCTCGGAGGTGCGCAGCGCCGTCACCCGCCCGTCCGCGCCGCGCTCCACACCGAGCGCCCGTACGTCCGCCCGCAGGGTGCCGCCGCGTCTTCGGACGGCGGCGAGCAGGGCGGTGGCCGCCGCGACGGGCTGGATCTGGGCGTCCTGCGGGTAGTGGACGGCGGCGCGGACGTCCGGCGTGAGGTGCGGCTCGTACGCGTGCGCGCCGTCCGGGCCGATCTCGTGCGCCGTGACCCCGGCGGCCCGCTGGGCGGCGGCGAACGCGGCCAGGGCCCGCGCGCCCGGTTCCCCGAGGGCGACGACGAGGCCGCCCTTCGTCTCGTACTCGCACCGCTCGGCGAGCCCGCCGCTGCCGCGGCCACCGGACCCGCGGCCCTCCCGGACCTCGTCGCCCAGCTCCGCGAGCAGCCGCGGCCAGCGGGCCGACGAGGCCAGCGCCAGGGCCAGTTCGGGTCCGGGCGGCTTGTCGGAGACCAGGAGGTTGCCCTCGCCGTGGGCCGTCGTGCCGGAGGCGAGCGGCGCGCGGTCCACGACGGTGACCCGTACGCCGCGCCGGGTGAGCGCCTCGGCGCAGGCCGCGCCGACGATGCCGCTGCCGACCACGACCACGTCGGGGTGCGGGGGCCGGGCCGCCGGGCCGCGCGGATGCCACGCGTCCCGCCGCACCACCGGTCCCGCCTGGACGCGCCGGTTTCGCATGGAGCCGCACCACCGTTCCGCGAAGGGGCCCTCGTGCGAGCGCCGTGACGTTATTGCCGCGTGCCGACGAGGTCAACACCGCCTGCGGGCGGGCCGGTCGATGGCGGCCACGGCGGGCAGGTGGTGGAGTGGTGACATGAGTCCCGCGACGCCCCCGCCCTCGTCCTCCTCCGCCTCTCCCGGCCCTCCCGGCTCATCCGCCGCTCCGGACGCGGAAGGGGCCGCCCTGCGGGACCGCGCCGTCGCGGCAGCCGTCACGCAGGGGCTGGTCAGTGCCGCCGACCCCGTCGTGGGTCTCCTGGACATCGCCGGAATCCGCCGGTCGGCCGCCGAACTACGCTCCGCATTCGATGAGTTCACCGAACCCGGCACGCCGGCCCTGCACGCCTTCGCCGTCAAGGCCGCCTCGCTCGTCCCCGTACTGCGCCTGCTCGCGCAGGAGGGCCTCGGGTGCGAGGTCGCCAGCCCCGGTGAGCTGGCCCTGGCCCGCGCGGCCGGTGTGCCGGCGTCCCGTACGGTGCTGGACTCGCCCGCCAAGACCCACGCGGAGCTGCGCGAGGCGCTCGCCCTCGGCATCGCCGTCAACGCCGACAGCTTCGCGGAACTGCGCCGCCTGGACGCGCTGACGGCCGCCGCACCGGCCTCCTCGCCCCTGGGCCTGCGCGTCAACCCGCAGCTCGGCGGCGGCAGCATCGACGCGATGAGCACCGCCACCGGCACGTCGAAGTTCGGCGTGGCGCTGCGCGACGAGGGCGCCCGCGGTCGGGTCGTACAGGCCTTCCTGGACCGCCCGTGGCTGACCCGCCTGCACGCCCACGTCGGGTCCCAGGGGATGCCGCTCGGGCTGCTGGCGGACGGGGTACGCGTCCTGTACGAGCTGGCCGAGGAGGTCAACGGGAAGGCCGGGCGCGCCCAGGTCACCACCTTGGACATCGGCGGCGGCCTGCCCGTGAACTTCGCGTCGGACGCGGTGGCGCCGACGTACCGCGAGTACGCCCGGCTGCTGCACGCCACCGTGCCGGGGCTGTTCGACGGCCGCTACGGGCTGGTCACCGAGTTCGGCCGGTCGCTGCTGGCCAAGCACGGCGTGGTCCTGGCCCGCGTGGAGTACGCCAAGTCCGCCGGCGGCCGGCGCATCGCCGTCACCCACGCGGGCGCGCAGGTCGCCACCCGTACGGTCTTCGCGCCTGACTCCTGGCCGGTGCGGGTGGCCGCCTACGACGCGCAGGGCCGCCCGAAGACCGGGCCGCCGGCCGCCCAGGACGTGGCCGGGCCCTGCTGCTTCGCGGGCGACCTGGTCGCCCGGAACCGGCCCCTGCCGCTCCTGGAGCCGGGCGACCACATCGCCCTCCTGGACACCGGCGCGTACTACTTCTCCACCCATTTCGCGTACAACTCGCTCCCCCGGCCCGGGGTGCACGGATACGCACCGGGCCCGGACGGCGCCCTGCGCTGGGCGACCGTGCGCGCCCCGCAGGGGACGGCCGAGCTGGTCGCCGAGAGCGGCGGCGCCTACGGGGACGCGCTCACCCAGCTCTAAAAATCACCGCGGGCGGGCATGCCGGGCACATGCGGACCCCCTCCACGGACGTCGCCGGCCGTACCGGCGCACCCACCCCGCTGCGCCGTGCCATCGGCCCGAGGCTGCTGGTCCTGCTGGTGGTCGGGGACATCCTCGGCACCGGTGTGTACGCCGTCACCGGCAAGGTCGCGGGCAAGGTCGGCGGCGCCCTGTGGCTGCCCTTCGTGATCGGCTTCGGCATCGCGGCGCTGACCGCCGCCTCGTACGTCGAACTCGTCGGCAAGTACCCGAAGGCGGCGGGCGCCGCGCTCTACACCCAGAAGGCGTTCCGGGTGCCGTTCCTGACGTTCCTCGTCGCCTTCATGGTGATGTGCTCGGGCCTGTCCTCGGCGAGCGCCGCGGCCCGTGCCTTCAGCGGCGACTACCTGCGCACCTTCGCCGACCTGCCGCCGACCCTGGTGGCGGTGGTGTTCGTGCTGGCGCTGGCCGCGCTGAACCTGCGGGGCGTGGCGGAGTCGGTGAAGGCGAACGTGCTGCTGACCGCCGTCGAGGTGTCCGGCCTGCTGATCATCATCGGGCTGGGGGCGTCCGCGGTCTGGACGGGCGGCGGGGAGCCGGCGCGGCTGGCCGAGCTCGACGCCGGCGGTACCGGCTTCGCCGTGCTGACCGGCGTGCTGGGCGCCACCGGGCTCGCCTTCTTCGCCTTCGTCGGGTTCGAGGACTCGGTGAACATGGCGGAGGAGACCCGCGACCCCGGCCGCAACTTCCCGCGCGCGATCTTCCTCGGGGTGGGGATCACGGGCACCGTCTACGTCCTGGTCGCCCTGGTCTCGTCGCTGCTGGTCGACCACCGGCGGCTCCAGGCGTCGTCGGCGCCACTGCTGGAGGTGGTGCACGCGAGCGGCGCGACGTTCCCGCCGGAGGTGTTCGCGCTGATGGCGCTGTGCGCGGTCACCAACTCCGCGCTGATCAACATGATGATGGCCTCCCGGCTGTGCTACGGCATGGCCAACGAGCGCATCCTGCCGCGCGCGGTGGCCCGCGTCCTGCCGGGGCGGCGCACGCCCGTCGTCGGCATCGCCCTGACCACACTGCTGGCCGTGGGCCTGGTCCTGACCGGCGAGATCGAGGGGCTCGGCGACACGACGGCCTTCCTGCTGCTGTGCGTCTTCGCGGTCGTCAACGTGGCGGTGCTGGTGCTGCGCCGCGACCGGGTGCCGCACCGCCACTTCCGTACGCCCACGGTCCTGCCGGTGCTCGGCGCCGCCGGGGCCCTCGTGCTCGCCAGTCCGCTCGCCGACCGGGCGGCGGAGGTGTACGTACGGGCCGCCGTGCTGGTCGGGATCGGTGTCGTGCTGTGGGGCGTGAACCGGCTGGTGCTGCGCGCCCGGGGCGAGTGACTCCGCTCAGGCCCGCGCGGCCTTCGGGCGCGCCGTTTTCGCCCCTCCGGGCCGCGCGTCCTTCGCCGCGACGCCGGTCGTCAGGTAGCCGCGCACGTCCCGGCCCGCGGGCCCGCCCCGTACGGCCGCCTCCGTACGCACCCACAGCAGCGCGTCGTGCCCGTGCTCCCAGCGGCCCAGCCACAGGGCCTTGGCCCACAGCCCGAGCCCCGCGCCGGCCAGCAGCATCCCGCCCGCCGCGGGCAGCGCGAACGAGGAGCCGAGCGCCGCCAGGAACGCCACGAGCAGCCACCATCGGTGGGCGCGCCGCCAGACCCGCAGCGTCACGGCCCGGTCCTGGAGGACCGCCGACTTCCCGGCCCGGGACGCCGCCTTCGCCAGCTGGGCGTACCGCTTGCGGCGCACCGCGAAGACCACGTACGCGGCGACGACGAACAGCGCGGCCCCGGCGAACACCCCGATCCGCCGCCCGGTCAGGCTGCCCGGCACCAGCACGCCGGCCCCGGCGGCCAGCAGTCCCGGCCACCACAGCCACCCGGCCGGCGCCCGCAGCAGCACCGCCACCCGCGCCAGCGCAACAGCCCCGCGACCCACGACATCCTCCTCGCACCACGATCCGGCTACGGATTCACTTCACGGCGGCGGATGCTAGCCAGCCCGTCTGAGAATTCCGTGAGGCGGGCGGGGCGCCGGTGGGGCGGGCGGCTCACTCCACGAACAGTCCCCGCTCCGCCGCCTTCGCGTCGAACTCCTCCAGCCGCGCCTGCGCGTCCGGCAGGGCGTCGCACATGGCCTCCAGCAGCACCCGGCCGAGCAGCATCGGCGCGCAGGCCGTGTCGAAGGCGAGGCCGGTGCCGACCGCGGCGGGCAGCAGCAGGTCCGTGTGCCGGGCGACCGGCGCGAAAGCGCTGTCGGCGACGGTGACGACGGTCAGGCCGACGGCCCGCGCGTACTCCAGCGCGTCCACGACCTCGCGCGGGTGGCGCGGCAGCGCGAAGCACAGCAGGGTGCTCGCGCCCGCCTGCACCGCCGCGTCGATGCGGTCGGTGAGCATCGTGCCGCCCTCGTCGAGCAGCCGGACGTCCGGGTGGACCTTGCGGGCGAAGTACGCGAAGCCGGCGGCCTGCGCGGTCGCGGCGCGCAGGCCGAGGACCGGCAGCGGCCGGGAGACCGCGAAGAGCCGTCCCGCCCGGACCACCGGGCCGGGGTCGGCCAGCACCGCCGCCAGGTGGCGCAGGTTGTCGATCTCGGCCTGCACGGCCTGCTGGTACTCGTTGTACGTGCCGGTGCCGCGCGCCGCCGGGGCGGGCGCGACCTCGCGCAGGTGCTTGCGCAGCGCCGGGTAGCCGTCGAAGCCGAGCGCGACCGCGAAGCGGGTCACGGAGGGCTGGCTGACCCCGGCCAGTTCGGCGAGTTCGACGCTGGACAGGAAGGGCGCGTCGGCGGCCCGGCGCACCATGCAGTGCGCGATGCGCCGCTGGGTCGGGGTGAGGCGGTGCCCTTCGAAGAGTTTCTGGAGGCGCGCCGCCGTGCCGGTGGCGGCGCCGGGGCCGGGCAGGGGCGCCCCTTCGGCTCCCGCGTCCGCCGCCGTGCCGCCGCGGTCCTCGCCGCCGTCCCCGTTCATCGCTGCCTCCCGGCCGTGTTCGCGGCCGTGCTCCCGGCCTTCGTGTCGTTCCTGCTCGCAGGGGGCGGCATCTCGCGCGTCCGCCGTCCCGCCGCCCGACTGTACGTAATCGGGACGCGCTCCCCGTCGTTTTCCGCCCGCTTCACAGGGCTGCCAGCCCGTCCAGCAGGTCTTCCGCCACCGCCACGTCCGGTGTCAGCGGCCGGTCCGCCATCCGCGCGTCGAGGGCCCCGGCGGCCAGGGCGAAGGCGCGGGCCGCCGGCACGCCCGGCTCGGGCTCCAGCGAACGCTGCCGCAACGCCCGTACGGCCGCGACGAGTTCGCACGCGAGCACCCGCCGGTACGTGACGCAGGCGCGCAGCGTCTGGCGGGCGCCGAGGGAGGCGAAGCTGGCCTGTTCCTCGACGCCGCGGGAGAGGACCGCGTGCCCCAGGGACGCGGGCTGCGAGGCGGCCCGCAGTTCGCCGAGGGCGGCCCCGGCCGCGTATTCGAGGATCATCACGCCGGAGCTGGCCGGGGCCTGGTCCCCGAGGAACGGGCGCAGCCGGGTGAGGTCCGGCTCGGAGAGCGCGGCGAGGCGGGCCGTGGACAGCAGCGCGGTCTGGAGCACGGCGAGCCGGAAGCCGTCCAGGGCGAGGGCCGGGTGGGCGGCGTAGAAGTTGCCGTGGTGGTAGGCGGCCTGGTCGGCCACGCTGATGAGGGGGTTCTCGGCCGCGGCGTTGACCTCGACGGCGAGGACCCGTTCGAGGGCGTCGGCGGCGTCCAGCGCGGGGCCGTGGATCTGTGGGATGCAGCGGAAGCCGTACGGGTCCTGGATGCGGCCCAGCGGCGGCGCGGGCCGGGCCGCGGCGCCGGTCAGCTCCCGCATCCGGGCCGCGACGGCGGCCGATCCGGGGTGCGGGCGGGCCAGGACGACCGGCTCGGCGAACGGCTCGTGGGAGCCGCCGACCGCGAGCAGGGACAGCGCGGCGACCGGCAGCGCCGCGGCCAGCAGGCGCCGCAGCCCGTCCAGGGCGAGGGCGGCCTGGCCGAGGGTGAGGGCGTTGCTGCTGATGAGGGCGAGCGCGTCGTTGCCGTCCAGGGTGAGGGGGCCGGGCGGGCGGCCGCCGGCCCAGGGGTGTTCGCCGACCAGTGCCAGCCCGGCCTGGGCGAGTGCCGCGAGGTCTCCGGTGCCGACCGCGCCGTACTCGTTGACGACCGGGTACGCGCCGCTCGCCAGCGCCTCGGCCAGCGCGGTGATCACCTCGGGCCGCAGTCCGGCGCCGCCCGCCAGCAGCTGGTTGGCGCGCACGGCGAGCATGGCGCGCACCTCGCGGGCGGGCAGCGGAGCGCCGATCGCCCCGGCGTGGCTGCGCAGCAGGCGCAGGCCGTGCCCGCCGTCGGCGGTCACGTCCTCGCAGCGGTTGGCGCCCACGCCGGTGCTGCGGCCGTAGACCCGGCCGGTCGCGGCGAGGCGGCGGGCGGTCCGCCAGGACTCCTCGGCGTACGCCAGGTCCTTGGGGTCGAGGGGGGCGGGGCGGGCCGTGCCGTCCGCCAGGCCCGCGATCGCCGCCACGCCGAGCCCGCGCCCGTCGAGCACGACCGCGGGGACGGACGGCCGCGCGGCGGGGACCGCGTCCCCGGGTGTGCGGCCGGGCCGCCCGACCTGGGCCGGAGTCCGGGACGGCATGGTGCGCGGCTCCCTCCCTGACGGTCTCGCGGGCGCTTCTATTCACTCACCCATGACTCTGCATGACCATATACAGCATGGGCAAGGGGCCGGTGCCCGGCCGTCCGTCCGCGCCGGGCCCCCAGCCGGCGCGGCACCCCGCCCCCGCGCCCTCACACCCCCACCGCCGACCCCCGCTCGCTCAGCCGCGGCGCGCACAGCATCCGCTTGCGCCGCACCCGCCGTCCCTCGATCGCCGCGACGGCCAGCCGCGCCGCCTCCTTGGCGATGCCGGCCAGCCCCCAGTCCAGGGTCGTCAGGGCCGGGGTGAGCACCTGGGAGACGGGGTGGTCGTCGAAGCCGACGACCGAGATGTCCCGGCCGACCTTCAGCGACGCCTCGGCCGCCGCCGCGTAGACGCCGTACGCGATCGAGTCGGAGAAGCAGAACACCGCCGTCGAGCGGGCCCCGTCCGTCTCGCCGCCGCGCAGCACGCGCCGCGCGACCGCCGTCGCCTCGCCCAGCTCCTGGGCGCACGGCAGCACTTCGGCGGCGATGCCGAGCCGCCCCGCCGCTTCCCGTACGTACACGTCGGCGGGGCGGTCCGGGGTGGAGGGTCCGGTGGGCGTCAGGACCGTGACCCGGCGGTGGCCCAGTGCGGTGAGGTACTCCAGTACGGCGTCGATCCCGGCGCGGTTGTCGAACAGCACCTCACCGGCCGTACGGGCGCGGCGCAGCGAATCGCCGATGGACACCACCGGCACCGCCTCGGCTATCTGCGCCCAGCCCGCCGCCGACGGGTCGACCGGTGACACCAACAGGCCGTCCACGCGCTGGTCGCGCAGCTGCTTGGCCAGAGCGAGTTCGCGCTGCGGGTCGCCGCCCGCGTCGAGGATCAGCGCGTAGCGGTCGCCCGCGAGCAGTTCCCGCCCTATCGCCGCCATCAACTGCTGCTGCCACAGGTCCTGGAGGTCGCCCGCCAGCACGCCGACCATGCTGGTCCGGCCGCTGGCCAGGGCGCGGGCGATGGGGTCCGCCTCGTAGCCGAGTTCGGCGGCGGCCTTGCGCACCCGTTCCTCGGTCTCCTTGGAGACGTGCGTGCCGCGCAGTGCGTAGGAGACGGCGGCGGTGGAGAGCCCGGTGGCCTCGGCCACCTCGCGGAGAGTGGTGCGCTTACGGGGCCTGGCCATGCCGGAAGCCTACCCAAGGCCCGCGCGCGGGCCGCGCGTTGAACCGGGCGCCCGCCGCCGGGCGCGCGTGGCCGCCCCCGCCGTTCCCTTGACAGCCGCTCCGGTTAATCGCTTCACTTAATCGCATCACTGAAGCGGTTAACCTCTCCCGATCGCGGGAGGAATCCCGTGCCCGCCGACGTCCATCAGCACTTGTGGCCACCGCAGTTCGTCGATCTGCTGCGCACCCGTGACGCACCGCCCCGCCTGGACGGCTGGACGCTGCACCTGCCCGGAGAGCCCCCGTACGCCGTCGCCCCCGCCGACCACGACCCCAGCACCCGGACGGAGCTGGCCCGCGGCGACGGACTCGACCGGGCCCTGCTCTCCCTCTCCAGCCCCCTCGGTGTCGAATACCTGCCGCCCGCCGAGGCCGCCCCGCTGCTCGACGCCTTCCACGAGGGCGCGCTCGCCCTCCCCGCACCCTTCGGCGTCTGGGCCTCGCCGTGTCTGTCCGCCCCCGCGCCCGACCCCGCCCCCGTCGTACGCCTGCTGCGCCGCGGCTGCGCCGGACTCCAACTCCCCGCCACCGCCCTGCTCGACGCCACCGGATGGGCGCGCCGCGCCCCGCTCCTCGACGCCGCGGCCCGCCTGGACAAGCCCCTGTTCGTCCACCCCGGCCCCGCGCCGCCGCCCCCGCCCGGCGGCCCTCCGTGGTGGCCCGCCCTGGTCCCGTACCTCCAGCAGCTGCACGCCGCCTGGTTCGCCTTCCGCGCCTTCGGCCGCCCCCGCCACCCGCGCCTGCGCGTCTGCTTCGCCGCCCTCGCGGGCCTCGCCCCGCTGCACGGCGAACGGCTGGCCGCGCGCGGCGGGGACCGCGGACGCGTCGACCCCGACGTCTATTACGAAACCTCCTCCTACGGCACCCGCGCCGTGGACGCGGTCGTCCGCGCCGTCGGCATCGACGCCGTCGTCAGCGGCAGCGACCGCCCGTACGCCGCCCCGGACCTGCCCGACCTGGGCGCCGCGGCCGTACACGCCCTGCGTACCGCCAACCCCGCCCGCCTCCTCGGCCCGGCGTAAGGAGCCCGCACATGTCCTCCGAGGCCACCGCGGCACCCGCGCCGCACGACGTCCCCGAGCTCTTCGCCGCCCTTCCCGGCCGCAACCTCGGCAAGCGCGAACTGCGCACGCTCGTCGAGCGGCTGGCCGGGGCGCCCGGCCTCTGGCGCGGCGAGGTCGCCTTCTCGGACGCCGAGCGGCACTACGCCTCCCTCCACCGGGACACCTACGTCGACGTCTGGCTGCTGTGCTGGACCCGGCGCAACGACACCGGCTGGCACGACCACGACCTGTCGTCCGGCGCGGTGCGGGTCGTCCAGGGCGTCCTGACCGAGTCCAATCCGCGCATCGGCGGCGCGCACCTGGCCACCGCGGTGCGCGCCGGCGCCTCCTTCTGCTTCGGTCCGGACCACATCCACCGCCTCACCGGCGCCACCGACGACACGGTCTCCCTGCACGCCTACTCGCCGCCGCTGTGGCGGCTCGGGCAGTACGCCATCACCGAGGACGGTCTGATGCGCCGGCTCTCCGTCTCGTACGCGGACGAGCTG
Organism: Streptomyces sp. NPDC059788; assembly: GCF_042732265.1. Classification (NCBI taxonomy): domain Bacteria; kingdom Bacillati; phylum Actinomycetota; class Actinomycetes; order Kitasatosporales; family Streptomycetaceae; genus Streptomyces; species Streptomyces sp. NPDC059788. Next base: position 18,567 of record NZ_JBHWHY010000036.1, on the reverse strand, counting down.
CGCCCCCTGTAGCCCGCCGCCCGCGCGGACTCCCGTACGGCCGTTCCCGGGGCCGCGTCCGGGGCCGCGTCCGGGGCCGCGTCCGGGGCCGGGGCCGGACCTCCGCCCGGGACCACGTCCGGAGCCGCGCCCGGAGGTCCGTGTTCCACTTTTTGCGGTCCGGGGTATTGATTTTTCCATTCACCCGCATCGATCCTGCATGAACTCATACAGCCGATGCGCGGAAGAAGGCGGCCGATGGCGGCAGTGGTGGAACAGCGCTCGATCGACGTCGTCCCGGACGACGAACGCCACGGCACGCCCGTCAGCCAGTTCACCCTGTGGCTCGGCGCCAATCTCCAGGTCACCGCCGTGGTCACCGGCGCACTGGCCGTCGTCTTCGGCGCCAACGCCTTCTGGTCCCTGACCGGCCTGCTGCTCGGCAACCTCCTGGGCGGCGCGGTCATGGCACTGCACTCCGCCCAGGGACCGCGCCTCGGCCTGCCGCAGATGATCTCCTCACGGGCCCAGTTCGGGGTGCGCGGCGCGGTGGTGCCCCTGGCGCTGGTGATCGTCATGTACATCGGCTTCTTCGCCAGCGGCACGGTCCTGGCCGGGCAGGCGGTCGGCGAGCTGACGCACCTGGGCGACACGACGGGCATCGTCGTCTTCGCCGCGGTCACCGGCGTCGCGGCGGCCGTCGGCTACCGGCTCATCCACGTCCTGGGCCGGGTCGCGAGCGTCGTGTGCGCACTGGCCTTCCTCTACCTCGGCGCCCGTCTGCTGGAGCGCGTCGACCTGGCCGTACTCCTGCACGACCGGTCCTTCTCCTTCCCCCTCTTCCTCCTCGCCGTCTCCCTGTCCGCCTCCTGGCAGCTGGCCTTCGGCCCGTACGTCGCCGACTACTCCCGCTACCTGCCCCGGCACACCTCCACCCGCGCCACCTTCTGGTGGACGCTGTCCGGCTCGGTCCTCGGATCGCAGTGGTCGATGACCTTCGGCGCGCTCGCCGCCGCCGCGGCCCCCGCCGCGTTCGTCGGCCATGAGGTCTCCTACCTCGTCTCCCTCGGCGGCACCGGCCTGATCGCCTCGGCGCTGTACTTCGTCATCGCCCTCGGCAAGCTCACCATCAACGTCCTGAACACCTACGGCGGCTTCATGTCGCTGGTCACCAGCGTCAGCGGCTTCCGCGGCCGCCGCACCCTCACGCCGCACGGCCGGGCCGCCTACATCACCGGCATCATGCTCGCCGGCACCGCCGTCGCCCTGCTCGGCAAGGACTCCTTCCTCACCTCGTTCAAGGACTTCCTGCTGTTCCTGCTGACCTTCTTCACCCCGTGGTCGGCGATCAACCTCGTCGACTACTACCTGATCTCCAAGGAGCGCTACGACATCCCGGCGCTCAGCGATCCCACCGGCCGCTACGGCGCCTGGAACGGCCGGGCACTGACCGTGTACGTGGCGGGCGTGCTGGCCCAGTTCCCCTTCCTGGCCACCCACTTCTACACCGGCCCGCTGGTGGCCCCGCTCGGCGGCGCCGACATCTCCTGGCTCGTCGGCCTGGCCGTACCCGCCGCCCTGTACTGGACCGTCACCCGCAACGACACCGGACGCGTCGCGCCCGCCCCGGCGGCGGACCCCGGCGGCTCCCCCACGGCTGCCCCCACGGCTGCCCCCGCACCGGCCCCCGCCGCGGACGCCGCCACGGCCCCTGTCACGGCCGCCGATTCGGGGGATAGCCCTACCGCGCCGCCCGCTCCCCGTCCGTAATCTCGGCACTATGGCTACCCATGACCCCGAGCTGAGGAAAGAACTCGACGCGACCCTCCAGACGCGCAAAGAGCTGGGGCCGGAGTACGAGTCCGAACTGGTCGAGTCCTTCCTGGAGAAGCTCGACAAGACCGTCGACCAACGGGTGCGCAGGCAGTTCGCCGAGCAGCAGATACAGGTGGCGCGCGGCGCGCAGCCACCCCGCCCGCGCCGCGCGCCCGGCGACGGCAACGGCTTCGGCGAGCGCTTCGGCTTCGCCACCGTCTCCCTGGTCCTCGCGGTCCCGCTGTCCGCGATCGGCGCGGTCAACTCGGGCCTCATCGGGCTGATCGTCAGCTGGGCCGGCATCGTCGGCGTGAACGCGGTCCACACGTCCGGCTTCTTCAAGCGCCCGCGCGAGCAGCGCGAGCGGGACGCGGACGGGTGGGAGTGACCCGGCCCGCCCGCGGGCGGCGGCCGGGTGGTTGCGCGGGGACCGCCGCACCCCGGCCGGGGCCGGGGGCGGGACGACGGCGGTCCCCGCGGGGGGACGCGGACCGGGTCAGGGCCGGTCGTCGCGTCCCGGGCGATCTGCGGAAGGTCCGGGAGCCGCTCCGGAAGTCCGTATCGCCACCGTCACCACTGTGCCCGGTCAGTGTTAAGCCCGTGCTGCGAGCACGTGACGCATACGTACACCTTGCGGCGCCCGCCCGTTTCCTGACGGTCACTTGACGCCGGCTGTCCTCGGTGCAAACGCAACCTTGGAAACGACCCCCCGCCGCACACAGGCCGCTATCCCTGCTTCGCCTCACGGGCCAGGAACGCCAGCAGGTCCTGCCGGCTCACCACACCCTTCGGCTTGCCCTCGACGAGCACGATCGCCGCGTCCGCCTTCTCCAGGACCGCCATCAGGTCACCGACCGGCTCGCCCGAGCCGACCTGCGGCAGCGGCGGGCACATGTGCTTCTCCAGCGGATCGGTCAGCGACGCGCGCTGCGCGAACAGCGCGTCCAGCAGCTCCCGCTCCACGACCGAGCCGACGACCTCCGCCGCCATCACGTCCGGGTGCCCGGCGCCCGGCTTGACGATCGGCATCTGCGAGACGCCGTACTCGCGCAGCACGTCGATGGCCTCGCCGACCGTCTCCTCGGGGTGCATGTGGACCAGCGAGGGCAGCGCGCCCTCCTTGTGCCGCAGCACGTCGCCGACCCGCGCCGCCGGACCGGCGTCCTCCAGGAAGCCGTAGTCCGCCATCCACTCGTCGTTGAAGATCTTGCTGAGGTAGCCGCGCCCGCTGTCCGGCAGCAGGACGACGACCACGTCGTCCGGGCCGAGCCGCCCGGCGACCTCCAGGCCCGCCACGACCGCCATGCCGCAGGAACCGCCGACCAGCAGGCCCTCCTCCTTGGCCAGCCGCCGGGTCATCTGGAACGCGTCCTTGTCCGAGACGGGCACGATCTCGTCCGCGACCGTCCGGTCGTAGGCGCTCGGCCAGAAGTCCTCACCGACGCCCTCGATCAGGTACGGGCGGCCCGAGCCGCCGCTGTAGACGGAGCCCTCCGGGTCGGCGCCGACGACCTTCACCCGGCCCTCGCTGGCCTCCTTCAGATACCGGCCGGTGCCGCTGATCGTGCCGCCGGTGCCCACGCCCGCGACGAAATGAGTGATCTTTCCCTCGGTCTGTTCCCACAGCTCGGGACCGGTCGTCTCGTAGTGCGAGCGCGGGTTGTTCGGGTTGCTGTACTGGTCCGGCTTCCAGGCGCCGGGCGTCTCACGGACGAGCCGGTCCGAGACGTTGTAGTACGAGTCCGGGTGCTCGGGGTCCACCGCCGTCGGGCAGACCACCACCTCGGCGCCGTACGCCCGCAGCACGTTGATCTTGTCGGTCGACACCTTGTCCGGGCAGACGAAGATGCACTTGTAGCCCTTTTGCTGGGCCACGATCGCCAGGCCCACCCCGGTGTTCCCCGAGGTCGGCTCGACGATCGTGCCGCCCGGCTTCAGCTCCCCGGACTTCTCGGCGGCCTCGATCATCCGTACGGCGATCCGGTCCTTCACGGACCCGCCCGGGTTGAAGTACTCGACCTTCACCAAAACGGTCGCCTGGATTCCTCCAGTGACGTTCCTGAGCTTCACCAGCGGGGTGTTGCCGACGAGCTCGATCATGGATTCGTAAAACTGCACGGTGGTCTCCGCTGTCGGGGGCGCGCTGTCCTGCGCCCATCCGACCAGCCTATTGCCCGCCCCTCATGGAGTCGCCGCGCGTTGCGCGGCCCGCCCGACGGGGCACCACCTTGGTGTACGGCTTCTCTTTCCCGCCACCACGACGTCCGTCCCAGGCCCCGCGACCCGCCCGCGCCCCCGGCTCTCGTACCGGTCCCGGCTCCGGCCCGACTCCATCCACCAGCCACTTCACACCGCGTTCCACACGCACTGCACGGGGAGGTGCCCGGCCTATGCCGATGACGATGTCCAGGGCGAGGGTGGCACGGCGGATCGCCGCCGCCGCCGCGGTGGGCGGCGGCGGGATCGGTCTGCTCGGCGTGGCCGGTGTCGGCCTGCTGGTGACCGAGGTCCGCCTCGCCCGCCGTACGGTCGGCGGCTCCAGCGCCGTACCGCCCAGCGCGGACGGCCGCTACGGCTCCGCCTTCGCCCACCGCACCGACCGCCCCCCACTGCGCCTGGGCTTCCTCGGCGACTCCACGGCCGCGGGCCAGGGCGTGCACCGCCCCCGCCAGACACCGGGCGCGCTGCTCGCCTCCGGCCTCGCCGCCGTCGCGGAGCTCCCGGTCGACCTGCACAACGTGGCGCTGCCCGGCGCCCAGTCCGACGACCTCGAACGGCAGGTCACCCTCGTCCTCGCGGCGCCCGGCCCCACGCCCGACGTCGCCGTCATCATGATCGGCGCCAACGACGTCACCCACCGGATGCCGCCGGCCCGCTCGGTGCGCCTGCTCTCCGACGCGGTCCGCCGGCTCCGCGCGGCCGGCTGCGCCGTGGTCGTCGGCACCTGCCCCGACCTGGGCACCATCGAGCCCGTCTACCAGCCACTGCGCTGGGTCGCGCGCCGCCTGTCCCGGCAGCTCGCCGCCGCGCAGACCATAGGGGTGGTGGCGCACGGCGCCCGTACGGTCTCGCTCGGCGACCTGCTCGGCCCCGAGTTCGAGGCCCACCCCCGCGAACTGTTCGGCCCCGACAACTACCACCCCTCCGCCGAGGGCTACGCCACCGCCGCGATGGCCGTCCTGCCCACCCTCTGCGCCGCGCTGGGCCTGTGGCCCGAAGAGGAGCACCCGGAGCCGCACCGCCGCGAGGGCATCCTCCCGGTCGCCGAGGCCGCCGCCCAGGCCGCCGACGAGGGCGGCACCGAAGTCACCCCCACCCGCGCCCCGTGGGCCCTCCTCAAGCACCGCCGGCGGCGCCAGATCCCCACCCCGGACCCGGCGGAATCCGAAGCGGGGGCGAGCCGGGCGAGGGAGTGAGCGGTCCAGGCCGGTCCTGAGGCGCCTCCCAGCGGCGCCCCGCCCGCTCAATTCCAGCCCGTCCGCTCAATTCCAGCCCGTCCGGCGCTTGAGGACGAGCGAAGCGATACAGCCCGTCCGGCGCTTGAGGACGCCCGCCGCAAGCGCAACGGGCCCGCGGACACCCCTGCGCGCACCACGCTCCCCGCCGGCCGAGCGCAGCGATAAGCACCCGCTTAGAAAAGAGTCCCGCATCACAACCCCGCCCCCGTGACCTTCGCCCTACGTCCGGGTAACTTCCCCCACAGCCCTGCCAGTCCTTCCTCTGGAGCCGTCATGCCCGAAGCCGTGATCGTTTCTGCCGCCCGCTCCCCGATCGGACGCGCCTTCAAGGGCTCTCTGAAGGACGTGCGCCCGGACGACCTGACCGCCGAGATCATCGGGGCGGCGCTCGCCAAGGTCCCGGCCCTGGACCCGAAGGACATCGACGACCTGATGCTCGGCTGCGGCCTGCCCGGTGGCGAGCAGGGCCACAACCTGGGCCGCATCGTCGCCGTGCAGATGGGCATGGACCACCTGCCCGGCTGTACGGTCACCCGCTACTGCTCCTCCTCCCTCCAGACGACCCGCATGGCGCTGCACGCCATCAAGGCCGGCGAGGGCGACGTCTTCATCTCGGCCGGTGTCGAGACCGTCTCGCGCTCGGTGAAGGGCACCTCGGACGGCATGCCCGAGACCCACAACCCGCTGTTCGCCGACGCGGAGGCCCGTACGGCCGGCCGGGCCGAGCAGGAGGGCGCCGACTGGCACGACCCGCGCGAGGACGGCCTGCTGCCCGACCCGTACATCGCGATGGGGCAGACCGCCGAGAACCTGGCCCGCGCCAAGGGCATCACCCGCCAGGACATGGACGAGTTCGGCGTCCGGTCCCAGAACCTCGCCGAGAAGGCCATCAAGGACGGCTTCTGGGAGCGCGAGATCACGCCGGTGACCACCCCGGACGGCACGGTGGTCGGCAAGGACGACGGGCCGCGCGCGGGCGTCACCCTCGAAGGCGTACAGGGCCTCAAGCCGGTCTTCCGCCCCGACGGCCTGGTGACGGCGGGCAACTGCTGCCCCCTCAACGACGGCGCCGCCGCGCTCGTCGTCATGTCGGACACCAAGGCCCGTGAGCTGGGTCTGACGCCGCTCGCCCGGATCGTCTCCACCGGCGTCAGCGGCCTGTCGCCGGAGATCATGGGCTACGGCCCGGTCGAGGCGTCCAAGCAGGCGCTGCGGCGCGCGGGCCTGGGCATCTCCGACATCGACCTGGTCGAGATCAACGAGGCGTTCGCCGCCCAGGTGATCCCCTCGTACCGGGACCTCGGCATCGACCTGGACCGGCTGAACGTCAACGGCGGCGCGATCGCCGTCGGCCACCCCTTCGGGATGACCGGCGCGCGCATCACCACCACCCTGATCAACTCCCTCCAGTGGCACGACAAGCAGTTCGGCCTGGAGACGATGTGCGTGGGCGGCGGCCAGGGCATGGCCATGGTCATCGAGCGCCTGAGCTGACCCCGGCGGGGCAGGGCGCCGCCCCCGGCGGACGGCGCCCTGCCCCGGAGACTCCCGCCCGGCGGGTACGGCCGTCCCGTGCCGACCGCCCGGAGCCGCACGGCCGGCACGCTCCCGCCACCGTCCGTGTCCCTACGCGGCCGTACGTCCCCCAGAGGCGCCACACGCGCACCCTGAGTCCCAACTGACGTACGCAGAGCGACAATCGGTGATCTGGATCACCAGTTGACTGGATCGCGATCAAAGATCCCCCACGATTGTGACCAAACCCCCCACGGAACAGCGTTCCCGCAGGTCAGCGCGGTGTCACTCGAACGTACGAGGCCCAAATCCCTGTCCTTTCAAGGACCTGGGGCACTGGGACCGGTCGCCGACGACCGGCAGCCTGATGTAGGAAGTCGGGGGACATTCTGCTAATGGGAGTACGTCAGTGAGCGCCATCACCCTTGCCCTGCTGCTGGCCGCGGCTGCCGCCGTGGCTCTGGGAGCGGCCGCCCTGCACACCGCCCACGGGCTGCGCCGCCAGGTCACGGCGCTGCGCGCCGAGCTGCTCGCCGCGCACGCCGAGGCCCGCGCCGAGGCGCGGGCGCAGGTCGCCGCGGCGGTCATCCCCGCCGCCCGCGCCACCCCCGCCGCCGAGAACGCGCTCGCCGACATACGGGCCGCCGTCGCCGACGCGCTGGCCGAGGAACGGGAACGCGAACTGGCCGAGGCCCGCGCCTTCTGGGCCGCCCAGGAGGCCCGGGACGCCGCCGACGCCCCGTCCCTGCTGGGCCCGCTGGACGGCGGCACCGACCACCTCGATCCGCACGAGCGCCTCGACGACCCGTACTTCCTGCCCCGGCAGGCGGACCTGGCCGGGCTGGAGCCGCTGCTCGGCCCGGACGCGCTGCACGCCGCCGACGGGCCGGGCGCCCTGGAGCCGGTGGACGCGCTGGAGAGCGAGACGGCCGAGGAGGCCGAGGCCGCCGACCTGGCCGCCGCCCGCCGGCGCCACCCCTCGCACCCGGACTTCACCCCGTCCCCCGCCGTCGGGGACCACGAGCGCACCGTCAACCGCCTGGAGGAGCTGGCCCGCGACCGCACCCCGCTCTCGGACGTGCGCCCCGGCCCGCTCGGCACCCTGGACGTGTACGTCTTCGCCGACGGCACCACGGTCTGTATGACGCCCGGCCACCGCGAGACCGCCGAGCGCGTCGCCGCGGCCCTGCGCGAGGGCAGCACCCCGGTCCTGCTGGGCGGCTCCGGCATCTCCGGCGCGTACGCCCTGACGTTCTCCTGGGGCCCGGCCGCCGACGAGAGTGTCTACATTCTCGCGGACCGCGTCATCGCGTCCCTCTGAGAATCCGGCCGGAAGCAGCCCACCGGGGGCCTCAGCACCGCACCGCGGCCCCCCGTACCAGCTCCACCGCCGACGCCAGCTCCCGTTCGTCGCCCGCGGCGCGCACCGCCTCCACCAAGTCGTGCCCGGCCACCGCCACTTGGTCACCGACCGCGAACATCCCCGCGTCCGGGAACGCGCGCGGCTCCCGTCCGGGCTCTTCGATACGCTCCGCACGGCCCGCCAACTCGCGCGCCAGCGCGAGCGCTTCGGCCGCCGAACCGCGCGCCAGGGTGCTCTGCGGCAGCGCCCGCAGGCGGTCGGCGAGGGCGTCCACGGCAGTCTGCAAAGGCATCACGTCAAGCACAGGCCGAGCTTATGCGCCACTCCCGGGTGGTTGCCAACACCCCAACGGTCAGGCACGGTGGGCTGAAGGACCAGCATCGAACGCGTCCGGAGGCGCCGATGTCTCAACTCTTCTCCGAAGAGACCCACCGGAACCTGCTCTCCCGCATCCCCCACTGCACCGGCCGTGAAGTCTCCGACTGGCTTCGCACGGTAGATGAAGGCCCCGCTCTCTTCCGCTTCGAGGAGAAGGTCAGCTGGCTCCGAGGCGAGCACAACCTCGCTTACGGGCACGCCAAGGCGATCGTGCACGAGTACGACCTCAGGCGCGCCGCGCGCAAGCTGTAGCCGTGCCCGCCCGGGTGAACGCCGAAGGGCCCGTGGGGAAGACTCCCCACGGGCCCTTCGTCACGTCACCGCGCCGGGCGCCGGCCGCACGGACGGCGGCCGGCCCTCCGGCGGACCTCAGTCCCTCAGGATCGAGATCAGCCGCAGCAGCTCCATGTAGATCCACGCCAGGGTCACGGTCAGGCCGAACGCGGCCAGCCAGGACTCCTCGCGCGGCGCGCCGTACGCGATGCCGTCCTCGACCTGCTTGAAGTCCAGCGCCAGGCACAGCGCGCCGAGCACGACGCCGACGACACCGAACAGGATGCCCATGCCGCCGCTGCGGAAGCCGAGGCCGTCACCGCCGCCGAAGGCCATGAACAGCACGTTGACCAGCGACAGCAGCACGAAGCCGAGCAGCGCGATCATCAGGTAGCGGGTGAAGCGGGCGGTGACCCGGATGATGCGGGTCTTGTAGGCGACGAGCATGGCGACGAAGACCGCCATGGTGCCCATCACCGCCTGCATGGGCGCGCCGCTGAGCTTCGGCAGATCGTTGATCGCGCCGCTGAGCGCGCCGAGGAACAGGCCCTCGAAGGCGGCGTAGGTCAGGATCAGGGCCGGCGACGGCTTGCGCTTGAAGGACTGGACGAACGCCAGCACCATCGCGATCAGCCCGGCGCCGATGGCGAAGCCGAGGCTCTGCGTCAGGAAGATCCAGCCGACGGCCGCACCGGCGATGACCGTGCCGAGCGTCATGCCGGTGCGCAGCACGACGTCGTCCATCGTCATCGGGCGGGTGGTCTGCGGCGCGTACTGCGGTGCCTGGGTGCCCTGCGCGGATGCGTCGGTGGGGCCCTGGGCGTACGGGTTGCCGCCCTGGGCGTACGGGTTCGTTCCGGCGTAAGGGTTCGCTGCGGGGCCCCCGGCCTGCGGCGGCGCGTTGAAGCCCGCGTAGCCGTTGTTGTCGCGGCTGAACCCCCGTCGCGAGAAGACCGGGTTGCTGCTCCTCATCTCACTCCTCCATGGCCGCCGTGCGCGGCCTTCCCACAAGGGTAATGGCTTGGCAAAAGCACGTTCTAGTTCTTGAGCAGGATCTTCACCGCAACTTCGGGTGATCAACCCCGCACGGGGACGATTCCCACCAGTGGATCTCCCCTGTAGGACGTACGGGAGGGCGAGAAGGTGCCCGGACGCCGTCGAGGGACCGTACGCGGGCGGCGTGCGGTCCCTCGACGGGTTTCGGCGGCCGGTGGCCGGCCGCCGGACGGGTCACTCGTTGTTGACGCCGTTCTGGGAGAGCAGCGGCAGCTTGTCGATGAGGTGCGACAGCGGCTCGTCCTCCTTGCCCTGCGTCGAGTTCTCGACACACTGCTGCTTCTGCGGCGAGGACAGGATGTCCTGCGCGATGCCGACGTTGACCAGGGCCACGATCGACTGCAGGTTGGCGTCGACCGGAATGCCGATGCACAGCTTGTTCAGCGAGTCGCCGATGAGCGTGGCGTCCGGGCTCATGTCGCCTTCGGTGCCGCCGTTGCCGAACGCCTGGCCCGCGTGGTTTCCGTTGGCCGTCGCCGTACCGCGGTCGTCCCCCACTGCCATGGCCTGCGGAGCCGCGGCCGCGGAGACACCGATCAGAGACGCGGCAACCGCCACGCTCGCCATCATCTTGTTCATCTCGAAACCCCTTCAGGAAATGAACTCCCATGACGAAGGGAGCCCTGTAAGCAACAACCGGTCACGGCTGAGAAAGTTGCGCATCATCACCCGAACAGATCGACATTCCAGTTCCCGGACCCGTAATTCCACTCTTCCGTGTCGGCTGTCGCACGGTTCTCCAGGGGACGCTTCTCCCGGTCCGCCGAATAACGAAAGGGCAAGGGTTCTGGCATGGCCGCCCCCATGGACGCGATGCGCGTGAAAGAGGAAATCGTGGACGCGGTGCGCCGCGGTGACGACGTGGACGTCGATGTACTACTGGGCCGCTTTGCGCGGCTCGCCGATTTCGAGGCGCTGATGAGTCTGCGCAGGGACCTGCTGGAAAGCCCGCAGGAGCCCGCCTGAGGCGGGCCGGCGGTGCGCGCGAAAGGGCCTGCGATGCCGGTCGACGGCACCGCAGGCCCCGGCCCCGGTTTCACGCAGCGACGGGTTCCGTCACTGATTGTTGTTTCCGTTGGCGGACAGCACCGGGAGCTTGTCGATGAGGTGCGACAGCGGCTCGTCGCCCTTGACCTGGGTCGAGTTCTCGACACACTGCTGCATCTGCGGCGAGGAGAGCACGTCCTGCAGGATGCCGACGTTGACCAGCGCGACGATCGACTGCAGGTTGGCCTTGGCCGGCAGGGCGATGCAGGGCTTGTTGAAGGAGCCCTGGATGAGCGCGAACTGCGGGCTCATGTTCCCCGCCGTGGCGAAGTTGCCGTAGGTCTGGGCCGCACCGTTGCCGTTGACCGTACTGACCCCACGGTCGTCACCGACGGCCACCGCCTGCGGGGCGGCGGCGGCCGCGATACCGACAAAGGAAGCAGCCGTGGCTGCCGTTGCCAGCGCCTTCTTGATCATGTTTGATCCTTCGCGTTTCGGGATGCCCTTTACCCGGGGCGATCTGAACAACTCGGTGTGACGAGCATGGTTTTGCTACATCACTCAAATGATGTGGCACACAACTGAGCGCAACAGCTGTGGCTGCGGCCGGCGCCCCGGCCCCGCGGTGCCTTTCGCGGCTCCCCGGGAATCGGCCGCGTCCCGGCCGGCGCACCGCCCGGCGGCATATCCGCGGGCCGGGCGCTATCCGCGCTTTCCGGCCGGCTTGGCCACCTCGACACCCCGAAGTCCCGGCGTCTTCTCGGTGACGTCCCCGACGGTCTTCAGCAGCTTCCTGGTGGCCTTGGACTTCTGCAGTCCCTCGGCCGTGCCCTCGACCGTCTCGACCACCGGGTCCAGCTGCCGGCCGTCCAGCTGCTTGTTGCTCAGGGCGTCCGTGAGGCCACCGTTCAGGCTGAAACTCGGCACCTGCCCCTGTGTGCCGGCGAAAACGGGGGACGCCGCTCCCAGAACCATGGCGGAACCGGCCAGAAACGCGGCAGTCTTCGCGTACTTCACTTTCAGCTGTCCTTTCCTGAGCGGTGATGCCCGCAGCCGCGGCCGAACTCGCCGCGCGATCTTTCCGGCACTGCCCGGATCACCGCTTTTTCAGTGGTTAACGATGCCGGCCCGAAAGAGAAACTCCGCTGGTTTCACCGCTTCTGGGCCCCTCGAACGGCGATCGGCCCCGGCACGCGTGGCTGGCGCGCCGGGGCCTTTCGCTGCATCCTCTGCTACCCGTCCGACGCGGTACGTCAGTCGTTCACACAGGTGTTGCCGAACGCCGGGTTCAGCAGACCGATGATGTCGATCGAGTTCCCGCAGAGGTTGACCGGGATGTGCACCGGGATCTGCAGGACATTGCCCGAGATGACGCCGGGCGAGTTCTGGGCGGCGCCCGAGGCGCCGGCGTCGGCGAACGCCGGGGTGGCGGCCCCGACCGCCATGAGCGTTCCAGCAGCGACTGCGGCAACCTTCGCGTACTTCACTTTCAGCCCTTTCCGCAGCGGAGTCCGAAACGGTCACGTCCTTCGTGCCGCACGGGCACCCTCAAGATCACCCGTAACACCGCTACCAATATGCCTAACGATTCGTCCGCGCCGACGAAACTCCCGCGAAGTCGATTTTCACGAGGAATCGCCCATATGGTTCAGCGCGGGGCCCAGCCAGAAGAGTGGTAATGCAGGTACTGCGCGCGCTTTTCACAAAGCGCAAAGGCCCGGTTCGTTCAGGAGGAGAGAACCGACGTCCCGGGCCTTTTACGACTGCCCGGCTCAGCTGTTGTTGACGCCGTTCTCGGACAGCAGCGGGAGCTTGTCGATGATGTGCGACAGCGGCTCGTCACCCTTGGACTGCGTCGAGTTCTCGACACACTGCTGCTTCTGCGGCGAGGACAGGACGTCCTGCAGGATGCCGACGTTGACGAGCGCGACGATCGACTGCAGGTTGGCGTCGATCGGGATACCGATGCAGGGCTTGTTGAGCGTGCCGTCGATCAGGCTCAGCTGCGGGGCCATGTCGCCTTCGGTGCTGGAGTTGCCGAACGCCTGCTCCGCGCCGTTGCCGTTGGCCGTCGACGTGCCGCGACCGTCACCGACCGCCATGGCCTGCGGAGCCGCCATGGCCGAAACGCCGACGATGGACGCAGCTACGGCCGTCGTGGCCAGGAACTTCTTGATCACGATTCACCCTTCTCGAAGCGGAGTGCCCGTTTCCGGAGCGTCCTGGACAACTCGTGGCCGCCAGTTCAGTTTCGCCGGTTCACCCGAATGCCACGAAACCGTAGACACATATCACCGCACTGCCGGGGTGACTGGGAGTGGGGCATGGCGAACAGCGCTCCCGAGACCGTCCGCCCGGTGCCGGCCTCGCGTAAATGAGCGAAACCACGGCCGGCTGTGCTCACCGTGTCTTTCCGCTTGCGGGCTGTCATAATCCCGCCACACAGAGAAAGGCCCCGCGATCCGCGGGGCCTTTCCCGGTCTTCAGCGTGACGGCGGTACGGGATTTCGCCCGTCCCGCGGCAGCCGGCTCACTGCTCGACGTTGCCGATCGCCAGGCCGACCTTGGTGACGTTCTTCTTGTACTTGAACTTGTACGTGTCGTTGTCGTTGTACGTGTACGCCTTGTTGTCGTTGTACTCGTTGTGCTCCTTGTGCACCCGGTCACAGTGGAACTTGCCGTACTTGGCACCGCAGTTGCTGCCGGCGGTGAGCCGCGGCGCGTCGTCCCAGGACGCAGCGGAGGCCATCCCCGAGAGCGGGACGATGGCAAGGGCGGCGATGGCGACCGAGCCGGCGGTACGACCGATGAACTTGCGCATGCTTTCTCTCCTCGTGCGCAGAAATGTGACATCGGATGTCTACCGCCCCGCATGTGATCGAACACGCGCTGCCATGTGATATATCTGTTCGGGTCCGAAGTGCGACCATTTGCAGCACCAGCGTTTCCCCCGTGGAAATGCTTGCGCTATCCGCGACCGCACGCATTCGCACGGTGCGCCGAATGCGGCCGTGCCCCGCGGTACGGGGCGCCTCCCGCCCCCACACGGGGCGGCTCCCGACGGCCCGGGCGGCAGGGGCGCGCCGCCCGGAGCGGACCGGCGCCGGGGGGACGGACGCGCCGCCCGGCACACTGGGCAGTAGCGGGGAATCCGCCCCGGCAGCCCGGCCGCGTCCGGGTGCACACGTGGAGGAGCGATGTCCCAAGGCAGGCGGCGCCTGACGATCACCACGGTCGTCGACGCCGAGGAGTGCGCGGTGCTCCGGGTGGCCGGGGAGCTGGACGTGCACGCGGAGCGGCAGTTCCTGGACGAGTCCGGGGCCGTGATCGCGGCGGGGCACCGGTTCCTGGTGCTGGACCTGACCGCGCTGCGGTTCTGCGACTCCCGCGGCCTGAACTGCCTGCTCGCCCTGGAATGGCTGTGCCGGCGCATGAACGGGCGGCTGCTGCTCGCCTCCCTGGGGGTGCGCGTCCTGCACGTCCTCCTGGTCACCCGGGCCGTGGACGCGCTGGCCTGCTTCCCGACCGTCGGGCACGCGCTGGCCGCCGTCCCGCCGGAGATCCGTCCGGTCTGGCCGCCCGGCGGTGCCGCGGCGTCCGCCGACGGTGCCGCGCCCGCGAGCCCCGACGGCGGCGGGCCGGACGACAGGGACGAAGGCGACATCAAGACCGATGACGTCAAGAGCGGTGACGCACACACGCACCGGTTCCACGATCGGAAGTAACCGCTCCGGCAGGCCGCCGGGGCCGGACCACTCCGGGCGCCCGCGCGCCCCACGCGCCGGCCGTCCGCCGACGCCCAAGTACTGTGCCCGGAGCCGGACTTGAACCGGCACGGCCCGAAGGCCAGCGAGGTTTAAGCTCGCCGTGTCTGCATTCCACCATCCGGGCCTGGGAACCCCCATGCCGCCTCAAAGGGGGCAGCACGAGCCTAGCCCGCAGTACCGTCTGAACAGGGGTCCGTCTTCCCGAGGTTGTCTTATTTTATTGGCAACTGAGGGGTCATCAGCGACTGGTACGGGCCTTGGGCACATGCCTGCGGCCCACCCCCGCCGTTCCGGCGGCTGCCGCGAAACGTGCCCGGATTGACGGAAACTCGATGCCTGGCGCGCGCCCCCGCGAGCGCCCTTCCCGCCCCCCGCCACCGAGGGTCGCCGTCATACCCAGGGATGACCGACCGGCCCCGCGCTACGCCCCAGGGCTCCCCCAGGACCGCCTCAAGGGCTGACGTTGCCGTACCGGCACCGCCCCCACGATGGAACGGGCGGCTTTTTCACCGGCAGCCCCCACGGTCCCGACGTTCGACAGGAGTCCCTTCCCGTGACCACCACCCACTCCGGCGTTCCCACCGCCACCCGCGCCACGGTGGCCGCACGCGCCACGGATCTCACCAAGGTCTACGGACAGGGCGAGACCCAGGTGGTCGCGCTCGACCAGGTGTCCGTCGACTTCCGGCAGGCCGAGTTCACCGCGATCATGGGCCCCTCCGGGTCCGGCAAGTCGACCCTGATGCACTGCATGGCGGGGCTGGACGCCATATCCCGCGGCTCGGCCCTCATCGGCGACACCGAGCTGAACGGCCTGAAGGACAAGCATCTGACCCGGCTGCGCCGCGACAAGATCGGCTTCATCTTCCAGGCGTTCAACCTGCTGCCGACGCTGACCGCGCTGGAGAACATCACGCTGCCGATGGACATCGCGGGCCGCAAGCCCGACCGCCAGTGGCTGGACCGGGTCGTCACGACCGTCGGCCTGTCCGGGCGCCTCAAGCACCGGCCGAACCAGCTCTCCGGCGGCCAGCAGCAGCGCGTCGCGGTGGCCCGCGCACTGGCCTCCCGGCCCGAGATCATCTTCGCCGACGAGCCCACCGGCAACCTCGACTCCCGCTCCGGCGCCGAGGTGCTGGGCTTCCTGCGCAACTCCGTACGGGAACTGGGCCAGACCGTGGTGATGGTGACGCACGACCCGGTGGCGGCGGCGTACGCGGACCGCGTGATCTTCCTCGCCGACGGCCGGATCGTCGACGACATGGCCGACCCGACCGCCGACCGGGTGCTGGAGCGCATGAAGGGCTTCGACGCCAGGGGCCGGGTCAGCTGACCGGCACCAGCAGCCAGCTCACCGCCCCACTCCCACAGGACTGACAATGCTCCGAACCGCCTTGCGCAACGTGCTCGCGCACAAGGCCCGGCTGCTGATGACCGTCCTCGCCGTCATGCTCGGCGTGGCCTTCGTCTCCGGCACCCTGGTCTTCACCTCCACCCTCTCCGACGCCACGCAGAAGAGCTCGCAGAAGGGTCTCTCCGGCGTGGACGTGGCCGTCTCGCCGCACCGCTCGGACGCCGCCGACGCCAATCCGGGCAAGGCCCCCGGGCTGAGCCAGGCACTGCTCGACAAGGCGGGCAAGGTCCCCGGCGCGGCCGGCGCCACCGGCACCGTCGACGGGTTCACCGCCATCGCCGACAAGAAGGGCGAGCTCGCCGGCAACGGCGCCAGCTCCCAGGGCCGCAACTACTACCCCGGCGCCGACGGCAAGGACGCCCGCTTCCCGATGGCGTCCGGCACCGCCCCCAAGGGAGCGCACGAAGTCGCGCTGGACTCCGGGACCGCCCGGAAGGCCGGCTACAAGGCAGGCGACACCGTACGGCTGTCCGTCGACGGCCCGGTCCGCGAGATGAAGGTCTCCGGCATCTTCACCACCGACGACGGCGCGGTCACCTCCGGCGGCAGCCTCGCGCTGTTCGACACCGCGACGGCGCAGAAGCTGTTCGGCGCGCCCGGCGAGTTCAGCGAGATCGACGTCAAGGCCGCGCCCGGCACGTCCCAGGACGCGCTGAAGTCGGCGGTCGACAAGGTGCTGCCGGACACCGCCGAGTCCGTCACCGGCAAGAAGATGGCCGACGACCAGGCCGAGATGATCGCCAAGAGCATGGACAGCATGAAGACCGGCCTGCTGGCCTTCGCCGGTATCGCGCTCTTCGTCGGCATCTTCATCATCGCCAACACCTTCACCATGCTGGTCGCCCAGCGCACCAAGGAACTGGCCCTGATGCGCGCGGTGGGCGCCAGCCGCCGCCAGGTCACCCGCTCGGTGCTCATCGAGGCGTTCGTGGTCGGCGCGGTGGCCGCCGTCACCGGTCTGCTGGCCGGTATCGGCATCGGCGCCGGGCTGCGCGCGCTGACCGGCGCCCTCGGCACCGTTCCGGAGGGCCCGCTGGTCGTCGCCCCCTCCACCATCGTCGTCTCGCTGCTGGTGGGCACCGTGGTGACGGTGCTCGCCGCCTGGCTGCCGGGCCGCCGCGCCGCGAAGATCCCGCCGGTCGCCGCGATGAACAGCGTGCACGCCGCGGCGACCACCCGGTCCCTGGTCGTCCGCAACGCCATCGGCGCGGTCCTGGCCGCCGCGGGCACCGCCGGTGTGCTGGGCGCCACCGCGATCGGCGCCGACGGCAAGGGCCTGATGGCGCTCGGCGCCGGGCTGCTGCTGATCGGTGTCTTCGTGCTGACCCCGCTGCTGTCCCGCCCGCTGATCGCGGCCGTCGCGCCCGTCCTGCGTGCCTTCGGCGTCTCGGGGAAGCTGGCCCGGCAGAACGCGGTGCGCAACCCGCGCCGTACGGCCGCCACGGCCTCCGCCCTGATGATCGGCCTGACCCTGGTCACCGGCCTGACCGTGATCGCGGGCAGTGTCCAAAAGGGCATCGACAAGATGGCGACCGACTCCCTGAAGGCGGACTACGTCGTCGGCATGGCCACCATGGGCCCGCTCTCCCCCGACGTGGCGAAGAAGCTGGCGGCCGACCCCGAGGTCACCGCGTCCAGCCCGCTGCGCCGGGCCGACGCCCGGATCGGCGGCGAGTCGGAGCCCCTGACCGGGGTCGACGGCAAGGCGATCGGCGAGCTGACGAACCTGAAGTTCACCGCGGGCTCCCTCGACGGGCTCGGCGCCCCGAAGGCGAACCGGGCGGTCGTCGACAGCGCTACCGCGAAGCAGCACGGCTGGCAGGTCGGCTCGTCCTTCGAGACGACCTTCGAGGACGGCAAGAAGGGGCGGCTCACCGTCTCCGGTGTCTTCGAGGGCAACGACATGCTGCGGGGCATCCTGCTCGACACCTCCGTGCTGACCCCGCACCAGAAGCAGCCCGCCGACCGGCAGGTGATGGTCAAGACGAAGGGCGGCGCGTCCGAGGCGGCCAAGGACTCGCTGGTCGAGACGCTCGGCAAGAACCCGGCGATCTCCGTGCAGGACAAGCAGGACGTGTCCGAGGGCATCGCGAAGATGATCAACCTGCTGCTGAACATGCTCTACGGGCTGCTCGCCATGGCCGTGGTCGTCGCGGTGCTCGGCGTGGTCAACACCCTGGCGATGTCGGTCTTCGAACGGTCGCAGGAGATCGGCATGCTGCGGGCGATCGGCCTGGACCGGGCCGGCGTCAAGCGGATGGTGCGGCTGGAGTCGCTGGTGATCGCGCTGTTCGGCGGGGTCCTCGGCATCGGCCTGGGCGTCTTCTTCGGCTGGGCGGCCGGTGAGCTGATCGGCAGCTCGATGGGCACCTACGAGCTGGTGCTCCCGTGGGGCCGGATGGGCCTCTTCCTGGCGCTCGCCGCGGTGGTCGGCGTACTGGCCGCGCTGTGGCCGGCCCGCCGGGCCGCGCGGCTGAACATGCTGGCGGCGATCAAGGCCGAGTAGCGGACGCCGGCACGACGGGGCCCCGGTGCCCGGACCGCAGCGCGCGGTCCGGGCAC
>NZ_JBHWHY010000035.1:0-108696 GCF_042732265.1 Streptomyces sp. NPDC059788 | reverse complement strand
GGGGGGCGGGGCGCCCCCCGGGGGGGGCCGGGGCCGGGGGGGGGGGGGGGGGGGGCCGGGGGGCCCCCCCCCCGCCCCCCCCACGTCGGCAGCCGGCTGACCGGCGATCTCTCGCCGGGCGCGGAATGAATGGTGCCTGCGGGGTACCCGTGATGGGTGTTCTTCATCAAACCCCCCGGCGTGTACGCGCCGCAGGAAGACACCGGGATGCTGGCCGCGGCCCTCCGGCGCGAGAGCCTGCGGCCCGGCGCCGAGGTGCTGGACGTGGGCACGGGCAGCGGTGCCCTCGCGGTCGCCGCGGCCCGGCACGGCGCCGGGCGGGTCACCGCGGTCGACGCCGCGTACGCCGCCGTGCTCACCACCCGGCTCAACGCCCGTTTCGCCGGGCACCGCGGCCGGGTGCGCGCGCACCGGGGCGACCTGCTGCGGCCCGTGGCCGGGCGCCGCTTCGACCTGGTCCTGGCGAATCCGCCGTACGTGCCCTGTCCGGCGCCCGTGCCACCGCGCGGCGGCCGGGCGCGGGCGTGGGACGCCGGGCCGGACGGCCGGGCCGTGGTGGACCGGCTGTGTGCCGGGGCGCCCGCGCTGCTCGCCCCGGACGGCGTGCTGCTGCTCGTCCACTCGGCGGTCTGCGACCCCGCCCGCACACTGGCCCTGCTGACGGGCGCCGGGCTGCGGGCCGCTGTCACCGACCGGCAGTACATTCCTTTCGGGCCCGTGATGCGGCGGCGGGCCCCTTGGCTGGAGGCCCAGGGGCTGATCGCCCCGGGCCAGGACAAGGAGGAGTTGGTGATCGTCCGTGCCCAGCGGTCCGCGTGAGCAGGAGTCCGTACCGCGGGGCGCGTACCGCGTGCGCGGGGAGGCGCGCCGGGTCGTCCAGGACCCGGCGGGGCCGGTGCTCGTCGAGGGCCCGGTCGAGGTGCGGCTCGGCGACGGGACGACGGCCCGTTCCGACCGGCCGCTCGTCGCGCTGTGCAGGTGCCGCCGCAGCCGGACCTTTCCGTGGTGCGACACCAGCCACCGCGGCCGCGGGCGGTCCCCGGCCGCGCGCCGGGCCGCCGGGGACGCGGAGCGCGGCGCGCGGGCCCCGGACTCACAGCGGGGCGAAGAGTGAGGACTCCCCCGCCCGCCAGGCGCTGAGCAGCCGCTCGCCCAGCCGGTCCTCCAGCAGGCCGGTGGCCGCGATGCCGAACGCGACGTCCGGGGCGAGCGCCGGCTCCTCCCGCAGCAGCCCCTTCACGACCTGGTGGCGCACGACCTGTTCGTGCACGGCGTCCGCCTCGACGTGCTCGGAGTAGAAGTGCACGGCCGCCGGGCCGGCCTCCAGCCGCTCCATCGCCTGCGCGAGGCGGCGCGATCCGGGGGACGAGGTGACCTCCACCCAGGCGAAGTGCCCGACGAGGGCGCCCCGGTGCACGCGGTGCAGGCCGAAGAGGGACATCAGGTTGTTGACGGCGAGCATCTGCCGTGCGCAGGCGCCCAGGTAGCGGCCGTACGCGGGGTCCAGGCCGAGGTCGGCCATGAGGTCGGCGAAGAGCCGCGCGTGCACCCGCTCCGCGCGGCCGGCCCCGAGTTCGTCGTACTCCACCGCCATCATCGCGGCCTTGGCCGGGCCCCACAGGCGGGGCACCACCCACAGGTGGGGGTCGGCCTCCTTGAGGTGGTACAGGGAACGCTGGGCCGCGTACTCGCGCAGCTGCCAGTACTCGCCCTCGTCGCGCAGAAAGTGCGAGACGCCGCCGCCGTCCGGCTCCACCAGCAGCCCGTCGAGCAGCACGTCCGGGTCGTCCTGCGCCGGAGCGTCGGCCTGTAGCGCGCCGAGGAAGGCGTGCTCCAGGGCGGCGCGGAAGCGCAGCAGCTCCGGGTCCCACTCCCAGGTGTCGGGTACGGCGTCGAAGCCGCGGTAGTGCAGCTCGTAGCAGAGGGCCAGGGCGAGTTGCAGGTCGTCGCCGTACGGGTCCGCGGCGGCCGCGGCACGGTGGTCCGGCAGGGATACGGTGCCGGGCGGCTCCTCCAGCGCGGAGACGACCGCCGCGGACAGGTCTCCGCGGGCCGGGGGGCGTTTCACGTCGCGGTCCTTCCCTTCACCCGGCCGGGGCACGGTGTGCCGGGTGGCTCACGGGTGCCCGGGGCGGCCTGGGGAAAACGTGGGGCCGCCCGGGTGCGTACGGGCAGGCGCTGGTCAGCCGCCGTCCGGCGGCCGGGCGGACGCGCCGGCGGGGCCTTCGGGACCGTCCCGGTTGCGCGCCCTGCTCCGCCTGCCCCGCTTCTTCTCGGTCTGCGGCGCCTCCGATTCCGCGAAGTGGGTCAGTTCGTGCAGCAGCTGCTGCATCTCGACGAGCAGTTCGCCGCTGGCCGCGGCGGCCGGCGGGTCGCGCTGCGCCCGGAAGTCGTCGGCGAGTCCGTCGTACAGCTCCTGGGCCCGCTCCCGGGCCGCGCGGTAGCGCTCCTCCGCGTCCGTCCCGTCGTCGTCCGTGATCAGGTCCGCCTCCGCCTTGCACAGCGTGGCGGCCTCGTCCGCGAGGTCGGCGTACCGCCGCAGAAACGCGGCGCCCGGCACGGTCAGCCGCGCCTGTTCCCCGACGGTGCCCGCCAGTGTGCGGGTGATGGCCGCGAGATGGGCGGCGGCCCGTTCCCACACGGCGTCGGCCTTCTCGGGCGGGGGCGGCGGCGGTCCGGTACGGCGCAGCCGGAAGCCGGGGTTGAAGCGGGAGCTCTCGGTGTTCCACTCCCGGGCGCTGGCCAGCGCCCGCAGCACCTGGCCGAGGCGGCGCGCGCGGTCGTGCCAGCCGGCCGCGTCGGTGGCGCTCCACTCCTCGCCGCGCAGGCCCTCGGCCATCGTCCGCAGCAGTTCGGCGCTCTCCCGGGGCAGCCGGCTCAGCTGTTCGTGCACGTTGCGCAGGTGTACCGGCGGGAGGACGAAGGCGTTGACGGCGATGCCGATGACCGCACCGATCATGGTCTCCACGAGCCGGTGCTCGACCTCGATCAGCGAGTAGGCGCCGTAGGTGATGACGAACAGGGCGGTGGTCGCGCCGTAGATGCCCTGGGCGCCCAGTCTGCGGTGGGTGCCGACCAGCGTCATCACCGGCAGCACGATCAGCATGGACCCCAGCTTGCTGCCGCCGGTGGCGGCCATCACCGCGGACGCCAGCACGGCGCCGAGCACGATCACCACGAGCTGCTGGAGCCCGGAGCGCAGCGAGCGGTAGACGGTGGCGTCGACCAGCGCCACCGCGGTCCAGGGGGCCATCAGGGCCAGCGGCGCGTTCAGCCACCAGCCCGTCAGCGCCCAGGCCATGACCGCGGCGCCGGCCGCCTTCAGCGACTGGACGACGGTGTCCCGCTCCGGTCCGGGCTCCCGCACCGCGCTGCGCACCGTGCGGGCGACCGCGGCCACCTCCCACCACAGCCACCGCCACCCGGCCGTGCCGCTCGCCTCCGCCAACTCCGCCTCCCGGGCTCGCTCCTGTGCGGGTCGGTGCCGCCGTGCCGGCCGGCGGCCCGGCGCGGTGGGTACCCATGATCGTCCGGGCTAGTCGCGGCCCGCGGCCGTCCGGCGCAGCCGTGGAGCGCGGCGGCGGTCCGGCGCGTGCGCACGGGGCCACGGCGGTCCGGCGCGTCCGCACGAGCCGTGGCGGTCCGGCGCCGTCGTACGGGGCGGGGCGGCGCCCGCTTCGAACACGCCCGCCGCTCCCTGGGCCGCACGGGTGATCCCGGGCACCCGTAGGGGTGGCCGTCCACGCCGGGGCGCTTCGGAAGCGGCCACCGCCACCTTGACTGGGTGCGCGCCCCGTCCCCGTACCGCTCCGTCCCCGTACCGCTCCGCTCCTCCCATCCCCGATTCCGTGGAAGTCCTGGTCCTCATGCGTATCCGTTCCGCAGTCGTCACAGCCCTCGCCGCGGCCGGCGCGGCCGCCCTGGCCCCGCAGCCCGCCGCCGCGAACCCGGCGTCGAGCCCCGCGATCTCCTCCCTCACCGAGTCCGAGGTCGTGGGGCTCCTGCGCATCCCGCTGAGCGAGTCCAACGTCAAGGCGGTCCTGGGCACCGTCGAGACGCTCGCCCGGCCGCTCAACATGGAGAAGGGCGCCTCGCTCACCGGGAAGTGACGCCGACCCGCCCGGCGGCCGCAGGACGCACACACGTACGAGCCACCACGCGCGTGTGCGCCCCCGTCTGCGCCTGTCCGCCCCCTCGCCCCGGCGTCACCGTGTGGAGTACGAGCCCGGTACGCCGGTCCTTCGACGAGGAGAGCGAAGTGATCCACATCAGCGAGACGCTCATGCTGCAGACGGTCGAGGAGTTCCTCACCACGGAGGAGATATCCCGGCTCGTCAAGATCATGGACAGTGAGGCGGCCGGCTGGCGGCCCCGCCACCAGGCCGAGGTGCTCAGGGCACCGGCGACCGCCCATGAGGTCCTCGCGGACGCCACGCTGCGGGCGCTGCCCGCAATCCGGCGCAGTATGCCGTCCATCGCCGGTTGCGGCCACTGGGGCTACACCGAACTGGCCGTGGGCCAGGGCGTGCCCACCCACCTCGACGGCATCAGCAGCCCGCGCACCCCGCCCCGGCGCATCGGCCGGATCGGCGTGACGATCGTGGACGCGGCGGAGGGCGGCCGGTTCTACATCGAGACGATGTCGGACTCCGCGCCCTGGACGGACACGATGCTGGGCGCGGCCGACGGGTACGAGCCCGGCACGCCGATGAGCCGCAGCCTGCCGCACGGCCCCGCGGTCCACGAGGAGACACCGCAGTGGCTGAGCGCGCCGCGCAAGAGCCGGTGGCTGACCGACGCCGGGCCCGGTGTGGCCGTCGCGTACGGCGCGCAGGTCATCCACGGCGTCACGCCGGTGCTCCGCGGCCGGGTGCGCAAGTTCGTCACCGACCTCGTGGACACGGAGGCGGCCTGACGTCGTGGCCGACGGGTCAGCGCCGTACGACCCGTACCCGCGACACCCCGAGCAGACCGGCCAGCGGCACCTGGGCCGAAGTCTGCCCGGGACTCACCACCAGGCCCTGCTCCCGCACCATGTCCAGGAGGCGTTCGGCCAGCGGCATGACCATGTGCCGCCCCCAGCACCGCTCGTTCGCGTGCCCGAAGGGGAGGTATCCGGGGTGGTCCTCGGGGTCCAGCGACTCCCACCGCTCGGGGCGGAACTCGTCCGGCGCGTCCCAGAGCGCCGGGTCGCGGTGGCTGAGCAGCGGCAGCAGCAGGACGTCGTCGGTCGCGCCGATCCGGTCGTCGAGGGCGGCGAACTCCGGTGACGCCACGCGCAGCAGGTTCCACGAGGGCGGCAGCAACCGCATGGACTCGTACAGGAGGTGACGGTTCGGCACGCTGTCGTCGAACGGCGACCCGAGCCAGAGCGCGTTGGCGACGAGCGTGGAGACGGTGAAACACACCGGTGCCGCCGCCCGCCGGTACAGACCCATGGCGTAGCGCCGGTCGTCGTAGCCCGCCGCGGCAGCCGTGAGGCCCGCCAGCCGGGATGCCGGCGCACCGGCCCGGGGGCGCCCCGGCAGGGCCGCTCCCGCGGCGATCACCGTCCAGGTCAGTTTGGGCGTCCATTCCAGCTTACGGTCGACGAGCACCCGGAGCCGGTACGGATCGGAGCCGAAAACCAGGTCCCGCAGATAGCGATGCCCCGCCCGCGGCCATTCCCCGGAGAGGTCGGCCGCTTTTCCGGCGGGGTTTTCCGTGTTTCCGAGCGCCGCGCGGACGTCCTGGGAAACGGCCCGCATGACGGCGGAGGATTCCGGGCGGCTGATGGCCCGGCCCTGCAGGGGTTTGAAGGTCGGCCGTTCGGCCGCGTTGGCCGGCCTGCTGCGCAGCACGGCGTCGATCAGGTCGGGCCCGGCGACGCCGACGGTGTCGGCCTCCAGCCGGAACGCCTGCGCACCGCGGTGCTCTTCGAGGAGCCGGCCGAGCCGCGGCGTGAAGACCGTGACCCGGTCGCTCCGGTCCGTGCCGTACGTACGCATCGGCGGCCTCCGAGAGCCTGGTTGGGGAACTACCGGGTCACGCGCCGATCAGTACCAGATGTACCAGGCGTACGCCTTCAGGCTCTTCTCCGCCTTGAACTTCTTCTTGAGCGAGTTGACGAGCTTCATGACAGCACCTCCGAGGGGATGGCGAACTGACGAAAACCGTGCTCCACTCCGCGGGCCGGGACGGCGAATTGCCCACCACCGTCACAGAATCCGGCGTTCCGCTCAGCGTCACCGGAAAGTGAAGCGGAGCACGAAAGGCGCGTCAATGTGGTGTGGATCACCGTAAAAACCCGGTATTACGGGTTTCGTTCGCTGTGGTGGATGCCGCAACGGCCAGTCCCCGGCGGTGCGCTCACCCACCGGACCGGTGGCGATGCTGCCCCCGGCTGCTCTGCGCGTGCCGGGCCGCGGGCTGGGGGGTGATGGCGAGGTCGAGTTGGCGTACGAACTGGTGGAAGCAGAGCAGGACGGTCAGCGGCGGCAGGCCCGCCACCGCGATGCCCGCCGGGGAGGGGTGCACGCGGGCGATGCACAGCAGCATCGCCACGACGGCGAAGAAGATGACGACGGCCCAGGAGTGCAGGGTGCGGCGCCGGTAGGCGCGGGCGCGCAGGATGGACAGGGTGGCCACGACCCAGGGGCCGTAGATCAGCAGGGGCCACAGCGCCGCGACGTCCGAGGGGGCGACGCCGTCCGCGATGGCGCGCAGCGACGGGTACGAGGCCACCGCGCCCAGCCCGGCGACGGCGATCGCGATGACCGCCGTCATCAGGACGGAGGCCGCGCTCAGCAGGCGCCGCCAGGACCAGCCGCCGGGCTCGGGGCCGGCGGCCGGGCAGGGGCCCGCCGTTCGCGGAGGGCGGTCGCCATCGGGTTCGTCCGGGCCGAACTCGGCCTCGCCGGCGCGGAGTCGGGGCTCGGACGGGTGAGGCCCGGCCTCCGGCGGATGGAGCCCGGCCCCTGACGGATGGAGCCCGGCCTCCGACGGATGACGGTCGGTTCCGGAGTCCTGGAAGACGAGGCCGGAGTCGGGGTCGTGGAAGACGGTCCCGGAGGAGTGGAAGGCGGCCTGGGAGGGATAGAAGACGGCCTCGCCGACCGGGAAGGGGGGGTCACCGGAGGGGAAGACGGCCTCGTCGGGAGGGAAGACGGTTCCGGCGGAGGGGAACGCGGCGTCACCGGCCGGGAAGGCGCACTCCGGGCCGCCGGCCACGGGGGGCTGTTCGGCGGTGTCCCACAGCTCCGCCAGCTCGGGACCGAGTTCCTGCACGACGGCGGCGTCCCAGCCGTCGTAGGCCATCTCCTGGCCGTGGTAGGCCATCTCCTGGCCCGTAAGCCCGCCGTACGGGAACGGGACGCCGCCGTCGGGGAAGGGGACGGACTCCTCCGCGATCTGGCGCGGCAGCCGGTGCCGGCCGCTACCGGGAGGCACGGGGACCCGCGGGATGTCGTTCACAACAGCTCTCACAGGAATCGGTGGTGGCCGGTGGGGAAGGGGCCGGCCGACGCGCCGCCCGGCGGGGCGGCGGGCGCCGGAGGAGCCGTTACCGGGCGTCGTCGATGCCGTCGAGGGCGGCCAGCAGCTGTTCCAGCAGATCGCCGGTGTACTCCAGCCGTACGCGCTGCCCGGGGCGCAGCAGGTGGACGTCGGGACGGACGTCGGGCGTGCTGCGGGGCACCGTCGAGCTCAGCTGCCAGGAGCCGAGCCGGCGGGTGGGGGAAACGATCGTCTCAGTCATACGTCGTCAACGAATGCGCCGCACAGCGGGTGACTGCGGCATACGGGCGAATGAGAATTAAGATAACTAATTCCTCATAACGGTGCTTCGGTGGTGGAACCGGAAGCAGCCGCACCGGCACGAGTGGAGCAGACGCCGCGCCGTACGGCCCTGACATCGGGCCGCCGCCGGGCCGTGCGACACTGACCAGCGACAACACCATAAAGGGAGAGTTACGGACAAAGCGTCAGGACTCCCGGCAACTCCGGCGCTCTTTCTCCGCCTGTCCCCCGGCGCGCTCCCGCAGGACGTGCGCGGTCGGCCGGTCCATCGGGAAGAACAGCTCGATCGCCAGCTCCGAGAGGGTGACGTCGGCGGGCGCGCCGAAGGTGGCGATGGTGCTGAACATCGCCAGTTCGCCGTGCGGGGTGCGAAACCGCATGGGCACCACCGCTTCGCGCGGGCCGCGCTCCTGCGACGGGGCCGGCGCCTCGTGCGCGGGCACCTCGTAGGCGCTCACCTCGTCGTACAGCGCGCCCAGCGCGGCGTCGCCGGTGGTGCGCACCTGCTGCGCCAGCCCGCCGAGCAGGTGCGCGCGCACCTCGCCGTAATCGACCGCGTGCGCCGGGAGCCCCTCGGGGTGCAGGGCCAGCCGCATCGCGTTGGGCGCGGGCGACCGCAGTTCCGCCGGGGCCACGTCGAGCAGGACGTCCATGGCCCGGTTGGCGCGCACCACGTTCCACAGCCGGTCGACGACGACCGCCGGATACGGTTCGTGCCCCTCCAGCAGCATGTCCACGGCCGAGCGCACCGCGCGCATGCCCTCGCCTTCCAGGGGGCGTTCGCGGTAGACGGGCGCGTAACCGGCGGCCATCAGCAGGCTGTTGCGCTCGCGCAGCGGTACGTCCAGGTGGTGGGCCAGGCGCAGCACCATCTGCCGGCTGGGCCGGGCCCGCCCGGTCTCCACGCAGGACAGGTGACGCGGCGAGGTGTCGGCGCGCAGGGCCAGCTCCAGCTGGCTGAGCTTGCGCCGCTGCCGCCATTCGCGCAACAGCACACCCGCTCCCGGAAGTTGATCGACACCCATACGGGCGACCCTACCGAGGGCCGCACGGACCGGCCATGACCTGCGGGGTCATGACACGGGTCATGACACGCGACGCGACCTGGGGCGCGAGAGCGCGCTCCCCCTCAGGCGATACGTCCCCGCGCCCCCGCGAGCGACTTCCGGAACAGCTCGTAGACCTTGGTCATCCCGTGATGGCTGAGGCTCGGCTCCGGGTACCACGGGCCGAGCCGGCCGGCGCGGATGGCGGGGAGGCCGCGCCACAGGCCGTTGTTCTCCAGATCCTCGGGCTGGAGGCTGCTGGCGCGTACGTCGAGGAGGATGAGATCGGCCGGGTAGCGGTCGACGAGTTCCCAGGAGAGCTTTTCGACGTAGAGGTTGCCGCCGGTGGGTTTGACGACGTCGAGACCGAGGCCCTCCAGGTCGCGGATGGAGGACCAGCCCGTCTTGCTGACCCGGATGCCGTCCTGGTCGGCGGAGGCGAACATGACCCGCAGTCCCGGCCTGCCGCCGATGTCCCGGCGCACCTGGTCGCGGACGGCGAGGTAGGCCGCCTTCCCGCGCCGCAGCTCCGGGGTGGTGAAGTCCGCTCCGAGGGCGGCGGCCAGCTCGGCGTAGCGCCGTACGGCGGTGTCGACCTCGGCCCCGTAGACCTCGACGGACACCATGGGGGCCAGCCGCTGCACGAGTTCCAGGCCCGCCGGGACGAGTTGGTGCGCGCCGTACTGGATGGGGTCGACGACGAGGTCCGGGCGCAGTTTTCCCATCCGTTCGACGCTGACGTGGCCCCAGGTGCCGCCGACCACGGTCACCTGGTCGAGGTCGACCTCGCCGATCACGCTGAGGTCCTTGCCGCCGCCCTGCTTCTGTAAGGAGCCGTAGACGCCGACCGGCCGGATTCCGTAGTCCCACAGGACCGCGGCGGCGGTGGCGTGCGCCACGATGCGGCGCGGGCGGGCGTCGAGCCGGGCCGTGTGTCCGGCGTCGTCGGTGAAGCTCCAGGGGGCCCGGCCGCGGACGGTCTGCCTGCGGCCGGCCTCCGGGGGCGAGCAGCCCGCCGCGCCGAGCGCGAAGAGCCCGAGGGCACCGGTGGCCAGAAACCGTCGTCGGCCGGGCAGGGGCGGCATGTTTCTCCTCAGGGTCACAGGGATGTTCGGGGGGCGAATATCGACACGAGAGATAAGTAAGGTTAGCCTTACAGAAGTTGAAGCCGCCACGCACGTCGTGCTGAACAGTCAGCAAGAACGGGGAAGTCAGAGTGAGAAGCAGCCGCGGGAAGCTGCTGTCCGGCTTAGGCGTCGCGCTGTGCGCCCTGGCGGTGGCCGTGGCCGTGAGCATGGGCCTGGGCGCACGGACCGTCCCGCTGAGCACGGTCGCCGAGTCACTGCTCCACTTCGATCCGCATGACGTGGACCACCTGGCCATATGGGAGTTACGGCTCCCGCGCACCGCCCTCGGGCTGCTCGCGGGAGCGGCGCTGGGGATGGCCGGCGCGGTGATGCAGGGTGTCACCCGCAACCCGCTGGCCGACCCCGGGATTCTGGGGGTGAACGCCGGCGCCGCGCTCTTCATCGTCGTCGGCATCGACATCTTCGGCATCACCGCGCTCAACGGCTATGTGTGGTTCGGCCTCGTCGGCGCCGCGCTGGCGGCCTGCCTTGTGTACGCGGTGAGTTCGCTGGGCCGCGGTGGCGCCACGCCCGTCAAGCTCGCGCTCTCCGGAGCCGCGGTGAGTGCCGCGCTGACCTCGCTGACCACCGCGGTCCTGCTGCTCGACGCGAACGCCTTCGACCAGTTCAGGTTCTGGCAGGTGGGTTCGCTGTCCGGCCGGGACGGCACCGTTGTCGGGCAGGCGCTGCCCTTCCTGGCCGTGGGTGCCGTACTGGCCCTCGCCTCCGGGCGGATGCTCAACGCGCTCGCGCTCGGCGAGGACACCGCGCGCTCCCTGGGCCGGCGCGTCCACCGGGACCGTGCCGCGGCGGCGCTGTCCGTGGTCCTGCTGTGCGGGGCGGCCACCGCGATGTGCGGCCCGATCGCCTTCGTCGGCCTGGCCGTTCCGCACCTCGCCCGTCTGATCACCGGCCCCGACTACCGCTGGATACTGCCGTATTCGCTGCTGCTGGCCCCCCTGCTGGTGCTCGCGGCCGACATCGTGGGCCGGCTGGCGATCCGGCCCTCCGAGCTCCAGGTCGGGCTGATGACGCCGCTCCTGGGAGCCCCGGTGTTCGTCCTGCTGGTACGCCGACGCAAGCTGGCGGAGTTGTGATGAGCAGCCACGGCACGGCCCGACGGGCCGAGGCGGCACAGCCCGGCACGGCGACCGGGGAAGCCGCACGAGCGATCGTGGTCGAGGTACGCCGCCGCGGCAGAAGACGCACCTACGCCGTGACCGGCGCCCTGGCACTCGTCGTACTCGCGGCGTTCACCGCCGCGCTGACACTGGGCGAGTTCCACCTGCCGCTGACGGAGGTGATCCGGTCGCTCACCGGACCGCTCTTCGGCAAGGCCTCCTGGGAGAGCGACTTCTTCGTCTTCGACGTACGGCTGCCGCGGGTGCTGACGGCCATGCTGGCCGGAGCGGCGTTCGGACTGTCCGGCGCGCTCTTCCAGAGCCTGATCCGCAACCCGCTGGCCAGCCCGGACGTCATCGGCATCACCTCGGGCGCGAGCGCCGCCGCCGTCGTGTGCGTCCTGGTCCTCGGGCTGGGCGGGCTGGCGGTCTCGTTCGGCGCGCTGGTGGGGGCGCTGGTCACGGCCACCCTCATCTACGTGCTCGCCTGGCGCAGCGGCGTCAGCGGCTACCGCCTCGTCCTCGTCGGCATCGGGATCGCGGCGGTGCTCTCCAGCCTGATCTCCTACCTGATGACCACCGCGCGGATCGTCGACGCGCAGCGGGCACTGGAGTGGCTGACCGGAAACCTGGACGGCCGCACCTGGCTGCACGCCGGCACCCTCGCGCTGTGTCTGGCCCCGCTGCTGCCCGCCACGGCGGTCCTGGCGCGCCCGCTGGCGGCGCTGCAGTTCGGCGACGACACGGCGACCGGGCTCGGGGTGCGGGTGACGTCCCGCCGGCTCGCGCTGCTGACGGTGGCGGTGGCGCTGGCCGCGGTGGCGACCGCGGCGGCCGGCCCGGTCCCGTTCGTGGCCCTGGTCGGCGCGCCCGTCGCGCGGGGGCTGCTGCGCGGGCGCGGACCGGCGCTGACGGCGGCGGCGCTGGTGGGCGCGGTGCTGATGCCCGTGTCGGACTTCGTCGGCCGGCATCTGTTCGCCGCCACGGAGCTGCCGGTGGGTGTGGTGACCGGTGCCGTGGGAGCCCCGTACCTGCTGTTCATGCTGGCACGCACCAACCGCTCGGGACGTGGCGGATGACCACGGCCCGGGAACGAGACGAAGGACGAGGACCGATGACCGCGACGCACGTGCTGCGGGCCGAGGAGGTCCGGCTGGGTTACGACGGGCGGCAGGTCGTCGACGGCCTGACGTTCGAGGTGCCCCCGGGCGAGGTCACGATGGTCGTGGGCCCGAACGGCTGCGGCAAGTCCACCTTGCTGCGTGCGCTGGCGCGGCTGCTGCGCCCCGCTTCGGGCACGGTGTGCCTGGACGGACAGAACATCCACACGATGTCGACCCGGCAGGTCGCCGCCGTCCTCGGCATCCTGCCGCAGTCCCCCGTCGCGCCGGACGGCATCCGCGTCGGCGAACTGGTGGGCCAGGGCCGCCATCCGCACCAGGGGTGGCTGCGGCGGTGGGGCGCCGAGGACGACGACGCGGTCGCGCAGGCGCTGCTCGCCACCGACACCCTGGAGCTCGCCGAGCGCCCGGTGGACGAACTGTCCGGCGGGCAGCGGCAGCGGGTGTGGATCGCGATGGCACTCGCCCAGCGCACCGGTCTGCTGCTGCTGGACGAGCCGACGACCTTCCTCGACGTCCCGCACCAGGTCGAGGTGCTGGACCTGCTGACCGACCTCAACCGCAAGGACGGCACCACCGTCGTCGCGGTGCTGCACGACCTCAACCTCGCCTGCCGCTACGCCGGTCACATCGTGGTGATGAACGACGGCGCGATCGTCGCCGAGGGCGCGCCGTCGCGGATCGTGACCGAGGACCTGATGCGGACGGTCTTCGGCATGGACTGCCGGATCATTCCCGATCCGGTCTCGGACACACCGCTGATCGTGCCCATCGGACGCCACTACTGCACGGCCACGAGCGCCGGTCCGGCGTCCGGGGCGGTCAGTCCCCGATGAAGTCGATCTCCGGGGTGAGGAGGACGCCGGTGCGGTCGAGGACCTGCCGCAGCACGATGTCGACGGCCTGGCAGAAGGCGGCCGCGCTGGCTCCCTCGTCGGCCACGAGTGTGTGGTGCACGGAGGAGATCCGGACGCCGTGCGTGAGGGGATGATTCAGATCGAAGCCCGCCTGCCGGATGAGCCAGCTCGCGCTCACCCGCGTCGAGCCGTCCGGGAAACGCGCCACCGGCGCGCCGAGGTCGCGCAGCCGCGCGGCCGTCGGACCGCCGACCTCCGGACTGAAGAAGACACTGCCGATGGACCGCCGGTCCTTCTCGCTGGAGTCCAGCACCATGCCCTTCCTGCGGCGCACCGTCAGGACCGCCTGGGCGACCTGCGCGGGTGGCACGCTGCTGCCCAGCGGCACATCCAGTTCCTCGGCCACGCTGCGGTAGGTCACCGGGGTGCTCAACTCGGCGCGTCTGAGGGAGAAGAGGAGGGACAGTACGGTCCAGCGCCGGGATCTCTTGAAGATGCTGGTGCGGTGGCCCAGGCCGCACTCGGACGCGTTCAGGGTGACCCGGCGGCCCAGTTCCCAGTCCCACGCCTGGACGCTGCGCAGGGTGTCGGACACCTCCTGCCCGTACGCCCCGACGTTCTGCACCGGTGTCGCGCCGGTGGTTCCGGGAATGCCCGCCAGCATTTCCATGCCGACCAGTCCCTCGGATATCAGCGTCTCCACCAGGTCCCGCAGCGGATGTCCGGCCTGTACCTCCACCAGCACCCGGTCCCGGTCGTCCGTTTCCCGTACCCGTAAACCACGGGTGGCCATTCGCAGGACCGGGGTCGCACACCCCTGGTCGCCGACGAGAACATTGCTGCCTTCTCCCAGGCATACCGGAGGGGCCGGACTGTGGCGCATCTCCTCGACGAAGTCGGGGAAATCGGCGAGCTCCTGGAATTCGACCAGGGACGTGGCCTGTCCGCCGATGCGGAGAGTCGTCAACGGGGCGAGCGGTACCCCGTAACTGACGCGCATAAATGGGCTCCTCATAAACAGTCCCGAATATCATGAAAGAGAGCTGATCCGGCACCGAAAGCCCGTATTCGTCCATCTCGCGGCGGGCTCCCCGTGTCGCCGTCAGTATCGCCCGCTCCATGATTGTTCAGCGACCGGAGCGGAGCGGTTGCCCGCGCCGCTCCCCGAAGGCGGCGGCCTGCCGGTCCCTTCGGGGCCGGGCCGCCCGCACCGGCCCGGCCGCCCGCACCGGATCGGCCGCCCGCACCGGATCGGCCGCGGCTCAGCGCCGGGCGCGGCCCAGGACGTCGTCGGTGCGCTGGACGATGCGGCGTGCGTCGGCCGCGTCATGGCGCTGGAGTTGCCGGCGCAGGCCGGTCAGGCGGGCACGGCCGCGCGCCGAGGCCGACTGGCCGGCGAGGTCCAGGGCCGCCCCGGCCGCCTCGGCGGCGCCGTCGATCTCGCCCAGCAACAGCCGCGCCTCGGCCAGCGAGGTCTGGTGCAGCAGGCGGTTGCGGGGCTGGCTGCCGTCGAACAGCTCCAGGCCGCGGGCCAGGTCGAGGGCGGCCTGGCCGGGCCTGCCGACGTCCAGCCGGGCCCGGCCGGCGTCGCCCACCAGCACGGCGGGGGTGACCCAGTAGGCCCACGGCTCCTGGCCGCGGAGCCCGGCCGCGCCCGGCGCGTCGCCCATGGCCTCGCGGATGGCGGCGGTCTCCTCCAGCGCGCGTTCGCAGCCGGCCAGGTCCTTGAGGCTGGCGTGGGCCCTGGCCTGACGGCTGGCCAGCAGTGCCTGACCAGGGCTCGGGGCCTGGCCTGCGGTGCCCTTGCGGGCGATCCGGATCAGCCGCAGCGCCTCCTCGCCGCGGCCGTGCCAGGTGGCCTGGTAGCTGAGGCAGGAGATGATGTGCGCGGCCAGTCCGCGGTCGCCCGCCAGGCGCGCGGAGCGCAGGGCGTGGAGCAGGTAGCACCTGGCGTGGGCCTCGTCGCCGAGGTCGCCGGCCATCCAGCCGACGATCTGGCCGAGTTCGGCCACCAGCCGGTGCAGCCGGATGCCGGTGTCCTGGTCGTAGGAGCAGGTGTCGACGAGCATGACGGCCCACCGCAGGTCCTGGACGGCCCAGTCCAGCAGCAGCCTGCCGCCGCGGTCGTCGTCGAGCAGGCGGAACTGGTTGATGCGCTCGCTGATCAGGCCCAGCGCCGCGGGGTCGATCTCCTCGCCGCGCCGCTGCCCGGGGGGCGGGGTGTCGGTGTTGAGCAGCCAGTCCACGGCCGCGGTGATCAGGTCCTGTTCGCCGGTCGCGACGAGCGGCGGGGCCGGGGTGCGCTGCGCCGGCGGCAGCGTCCAGCCGAGGCCGCAGGGGGGCTGCGGCGCGGCCGGCGTCCGGCCCTGCCCGGCCGTCGCCGGGGGCGGGAACTTGTCGGGCCACAGCGAGTGGAGCGGGACCGGCTCGCCCAGCCGTTCGGCGAGGATTTCGGAGACCACACGGGGCAGGTCGCGGCGCGGACACGATCCGTTCAGCCAGTTGTACGGCGCCTTGGCGCTGATGGTTCCCGCGCCGCAGACCCTGTTGATCTCCCGGGCCAGCCGGTCCGGTGACCAGGAGAGCCGGCGCAGGCACGCGGCTAATACCGAGGTGTTGTTCATCCGCTTACGCCGCCCCGTTTCGTTTCGAACAGCCTTCGTTGCTGGAGAACTCCGGCCCACCGTGCTATCCATGAGGCCGATACCCAAACGGAATATGCCTGGACCACATTGCCAGGGTGACGCGAGACACACCCCGGGCGGCGACGCACGAAGACCGACGATGACGGCCGAAAAGCATCCCGGAACTGCCGCAGATTTTACTTGAACGCCTTACTTGTTTTGGCGGTTCCGACAAAGGGCGCGCGTTCCGTCCGCAGTACCGGCCAGTAGAGCAAGCCGCCGGCCGCCAGCACCACAACGGCGAATACAAAGGGCGCGACGAACGATCCGGTCACTTCGGCCAGCCAGCCGGTCAGCAACACCCCGCCGGTGGTGGCCGCCGTATTGGCGAAGTTCATCAGCCCGCCGGCCGCGCCCACCGCGCCGGGCGGGGCCAGCAGTCCCGGCAGGCTCCACGCCACGGGCGCGGCCACGGCGAGGCCGCCGAGGGACAGCGACATCCAGAAGACCGCGCCGAGCGGCGACGAGGCCCAGCCCGCGCAGCCGATGGTCGCGCCCAGCGCGAGCCCGCAAAGGAGCACCGGTCTGCGGCGGCCCACGGGGTCCCCGCCGCTGCGCACCAGGCGGTCGACCAGCCATCCCCCGCAGACGAGTTCGGCCGCGGTCGCCACCAGCCACGGCACCATGGCGTACAGGCCGGCCGAGCCCAGCGCCACGCCGAACTGCCGCTGGAAGAAGACCGGCATCCAGGTGAGCACCACGTTGATGGTGTAGCCGTAGCAGGCGAAGCCCAGGGACATGGCCCAGATCCGGCGGGAGCCGAGCACGCCGCGCAGCCCGCCCGCCGCGTCGGCGCCCGTCATATCGCCCGGCGCGTCGGCGCCCGCCGTACCGCCCGGCACGTCGCGCTGCGTACCGGAGGACCGGGGGCGCTCGTCCGGGTCGCGGTAGCCCCACCACCACACGGCGGCGAACAGCACGCTGAGCACGGTGGTGAACAGGAACCCGGAGCGCCAGCCCCACGTGCTGATCACCCACGCCAGTACGGGAAAGGCCAGCACGTTGGCGAACTTCGTCGCGCCGTCGAACAGCGCGGTGGCCCGCCCCCGTTCCACCGTGGGGAACCACGCCGCGGTCGCCTTGGCCGCGCCGATCATCGAGGGCCCCTCGGACACGCCCAGCAGCACCCGGGCCAGCATGACGAGCCCCAGGCCGGACGCCACGGCCGTCAGCAGGCTCGCCAGGGCCCACAAGGGGACGGCGATCCGGTTCAGCCACTTCACGCCGATCCGGTCGACCAGCAGGCCGGAGGGCAGCTGCACCAGGCAGTACGACCAGCTGAACGCGGCCAGCACCACGCCGAGTTGGCTCAGACTCAGCCCGAACTCCTCGGCGAGCGGGGTACTGGCCACCGACAGCACCGTACGGTCGAAGAAGTTCACGAGGATGCCGCCCGCCAGCAGCGAGCCGATGGCCCAGCGGGCGCGCCCGGGGGGTGTCATGGAAGGTGGCCGACCCTTCGTCGGGGCTGGGGGCGCCACCGTGCCGTCCGGTGACTCCGATCAAGATCCACGCTAACCACACACGTGCGCCGCCCCTGACGGGGAAGGATTCTTACCGGCCATCGGCCGGCCGCCCCGGTACTTCAGTGAGAGGGTGCCGCGCGAGAAGGCGCCGCGCGCCCCGGCCAGGGCGCGTGCGGGCACGACGGGAGCGGCAGAGCCGGCTCCTCCGGCTCCGGCTCCGGCTCCGGCAGCGTTCTCTCACTGAAGTACGGGCGGCCGGACACCGCTCAGGCCCGGTCGGCCCGGTGGTCCGCCATCTTCCGGGGCCGGGCGACGGTGGGTTCGCCCATGATCCGGCACCCCGGCGCCACATCACCGAGCACCAGGGCGTGCGCGCCGATGAGCGCGTCGTCGCCGATGGCCAGCGGCCCGAGGACGGTCGCGTTCACGCCGAGCGTGACCCGGTCGCCGACCATCGGATGCCGCCGGTCGCCGCTCGGCCGCAGCTTGTCCCGCCACCACCCCACGGCGCCCAGCGTCACCTGCTGGTAGATGGTGACGTCGTCCCCCAGTACCGCGGTCTCGCCGATCACCACGCCGGTGCCGTGGTCGATGAACAGCCGGCGGCCGATCCGCGCGCCCGGGTGGATCTCGATGCCGGTCAGCACCCGTGCGCAGCTGGTCAGTACACGGGCGGCGATCCGGTGCCGCCGGCCGTACAGGCGGTGCGCGATCCGGTGGATCCACAGCGCGGGCAGCGTGGAGTGGAACACCGCTTCCACCCGGGAGGCGATGGAGGGGTCACGGGCCAGCGTCGTGTCGATGTCCTCCAGCATCCTGGCCAGTGGACCGTCCCCGGAGCGCCGGCCGCCGAACGGCACGGCGCCCGTCTTCGGTTTCCGGTCGGGCTGCGACTGGAGCATGGCTCAGGCCCCCACGCTTTCTGCCCTCTCCCAGTCCTCCTTGGAGCCGGAGTCGGCGAAGACCGTGACGACGATGTCGTCGGGGCCCAGGTTCTTCGCCTTCTCGCGTGCGATCAGCCAGCTCGCCCCGGCCGACGAACCGATCCTGGTGCCGGTCTCCTGGAAGAACTCGCGCATCGCCGTGAGCGCCTCGCGGTGCGAGACCTGGGCGCTCTCGAACTCCGGGAGCAGCTTGTCCACGAACGGCTGGCGCATCCCGTAGGTCAGCCCGCCGGCGCCGGCGAACTTCGGCTCGGCGTTCGGGGGTTCGGGGGTGCCGTACGGCAGCTCGGCGGGGGTCACGCCGATGACGGCGAGCTCGGGGGAGATGCCCCGCAGCGCCCTGGCCACACCGGCGAGCATGCCTCCGCTGCCCACCGCGGCGACCACGGCGGCGGGGCGGGCGCCGTCGAGCTGGCCCACGATCTCGCGGCCGGTGAAGAACTGGTGCGCGGCGACGTTCGCCATGTTGCGGTGCTGCGCCAGCAGCGTCCAGCTGGGGTCCTCGGCGGCGATCTCCGAGGCGCGCTGCATGATGGCGAGCGGGAACTCGGACGCCGGCACCAGGTCGATGGCGGTTCCGCCGTCGGCCAGGTGGGTCAGCAGGCTCTGCGGAACGGAGTCCGGCATCACGGCCCGTACGGGGATTCCGGTGACCTTGTTCAGGCCCGTCAGCGCACGGGCCATGTTGCCGCCCGAGCAGTCGATGACCTTCAACGGGCCGCTCTTGCCCGCGTGTTCGTTGATGGCGCGGCAGAGCATGGAGTACGCGGGACGGTCCTTGGCGGAGCCGGACGGGTTCCGGAGCTCGTACTTGGCCATGATCTTCGCCCCGCCGGGCGGTCCGGGCACCTCGACGAGCGGCGTGCCGCCCAGGGTGGCCCGGAATTCACGCAGCCCCGGATACTGGGCGAGCGCGGTGGTCTCGTCGACGGCCGTATCCAGGGGTTCGGTTACGGAGAGGTCGATCTGGGGCGGTTGTGTCGCCATCGGGCTCACGGTCCCTTCGCCAATTCGCGGCCTGCGCGGCCGGATCCACGCTGCATTCGCGCTCTGCGCGCGCAAATGTTCGGCCGTGGTAGATGGTCAGTGAGCCCGTGAGAGGTGTCAACGAAACCCAGGTGTTCAAGCATGCGGGTACAACAGCCGTACGGAACAGGCCGGTTCGGCGGCCCCGGGCCGGGTGACGGCGGCCCGGAGGGACGCCGGGCGAGCGGGCCGCCCCTCCCCCGCCGTTCGGCCCCGGGCGGGGTGAACGAGGGCTCCGTCCCCCTAAGCCGGCTGGACGGCCGGGCTGCGCGCCTTGAGGAGCCACAGCGCCAGCAGCCCGCTCCCCAGCCCGACCACGGCGGCGACCGCGAACACCGCGAACAGCCCCTCGGCGTACTCCGCGTGCAGGTCGACGCCTCCGTGGCCGGCCGAGAACTGGTGGAACACGGAGCCGAGCACGGCGATGCCCAGCGCCAGCCCGAGCTGGCGCGCGCAGTTGGCCGCCGCGGCGGCGACGCCGCTCTGCGCGGCGGGCGCGGCGGACATGGCGATGGCGGGCAGTACGGGGGAGACGATGCCCGCGCCGACTCCGGTGAGGATCAGTCCCGGTACCAGTGCCGTCCACGACGATCCCGCGTCGACCGTCAGCATGAGGACGTTGCCGACGCCCACGGCGACCGTGCCGCCGCCGAGCGTCCAGTGCGCGGGGAGCCGGTGCAGGGCGCTGCCGACCACGGCGGAGGTGGCGAAGAACGCGACCGGCTGCACCGTGATGACCAGGGCGGTGGGCAGCGAGGTGAGCCCCATGCTGTCCTGCAGCCAGATCGAGATGACCGGCAGCGCGCCGAACGCGGCGAGGTAGTAGCCCATGGCCGCGACCAGGGTTCCGTTGAACTCCCGCTTGCGGAAGAGGGACAGCGAGATCATCGGCTTGCTGCCGGACCGTTCGACGAGGACGAACGCGATGAGCATCACCACGCCGAGCGCGAAGCCGAGCACCGCCGAGGTGGCTCCCCAGCCCTGCTCGCCGCCGCGGATGATGCCGAAGGTGATGCCGATCGCCGACAGGGTGAAGGTGACGATGCCCAGGTAGTCGATGCGGGTCGAGGTGCTGGCGTCGTCGATGAGGACCTTGGCGGACAGCGCCAGCGTCAGCGCGCAGACCGGCACCCCGCCGAAGAAGATCCACTGCCAGGAGAGGAACTGCGTCAGGACCCCGCCCGCGACGTTGCCGATCCCGGCGGCCGCGCCGGCCACCGCGCCCCAGACGGCGAAGGCCACGCCCTTGTCGCGTCCGGTGTAGGTGATTCCGATCAGGGGCAGCAGGGTCGAGAACATCGCGGCACCGGCCAGGCCCTGCACCGCCCGCGCGGCGATCAGTACGCCGACGTCGCCGGCCAGCCCGCAGACGAGCGTGGCGACGCCGAAGGTGCCCAGGCCGGCGAGGTAGAGGCGCTTGCGGCCCAGGTTGTCGCCGAGTGATCCCATGCCGAGCAGCAGTCCGGCCAGCGCGAGGGTGTAGACGTCGACGATCCATTGCAGGGAGCCGAAGCCCGCGTGCAGGTCGTGGGCCATGCTGGGGAGCGCCACCGTCACGATCGTCGAGTAGACGAGTAGCATGAACGTTCCCGAGCAGGTGGCGACCAGCGGCAGCCATTTGCGCATGGATGTGCATCCTTCCGGGGCCTGAAGCCTTCCGGGATCATGCTGCTGTAATACCCTTGTGCAACAGAACCCTTACGGAGAAGATCCCGTTCGGCTCGTCCTGGACCTCGCGGACCGGCCGCCCCTGACCCCCGGGGAATTCGCCGAACGCTGCGTCGCCGCCGGTATGGCGATCGACCGCCCGGTGACCGACGAGGACCTGGCGGAGATCCTGGACTTCATCCCGCGCTGGCTCGCGGTCGTCGACGCCGACACCCCCGAACGGCGGGCCGTCCTGCTCAACGAGCTGCTGACGTCGTCCTCCGCGCACCCCCGGCTGACCGACCACGCCGACGGCGGCTGGCACATCCACTACCGCGCCGACGGCCTCGGCCTGGCCGGCGTGGTGCGGGCCGTGGTCAGCGTGGGCACCGCCCTGCACCTGACCGGCCGCGGCATGGACCGGCTCGGCCGCTGCGCCCTGGCCGAATGCGGCCGCGCGTACGGCGACTTCACCCGCGGCGGCCGGCAGCGCTACTGCTCCCACGCCTGCGCGAACCGCGACGCCGTACGCCGGTTCCGCGCCCGGCAGACACAGCAGGCACAGCAGCCGTGAGGCCGGCGGGAGGGGGGACCGCCGGCCTCACGGGTCATCGCAGTGGCTCTACGGCGACTCGGCCGCCTCTGTCTCCGGGTCCGCCGCGGCGGCCGTGACCACCCCGGCGAGCTTCGCCGGTGTCGGGTGGGACAGCAGCTCACGCAGGGACACCGTCGCCCCCAGCTCGTCGCGCATCCGGTTCACCACCTGGGTGCCCAGCAGTGAGTGCCCGCCCAGCTCGTAGAAGTCGTCGTCGACTCCGATGCCCTCGAAGCCGAGGAACTCCTCCCACAGCGCCACGATCCGCTTCTCGGTCTCGTCGCGCGGGGCGGCGTAGGCGGACCGCAGTCCGGCGGGCCGCGCCGGGCGCTCCTGGGCCGGGCCTTCCTTCGGTTCCGAAGGCGCGGGCCGTACGTCGGCGGACTGCGCGGGCGTTCCGGCGGCCCCGGTGCCCTGCTCCCCGCTCGGCCCGATCCAGTGGCGCTCCCGCTCGAACGGGTAGCCGGGCAGCGTGGCCCGGTGCCGTGGCCCGTCGTGCAGCGCGCGCCACCGCACCTCGCCGCCCGCCAGCCACAGGTCCCCGATCCCGAGCAGCAGCGTCTCCATGTCGTCGCCCGTCTCGCCGGGGCGGCGCATCGTCCGGACGGCGGAGATCCCCCGCCGTCCGGCCAGGGTCGCCCTGGCCAGGGTGGACAGCGTGGTGCCGGGCCCGACTTCGACCAGGACGGTACGGCCCTTGGAGGCCGCCGTACGGACCGCGTCGGCGAAGCGCACCGGCTGTCGTGCGTGGCCGCCCCAGTACGCGGGGTCGGTGGCCTGCTCGGGGGTGATCGGCTCCCCCGTCACCCCGGAGACGAAGGGCCGCTCGTACGGAGCGAGGGCGGCGCCGCGCACGGCCTCGGTCAGCGGGCCGACCACCGGGTCCATCATCGCCGAGTGGAAGGCGTGCGAGGTGTGCAGACGCCGCGCGGACACCCCCTCTTCGGCCAGCAGCCGCTCCAGCGCGGCCACGCCTTCCCCGGGTCCGGCGGCCACGCACAGGGCCGGTGCGTTGACGGCGGCGACGGTCACTCCCGCCGGCAGCAGCGGGAGCACCGCCTCCTCGGCGGCCTCGACCGACAGCATCGCCCCCGGCGGCTGCTCGCGCATCAGCTTCCCGCGCAGCGCGACCAGGTGCAGCGCGTCCTCCAGCGGCAGCACCCCGGCCACACATGCGGCGGTGAGTTCGCCGACGCTGTGGCCCACCATGTCGTCCGGCGTCACGCCCCAGCGCATCAGCAGCCGCGCGAGCGCGTACTCGGTGGCGAACAGTGCGGGCTGGGCCACCTCCGTCGAAGTGAGCCGCCCGGCCCCGGCGTCCGTGCCGTACAGCACGTCGCGGAGGTCGAGGCCGAGGTCGGCCCGCAGCAGCCCGGCCGTGCGGTCGATGTCGGCGGCGAAGCCCGGGTCCGCCGTGTACAGGCCGTGGCCCATCCCGGGGAACTGCGTTCCCTGGCCGGGGAACAGGAACACCGTGCGCGGCGGCCCGGTGCCCGAGTCGCCCTGGCGCGCGCGGCCGGGGTCCGCGCCGCCGAGGAGCGACTGCACCCGCGCCGGGCCGGGCGGCACCAGGACCGCCCGGCGGTGGCGCATCGGCCGCCTGCCGGTCTGCAGGGTGTACGCGGCGTCGGCGACGTCGGGGGCGTCCGGCCCGTCGAACCGCTCGGCCAGCCGGTCCGTCGCCGCCTGGAGTGCCGACGGCGTCTTGGCGGAGAGCAGCAGGAGCTGCGGCCGGTCCGTGGCGCGGCGGCCCGCCGGGGGCGCGGCCGGGGCCTCTTCGAGGATCGCGTGGGCGTTGGTGCCGCCGATGCCGAAGGAGCTGACGCCGATGCGGCGCGGGCCGCCGTCCGGCTCCCAGGCCACCCGTTCGGTGTTCACCCGGAACGGTGTCGCGCCGAAGTCGATCCGCGGATTGGGCGT
Organism: Streptomyces sp. NPDC059788; assembly: GCF_042732265.1. NCBI lineage: Bacteria > Bacillati > Actinomycetota > Actinomycetes > Kitasatosporales > Streptomycetaceae > Streptomyces > Streptomyces sp. NPDC059788. The sequence continues at coordinate 85,366 of NZ_JBHWHY010000035.1, read as the reverse complement.
ACGGAAGTGCGGGCTGGGCGCCAACTCGCGGTGCTGTAGCTGGAGTACGGCCTTGATCAGGCTCGCGATGCCGGCGGCGGACTCCAGGTGCCCGATGTTGGCCTTCACCGAGCCGAGGGCACAGTAGCCGGTGTCCCCGGTGAAGTGCCGGTGGGCGCGGGTCAGCGCGTTGATCTCGATGGGGTCGCCGATGGGGGTGGCGGTGCCGTGCGCCTCGACGGCGGTGACGGTCCGGGCGTCCACGCCGGCCGCGCGCAGCGCCTGCCGGATCACCCGCTCCTGCCCGGTGACGCCGGGCGAGGTGTAACCGACCTTGTCCGCGCCGTCGTTGTTGACCGCGGAGCCCTTGAGCACGGCCAGCACCCGGTCGCCGTCGTCCAGCGCGTCGGCCAGCCGCTTGAGCACCACCACGCCCGCGCCACTGCCGAAGACGGTGCCCCGGGCCTCGGCGTCGAAGGGGCGGCAGTGCCCGTCCGGCGAGTAGATCAGGCCGCGCTCGTAGCGGTAGCCCACCCGGTGCGGCACCCGTACGCACACGCCGCCGGCCAGGGCGACGTCGCAGTCCCCGGTGCGCAGCGACTGGGCGGCCTGGTGCACCGCGACCAGCGAGGTGGAGCAGGCCGTCTGCACCGACAGCGCGGGTCCGGTGAAGCCGAGCTGGTGGGCGGTGCGGGTCGCCAGGTAGTCCTTGTCGTTGTGGATCTGCAGTTCGAAGACGGCCGAGTCGAGGACGATCCGGCGGCCGCCCAGGAGGTTCGACATCAGGTACGCGGGCATGTTCGCGCCCGCGAAGACCCCGCCGGAGCGGACCGCCGCCGGGTCGATGCCGGCGTGCTCCATGGCGTGCCACGCGCACTCCAGGAACAGCCGCTGCTGCGGGTCCAGGAGGGCCGCCTCCCGTGCGCTGAAGCCGAAGAACCGTGCGTCGAAGAGGTCCACGCCGTCCAGGAGCGGAGCGGCCCGTACGTAGTCGGGATGCTCGAACTCCGTCCGGGCGATGCCCTCGGCGAGCAGTTCCTCCTCCGTCAGGCGGGTGAGGGATTCGACGCCGTCCCGCAGGTTGCGCCAGTAGGCGTCGACGTCGTCGGCCCCGGGGAAGCGCCCGGCCATCCCGACGACGGCGATGCCGCCGCCGTCGGGGTGCGTGGTGCGGTCGTCGCGCAGCGTCATTCGGTGATCCCGGACGGGCCGGCGGGGGTGAGGGCGTGCCGGCTGATGTCGTACGCGGTGCTCCCGTCGAGGGCGAGGTCGGCGCAGATCTTCCCCCAGAGGGGGGTGAACTTGAAGCCCCAGCCCGCCACGGACACCACGACGTTCTCGCCGCCGTCCACCAGCGCCCCGGCGTCGCCGAGGAAGAACTGCCGGGCGGGGTCGGTGGGCAGCATCGCCAGGCAGGTGGACAGCTCCGCCGGGCGCGGGTCGGCCCAGGGCATGTGCGCGGTGGCCCAGTCGGTCACCCGCTCCACCGGCCGCTGGGCGGGCAGCCCCTTGGCGTCGTCGGCGTGCTCCATCGCGTCGGTCTCGAAGACCGGGCCGAGCCGGATGTCGTAGCTGGTGGACCAGGGGTTGGGCGGGAAGCCGTAGAAGAGGTTGGTGTCCTCCTGCGTGGGTTGCTGGAAGGCGAACCAGAACGGCCTGCCGGGCTCGGCGCGGCGCTGGTGGAGGGTGACCAGCGGCAGTTCGTACAGGCCCACGCCCAGCCGCGCGCCCCACGCGCCCAGGATGTCGTTGGCGTGGCCGCCGTTCGTGAGGACGACCTTGTCCGAGCGGTAGGTGTGCTCCTCGGTCCGTACGGTGACGCCGTCGCGGTCCGGGTCCACCGCCAGCACGCGCTCGTTGCCGCGCAGCACCGCGCCGTGCTGCTGGGAGAGCTGGAAGACCGCGCCGAGCGTGCCGCGTACGTCGATGGCGCCGCCGTCGCGCTGGAGGAAGCCCTCGTAGTGGGCGGGGAGGCCGGTGAAGCCGTAGCGGCGCTCGATCTCCGTGTTCGTCAGCCACTCGTACGGCACGTCCATCTCTTCCATGGCGCGCGCGGTCCCGGAGATCTGGCCCTCGTTGGTCTCCACCTCGGTGTCGCCGAACCACAGGCTGCCCACCTCGTGGAGGAGTTTGCGGCCGGTCAGCGACTCCAGCTCCCGCCACATCGGCAGCGCCTCAAGGGTCAGCGCGAAGATGTCCCGCTCGGTGTACTGCAGCCGCCAGTGCCGCTCGGCGCCGCTCGTGCCGCCCCGCTCGTTCATGAAGCCGTACCGCTCCAGGACGAGTACCTTGCGTCCGCCGCGCCGGGCGGCCTGCCAGGCCGTGGCCAGGCCGATCGGCCCGCCGCCTATCACGATGAGGTCGTAGTGCCGGTTGCTGTCGCTCATGGGTCTGTCTCTTTTCTCCACGGGAAGGGGCCGGCTCGGGGTCCGGCGGGCGGCTGGGGTGTCAGCGGACGGGCAGTGCGAGCAGCTCGGCGACCGCGGCCACGGTCTCGGCGTGCCGTTCACGGAGGTAGAAATGTCCGCCGTCGAAGATCCGGTCCGTGAATGAGGCGCGGGTGAAGGCGGACCACTCGCGGATGTCCCGCGGGGTCACCGCCGGGTCGTCGGCGCCGCAGAACGCGGTGATGGGCAGGTCCAGGGCCGGGGCGTCGGCGCCGAACCGGCAGGAGTCCACCACCTGGTAGTCGGCGCGCACCACCGACACGATCAGCCGCGCCAGCTCCGTGCTGTCGTGGACGCTCGCGGGGATGCCGCCCAGCCGGACCAGTTCGTCGAGGACCCCCCTGTCGTCGTACCGCAGGAGGTCTCCGGCGTGGATACGGGGCGGCGCGAACTGGGCGGAGACGATCAGCCGGTCCGGCGTCGGGAAGCCCGCCGCCTCCCACCGGCGGGCGATCTCGTACCCGACCGCGGCCCCCATGCTGTGGCCGAAGAACGTGAACGGCAGGTCCAGGCAGGGGGCGAGCTGGGCGGCGAGCAGGTCGGCGAGCTCGTCGATGTCGTCGACCAGCGGATCGTCGATGCGTTCCTCGCGGCCGGGGTACTGCACCGCCAGCAGGTCGACGTCCGCGGGGAGCCCGTCCCGCCAGGAGCGGTAGCAGGAGGCGCCCCCGCCGGCGTACGGGAAGCAGACGAGCTGGTGGCGAGGCGGTGCGGCACCGGCGGCGTGTTTGATCAGCGGAGACGTTCGCCCCAGATACATGGATTCACCTCGTGACGGTGTGCGGGGGTGCGAAGAGGCGGTGGTACGGGCGCGTGGCGCCGGGCGGGGAACCCGGGGCCGGTGCGGACGGCGGGACCGGCCGGACCGGCGGGGGCCGGCGGCTTCGGCTGGATCAGTGCTTCTCGGCCGCGAGCCGGCCGGCGATGTCCTCCCGCAGGGCCTTCTTGTCGATCTTCCCGATGCCGGTCAGCGGCAGCGCGTCCACGATCTCCAGCCGCTCGGGGAACTTGAAGGCGGCCAGGCCCTGTTGCTCCAGGAACCGGCGCAGTTCGCGCAGCCCGACCGTCCCCTGACCGTCGAGGACTGCGTAGAGGCACACCGCCTCGCCGTAGAGTTCGTGCGGCATGGCCACCCCGGCCGCCTGGGCGATGCGCGGGTGGCGGTGGGCCATGCTCTCCAGTTCCTCCGCGGAGATCTTCTCGCCGCCCCGGTTGATGGAGTCCCGTACCCGCCCTTCCAGCACGACGTTGCCTTCGCGGTCCACGCGGACCAGGTCGCCGGTGCGGTAGAACCCGTCGTCGGTGAAGGCCGAGGCGGTGGCCTCGGGGTTCCGGTAGTAGCCGGCCACGGTGTAGGGGCCGCGGGTCAGCAGCTCACCCATCTCTCCCTGGGCCACCGGCCGTCCGTCCGCGTCGACGACCCGGATCTCGTCCGCCGGGCCGGCCGGGCTGCCCTGGGTGGTGTGCACGACCTCGTCGGCCGCGTCGAGGCGGGTGAAGCACAGCAGGCCCTCGCTCATGCCGTAGCACTGCTGGAGCGTGGCGCCCAGATCCGTGCGGACCCGGGCGGCCGCCTCGGCGCCGGGCCGGGCGCCGCCGACCTGGATCACCTCCAGGCTGCTCAGGTCGGCTCCGGAGCCCGGCGCGGCGGCCAGCCACTGGAGCATCAGGGTCGGTACGAGCGTGCAGTGGGTCACCCGCTCCCGCGCGATCAGCTCGAAGGCGGCACGGGGGCTGTTGGGGTTGGCGAGGACCACCCGGCCGCCCGCGATCAGCGTGCCGAGCACGCCGGGGCAGTTCATGACGAAGCCGTGGGCCGCGGGCATGACCACCAGGTTGACCGTCTGCGGGGTGACGCCCGCGATGCCCATGGCCGTACGGATCATGTAGCCGTAGCCCTCGTGGGCCCGCGGGATCGCCTTCGGCAGGCCGGTGGTGCCGCCGGACAGCAGGAAGACGGCGGCGTCCCGCGGCGTGGCGCCGGGCGCGGCGGGGTCGGCCCGGGGGCCGCGCGGCGCCGCGTCGTCCGGCGCGGGCCGGCACAGCCGCGTCAGGTCCGTCTCGTCCTCGGCGAGCTGTTCCGCGCCCCGTACGAGCAGCTTGCGCAGGCAGGGGTGCCGGTCGCGCAGCGTACGGGCCAGTCCGAGCCGGTCGGCGCGGCGGGTTCCGCTGTCCACGGCGAGGGCGACGGGCCGGGTGACCGACACGATGTGGTTCAGCTCGTGCTCGCGGAACGCCGGGAGGATCAGCACCGGCGGCGCCCCCACGTGCAGCAGCGCCAGCACCAGGACGACGTACTCCAGGCAGTTGGGCAGCTGTACGCAGACCCGGTCGCCGGGGCCGATGCCCTGGGCGCGCAGCCGGGCGGCCGCCTCGTACACCGCCGCCGCCAGTTCCCCGTACGTCACCCGGCGGTCGCCGTCGACGACCGCGCACCGGTCGGGCTGGGCGCGGCACCGGTCGAGCACGAGGTCGATCACCAGCTCCGGCCGCCACAGCCCCGCTTCGCGGTAGGCCGCGGCGCGGTCGGCGTCGATGACGGGTACGTCCGGGTCCAGTACGGCGCGCTCGCGCACCGGCGCCGTCATGACGCGCTCCGCTGCTCGGCGATCAGCTCGGCCAGCCGGCCCAGCGTGTAGTCGTCCTGGTCCCACAGGTCGACCGTCACACCGAACCGCTGCTTGAGCACGAGCTGCAGCTCCGTCGTCTCCACCGAGCTGAGCCCCAGCTCGGTACGGAGCGTCCAGTCAGCGCCGGCCTCCGCCAGGTCCGCTTCGTCGAGTCCGATCTCGGCCAGGGTCTCGGTGACCGCGCCCAGCGGACCGGCTGTCTCTTGGGTCGACAAGGGGAATTCCCTTCCACATCCGTTGTCGTCGAGGGCGCGGGGCGCCCGAGGGTTTCAAGGGGTCACGAAGTACGGGGCGAGGCGGCCCGAAGCGGGGCCGTCCCGGGTGCGACCGTCCGGCCTGCCCGGGTCAGCTCTCCGGGGCGCGTCCGGCCATCTCCCGCGCGAACTCCTGCCACACGCGCGCGCACTGGCCCGCGATGTCGGCCACCGCCCTGGCGCAGTGCGGGGGCACCCCGTCGACGAGTGCCTGCCAGTGGGCGAGCGGTATCTCGTGAGAGCTGAGCAGCCGGAGCAGTGCCCGCCCCATGTCGGTGGAGCGCAACGCCGGGTCGTGCTTCAGGGGCCGTAACCGTTGCGGCAGCGACGGGGGCCGTACGTCCGGCCCGGCGCGCTGTTCCCCGGCCCCGTCCCCGCCGTCGGCCTTGCCGCCCGCCTCGCCGTCGATGCGCCAGGAGACGACCGGCGGGCGGTGGGCGGTATCGACCACCCGGTTGACCCCGCCGCGGGGAGGGGGCACCGGATGCAGGCCGTTCTCCAGCCGTTTGCGCACGTCCTGTGCGGTGCCCAGGGATATCCCCGCGGAGCTGGCGATCTCCCGCAGCGAGGCGTGCGGGCGTTCGCCGATCAGCTTGCTGGCGTACAGCCGCCCTTCGGCCACGCTGGACGGGTGCGCGCGGCCGTCCCGGCCCAGCCTGCCCACACCGTTCAGTCGAGGATCTTCCTCGGCTGAACGGCGCCGGATGACGCCGACGGTCTTCGGGGACAGCCCCGACGCCTCGCCGATCGACCGGTCCGACCACTGCGGGAAGGCGCGCAGGATGCGGGCGGCGGCCGTCTTGCGGTCGGCCAGCGACAGCGGCAGCCCGTGTCCGACGTTGGAGCGCACCGCCAGCACGAAGCACTCCTCCTCCGTGCCCTCGACGTACTCCACCCGGACCTGCGAGCCGCCGCGCAGGAGTTCGGCCTGCACCCGGTGCGCCCCGTCGAGCACCCGCATCGTCGGGTGGTGCACCAGGATCGGCGGCAGCAGCGAGGCGTCCAGCATGGCCAGCGTCCTGACGTGTTCCGGGTCCTGCCCGCCGCTGCGCAGCGGACAGGAGACGTCCAGAGCGCTGATCGGCACCGTGACGGCCCGGCCGGGTCGTACGACGCCGGGCCCGGGGGCGGCCTCCGGTCCCCGTAAGGCCGCCTCGACGGTCATCCCCTCACTCACGTTCATCCCTGGATGTCAGCCGGCCGCCATGGCGACGCCCAGCGTGGCCGCCGCCGTTCCCTCGGCCATGGCCTGGACCTCGGCCAGCGACTCGTCCAGCGCCTCGACGAGATAGTTCACCTGCGAGGGCCGCAGCCCGGGGTGGCAGGGCAGGTTGAGGTGCTGGTCGAACCACATGCCCTCGGCGACCGGGCACTCGCCGCGGCCGTGCCCGCGGTGCCGCCACTCCGGGGTCAGGTGCAGCGGGAAGTAGCGCAGCTGGATCTCCACCCCCCGCCGGTCCAGGGCCAGCAGGAGCTGGTCGCGCAGCTCGCGGCGGGCCGCGAAGCAGGTGTAGAGGTGGTACGCGTGTGTGCTGTGCGCGGGGGCCTGCTGGGGCCGCATCCACGGGTAGCGGCGCAGCACCGCGTCGAGCCGGGTCGCGATCGAGCGCCGGGTCGACTGGAGGTCGTCCAGGCGGCCGAGCTGCGCCAGACCGACGGCCGCCGCGGCCTCGGACATCGTGGCGTTGGTGCCGGCCCGCCGGATGCGGGTGACGCGGTCGCTGTAGACCGCGGCGGAGTACTTCATCCACGGCAGGACGAGCGGCTCGTCGGGGTCGATGCGCTGCTCCGGCTCGATGTGCGCGTCGACGTCGTTGCCGCGCAGCCGTTCCAGGCGCAGGGCCCACTCGTCACGGTCGAAGGTGACCATGCCGCCCTCGCCGAGCGTGGTGATGTTCTTGGCGTTCTGGAAGCTGAAGCAGCCGATGTCGGCCAGTGAGCCCGGGGTGCGGCCCCGGTAGTCGGCGCCCAGCGCGTGCGCGCAGTCCTCGACGACGAGGACGCCGTGCCGGCGGGCGATCGCCATGATCTCGTCCATCTCGGCCGGGCAGCCGCCGTAGTGGACCAGCAGCAGGGCCTTGGTACGGGGGGTGATCAGCGCTTCGGCGGCGGCCGGGTCGATGGCGAGCGTCGTCGGGTCGATGTCACAGAAGCGGACCGTCACCTCGCGGTCCAGCAGTGGCATGACGGTGGCCTGATAGGTCTGGGGGGTGGCGATGACCTCGTCGCCGGGCTGCAGGTCCAGGAGCTGGATCGCCAGCTCCAACGCGACGGTGCCGCTGGTGGCCGTCATCGCGTGCCGTGCGCCGACCAGTTGGGCGAAGGCCCGCTCGAAGCGCTCGCGCCAGACGCCCATCGACAGCGGGGACTCGCCCCGCAGCAGCTCGGTGAGCGCGGTGGCCTCGGTCTCTCCCAGTACACTGCCCCGTTTCGCACAGGGCACTACATAGCTCCTGTCCAACATGCGTCCCATCAAAGCCGTGCGCCGCGTACGCCCCCAAGGGCCGACGGCGGTCAGCTGGGTCAGGACACAGTCAGAATGGTCAGCCCCGATGCTGACCACCGGCTGACCGGGGCCGGCATCGGGATTCGCGCGGGCACCCGGGTACGAGCGGCCCGGGCCGGGCGTCAGAGTTTCAGTTCGTGGGTCTTCAGCCAGCTGTTGAGCTGGACCATGAATTCCAGCCCGGCGCGGGCCGGCCAGCCGTCCGCCCGCTTCCGGCGGATGCCGCCGCGGTCGATCAGGGAGTGCACCGGTGCGCCGGGGTCGGACGCCAGCCGGTCGAACTCGTCCCGCAGCGAGGCGTCGTAGCGGGGATCGTGGCTGATCGGATACGCGCTCTTCTTGCGTTCCGCGATGCTGACCGGGAGCAGGTCGCGGGTCGCCGCCCGCAGCAGGCTCTTCTCCTTGCCGTCGAAGAACTTCATCGACCACGGCACGTTGAAGGCGTATTCGACGAGCCGGTGATCGCAGAACGGTACGCGTACTTCGAGTCCGACCGCCATGCTCATCCGGTCCTTTCGGTCGAGCAGGAACGGCACGAAGCGGGTGATGGCGAGATAGCTCACCTCCCGGATGCGCCGCTGCGCCGCGTCCTCACCGGGCAGTACCGGAATCTCGGCCAGCGCTTCCGCGTAACGCCGGGCGCGATAGCCCTCGATGTCCAGCTCGGCGATCAATTCGGGGTCCAGCAGCCCGGAGAGCACCGGCATCAGGTCGTATCCGGCGGCCACCCAGGGAAAGGTCTCGGCGTCGCGCAGCTCGGGCGCGTGGAACCATCCGTAGCCGCCGAAGAGTTCGTCGGCCGCCTCTCCGGACAGGGCCACCGTCGAGCGTTCGCGAATCGCCCGGAACAGCAGATACAGCGAGGCGCAGCCGTCACCGAGCATCGCGGCCGGCGCGTCATGCGCCTTCGGCACCACGGCACGGGTCCGCGGATCGGCGAGTTCCTCCAGGCTGATCACCAGATTGGTGTGATCGGCCGCCACGTGGGCGGCCATTTCGGCGGCGAACGGGGCGTCCGGGGAACTGTGCACCACGTTCGCGGTGAAATCCCGGTCGTTGTCCGCGAAGTCGACGGAGAACGAGCGGACCGGGCCGGCTCCGCGCGCGGCGAGCGAACGGGCGGCGAGGGCGGTCACCACGCTGGAGTCCATCCCGCCGGAAAGCAGGGTGCACAGCGGGACGTCGGCGATGAGCTGGCGCTCGACGATGTCTTCGAGCAGCTCGCGCACCGTCCGCACGGTGGTGTCCAGATCATCGGTGTGCTCGCGTGCTTCAAGGGCCCAATAGCGGTGGATACGCAGCCCCGTGCGGCCGAAGCGGAGCAGATGGCCGGGGCGGAGTTCGTACATGCCCTGGAAAATCGCGTGCTCCGGGGTCTTCACGCTCGCCAGCAGTTCGCACAGCCCGTCCTGGTCCACGACCGGACGCACTTCGGGATGCGCGAGAATCGTCTTGGCCTCGGAGCCGAACAGGATTCCCCGGCCCGTCGGGTAGTAGTACAGCGGTTTGATGCCGAGCCGGTCGCGTACGAGGACCAGTTCCTCGCTGCGGGCGTCCCAGAGCGCGAAGGCGAACATTCCGTTCAGCTTGTCCACCATGGCCGCGCCCCATTGCAGATAGGCGTGCAGGACGACCTCGGTATCGCTCTCGGTGCGAAAACGGTGCCCGAGCGTCCGCAACTCGGCCCGCAGTTCGCGGTAGTTGTACACCTCGCCGCTGTATGTGACGGCCACCAGCTCCCGGCCGTCCTGTTCGACGGTCATGGGCTGGGCCCCGCCCTCGATGTCGATGACCGCGAGGCGCCGGTGACCGAACCCGACGTGGGTGTCCGTCCAGTATCCCTGCGCGTCCGGGCCCCGGCAGGCCATCGGATCGGCCATGTCCCGCAGCACGTCCCGCGCGCCGCTCATGTCACGTTCGAAGTCCACCCATCCCGTTATGCCGCACATGAAATCTTCATCTCCTCGGACGCGTTGATTCAGTCTGAGTCAGTGGACATGTTCTGTGCATCGTTGAGAGCGCTCGGCGCGATGCAAGCGCTCGGCGTCAAATGAGCGACGTGCAGCGAGCGACGTAGAGCGACAGGTCCTCGACAGTCCGCCGCCACCCTGCCACTACGTCACTACGCCTCCCCGCCACCACTTCACCCCGTCACCAGACAACCGGGAATTCATGAATTCCGTAGATGTCCGCATCGTGTTTGAACGGCAGCTCATCGGTCGGTATCGCGGAGCGCAGGGTGGGGATACGGCGCAGCAGCGTCGAGTAGACGATCTCCAGTTCCATACGGGCGAGGTTCTGCCCGAGACACTGGTGCGCGCCGAAACCGAAAGCGAGTTGGTGGCGCGCGCCGCGCTGCATGTCCAGCTCGTCGCCGCCGGGGAACACCTCGGGATCGCGGTTGGCCACGTTGCAGAGCGCGACCAGGACGTCCCCCGCTTTGATCAGGGACCCGCCGAGTTCGACGTCCTCGGTGGCCACGCGGGTGGGAATGAACTCGGCGATGGTGAAGTAGCGCAGCAGTTCCTCCACGGCGACCGGGATCTTGCCCGGGTCCGCACGCAGGGCGTCCGCGTCCTCCGGCCGGTCCATCAGGACCATGGCACCGAGCGAGATCATGTTCGCGGTGGTCTCGTGCCCGGCGACCAGGAGGAGGAACGCCATCCGGGCCAGATCCTCGCGCCGGTACGTCCCCTCTTCACGCAGTCGCACGATCTGCCGCCCGAGCAGGTCGTCGGTCGGCGCGGTCTCTTTCTCCGCGATGAGGCCGCCGAGGAACTCCAGGAGTTCGTCGAGCGCGCGCAGCCGCTCCTCGGCGGACGCGCCGCGCAGCAGCAGCTTGTTGGAACGGGCCTGGAAGAAGTCGTGGTCTTCGTAGGGCACCCCGAGCTGCCCGCAGATCACCAGCGAGGGAACGGGCAGGGAGAGCGCGCTGACCAGATCCGCTGGTTTCGGCCCGGCCAGCATCGCGTCGAGGCAGCCGTCCACGATCTGCTGAATACGCGGCTGCAACGCCTTCATGCGCTTCAGGGTGAATTCGGCGGTCACCGAACGCCGGACGTCCCGGTGTTCCGGCCCGTCCATGGAGATCATCGTCCGGCGGAAATTCCCCGGCTGCCCGTCGACCTGGAACGGAAATCCCTGCTTCTGCCGGTCGGCGCTGAACCGGCTGTCGATGAGCATCGTACGGATGTCGGCGTGGCTGCTCACCGCCCACACCGGCGCACCGGGCGCCAGATTCGCCAAGGAGACCTTGACGGGCCGGCCCTGCTGCTGGAATCCGACGTGCTGCGCGTTCGGTGCGTAGGGACAGCCGCGGGCTATCTCCAATTCCTCGACGGGCGCCGTAGTGGCGGTCAGCTGACTTTCCGTACGGGTCACGGGCTTTCCCTTCTCAGGTACGTCGCGGTACGTCACGGAACTCCGGATATGTCGCGGGGCACCGGACTCGCCGCGGGACACCGGGTACGTCACAGGGCACCGGGTACGTCCGCGTCACCGGGCATCCGGACGCATCCGCGTCACAGGCCCCGGGATACCCCGCATACGTCGCCCTCAGGACGACTGACCGGCCGGCTCGCCATGCCCCTGCCACGGCCGGGCGAGGGTGAGCAGGGCCACCGCGGAGACGAGCACACAGCCCAGCACCACGACGGCCGTCGACATGGCGGTGGTGTTGCCCAGCACACCGGGCAGCGGCGCGGCCGCGGCGCCGAGCACGAACTGGGCGCCGCCGAGCAGGCCGGAGGCCGCTCCGGGCGCATCGCTGCCGACCGCGAGGATGATGGTGATCGACGCGGGCAGCAGCAGCCCGAACCCGGACGTCAGGCCGAACAGGCAGGCCCACGTGGTGGGGAACGTGTCGACACCGACGGAGAGCAGAGTCACCAGTGTGGCCAGGGAGACCACGGTGATGACCACTCCGATGACGAGCAGCAGGTTCAGGCGTACCCGCCCGGCCAGCCGCCCGAAGATCGCGCCGGCCACCACGGTGCCCACCGCGTTCGTGGCGAAGACGAGGCTGTACGCCGTCGGCGACAGGCCGTAGCCGCCTTCGAAGACGAACGGCGAGCCGGTGATGTAGGCGAACAGGGCGCCCAGGCCGCACCCCATGGCGAGGAGGTAGCCGACCAGTTCGCGGCGCCGGAGCAGTCCGCCCATCGCGGCGAACACGGTCCGCAGGCCGCCGGTGCGGCGCCGCTCGACGGGCAGCGACTCCGGGACCCACGCCCGGATCGCGATCATCAGCAGCAGCCCGGTCGCGGCCAGCGCCACGAACACCAGGCGCCAGGAGCCGACGCCGAGAATGAGGCCGCCGATGACCGGTGCCAGCACCGGCGCCGTGGACCCGATCACGCTCAGCGTGGTGAGCTGGCGGGCCGCGTGGGTGCCGGTGAACCGGTCGCTGACGACCGCCCGCCCGAGGACGATCCCCGCGCTGCCCGCGATCCCCTGGAGCAGTCGGGCCACGTCGAACACGGCGATCGACGGGGCGACCGCGCAGACCAGGGAGAACACGGCGAACATGCCGGAGCCGGCCAGGAGCAGCCGCCGGCGTCCCATCGCGTCGCTGATCGGGCCGAGCAGCAGCTGCCCGACGGCGAGCCCGATGAGACAGGCCGTCAGGGAGATCTGCACGGCCGATTTCGAGGTGCCGAACGCGGTGACGATCTCGGGGAAGCCGGGCGCGTACATGTCGATGGCGAACGGCGACACCGCCGAGAGTCCGCCGAGGACGATGATCAGTCGCCCCGTTCCGGTCCGCGGGGGCGCGGATTCGATACTGACGGTCATCGGTCTCCATCCGAGGATTCCTGAGGGATACCGGCCGAGTTAGGCAAGGCTACCCTTACTTTTTCTGCTGACGGCATGGCTGCGCCGACAGGGGCATCGAGTGCGATCCTGACGACGGCAACGACGGCCGGTGCGACCGCTGCTCACCCCATCGTCGGCGCCGGGCCCGTATCACGGTGTGGAGCAAAGCCCCCGGAAATGTGGAGCGCGACGCCCTCCCGGCAACCGCCGGCCGTCCGCCCACGGGCCCGTCCGGCCGCTCCCTCTCTCAGGAGTGCGCCCGCCTGAACCGGGCGGGGCTGATCCCCCGGTCCCGCCGGAAGGCGTAACCGAAGTTGCTGGGCGAGGCGTACCCGACCTCGTGCCCGATCCGGGCCACCGGCCAGTCGGTCTCGACGAGCAGCGAAGCCGCCCGGTCGAGACAGCGGCGCCGGTGATACTCCATCACCGACATCCCGTACAGCGCGCGGAACCCGGTCGCCAGACGCCGCACCGACATCGACGACGCACGGGCCACCTCGGCCAGCGTCGGCGGCGCGTGCCGTTCCCGCCAGAGCATCTCGGGGACCCGGCGCAACGCGACCACCTCGTGATCGTCCAGCGCGAGGTCCCCGCCCTCCTCGGACGGCACGGTGGCCGTGAGCCCGTCGATCAGCGCCCCCAGCGCGGCCACCAGCCGGGACTCCATGAACAGCAGGCGCCCCGGAGACGTCCGCCGGTGCAGGAAGATCTCCTCCAGCGGTCCGGCCACCGGACGCAACGCGGTGGACCGGCCCAGATACCGCTCACGCGCCACCCGCTCCGGCCCGATGGCCGGCAGCTCCCCCGCCCCGAGCCCCCCGAGATAGGACTCCAGCCCGGTCCAGGTCCCCGTGACCGACACCGCCCGGTACCGCTCCCCGTCACCGTGCTCGACCACACCGTCGGTGGCACACCGCGGGCTCAACGACACCGACCGGGCCTGCAGATCCCCGGCACCGGTGCTGCTCTCGCTGATGTGCATCCGCCCGTCGACGCAGTGCTCCAGCTCGAAGTGGTCCCCGGGAAAGGCGAACCCGACCTGGTGCCCGCCCGCGAACGCGACGTCGTACCGCACGATGTGAAACCCGCTCCGCAGCGACGTCACCTCGATCGTCCCGTCCCCGACCTCGGGCCGCAGCCGATGCCGCACGGTGCCGTCGCGGCATTCGTCGACCTGCGCGATCGACGCGAAGTACGCCTCATGCGTAGCCTCGAATGCACTGGGACCGGCCGCGCCGGCCAGCTGGTGAAACCGGGTCACATGATCAGGTTAGCCATACCTTGCCGCCTTGCACATGTCTTGGCGGTGGATGGGGGCGCGGCTGGGTGTTCCCGATGCCGTACGGCCTCCTTTCCCTCGCGCCAGGGATGCGCGGGCGCTTCCGCCCTCTGCCCTCGGGCCGCCGGGCGCCGGGCCGCCGGGCCGCCGGGCCGCCGGGCCGACACTGCCGGGTACCGTCGGCCGGCGGTCCCTGAAACCACAGCTGGCTCATCCGCGTCCGTTAAGTTGAACTCAGGCATCCGTTCAGTCGTCGTGACGCTCGCGCAAGGGGGAGAAAGTTCTATGACGGACCCGAACAACTCGGGCGAAAACCCTGTGGGGGATACCGCGGGGGTCCCGGCCGGTGACGCACATTCCCAGCCACTCGCCGCGCCGCCGCCCTACCCTCCGCCCCTCCCCCCGTCCCCGCCACCGGTCGTCCCGGCCGACGCCGACCACGCCCTGGAGATCGGACGCACGCATTTCCCCCCGGTCGGTTCCCCCAACGGGCCGGTCGGGCTATATGTGCACGAATTCGACATCGGCTATCTCATCTACGCCGGATACCCGGTCCACGACGACCCGAACAGTCCGCCGCCCTGTCCCGGAGGCAGCAATGTCGTCATTTCCAAGGCCGATGGCGAAGTGACGTTCCTGCCCAACTACCCGCGTGACTCCGCCGTGGAGTTCTATCACCGGTTGCAGCGCCCGGGTACGCCCTGATTCATCCCGGCACGATAAGCCTCGGCCCGGCCTTCGCGGCTGTCTTCGCCGTCGCGGAGTCGGACGGTCCATGGCGGGTTGTCGACACGCCCCCGTAGGCTCGGCCGGGCAGAACACATCGAGTACCGAATGCAGACGAGCACTACGACGGGGGACGTCATGGGCGGCGCGGGTGGTTTCCAGACGGATACGGAGTCGCTGAAGGCCGAGGGCACCAGCTTCGTGAAGCTGGGCGAGGACTTTCAGAACTCGGTCAAGCGGCTGATGGACGGGCTGAGCGCCCTGGGCGCGGGTCCGCCGGGCACGCCGCCGGCGGGCGGGCAGAAGGAGCCGGACAAGTCCTTCGGCGAGCAGTTCACGAGCGGGCTGACGTCGTTCGCCAGCAAGGCCGACATGCCGCCGTGGGGCGACGACGAGATCGGCGAGAAGTTCGGCGTCGTCTACGAGGGCGTACGCGACGGCATGTACGAGTCGATGGGGCACCTGTCCTCGAAGCTCCAGGAGATCGGCAAGGCGTTGACCTCGATGTCGAAGAACTACGCGGAGTCCGAGGACTTCAGCGAGTCGCTGATCAAGCAGCACGTGCCCAACCCGCAGGCGGGCGGGTCGGACAAGTTGGTCTCGCGGCTGGAAGGGCCCAGGCCGCACTGAGGGTGAGGCGGACAGGCTCGCGAGCCGAGTGAGTCCGCGGGCGGACCGAGTTCACGGGCCGGCCGAGCCTTGGGCCGGGTGGTGGTACGGGGGTTACGGGCTAGCTTCGGCCGCGCGGGGCAGCAGCTTCGGCCGCGCGGGGCAGCAGCCCCACCGCCTCCACCGCTCACGGTCCCGCGCCTCACCGCTGTCCGCCTCGCTGTCATCGCCGCTGTCCGCCACGCCGTCGCCGCCGCTGTCCGCATCGCCGTCAAGCACGATCACTGCCGCCGGTCACCGTTCACCGGCCGGCCGTACCCGCACTTTCACGTACCTTCACGTACTTTCACGGGGGAGCTCCACCTTGTCTCTCATGCTGCCGGATCCGCTGGAATGGGTCCTGGACATGCTCGGCTTCAACTGGCCGCATGCCGACGAGGACAAGCTCATCGAATGCGCGCAGGTCTGGCGCCAGTTCGCCGCTGATGTCGCCGGCCACCAGACCCGCGGAAACAGCGCCGCCGCCAACGTCCTGTCCGAGAACGCCGGCGACTCCATCGAAGGTTTCAGCAAGACCTGGGACAAGTTCGCCGACGGTTCCGGCTACTTCGACGACGCCCGCCAGGCCGCCGAAATCATCGCCTTCACCCTGGAAGCCGCCGCCGCTCTGGTCGTCGGCATGAAAATCGCCGTGATCGCCCAATTGGTCATCCTGGCTGCCGAAATCATCGCCGCCCAGGCCGCCGCCCCCTTCACCCTGGGCCTGTCCGAAATCGGCGCCGCCGCCGGTACTCTGGCCACCCGCGAGATCGTGCGCCGCATCCTCAAAGAGGTCGCCAAACAACTCCTGGACGCCATCATGGAGGCGGCCAAGGAACCGGTCATCTCCGCGCTGGAGGCGATGGCCTCCGACCTCATCGCGCAGACCGTCAATCAGAACTTCGGCGCCCAGAACGGCTATGACCTCGGACGCACCACCAAGAAGGGCGTCGAGGCCGGCAAGGACGCGCTGAAGAACACCGGCGAAACCCTCGGCGAATCCCTGCGCGACGGCGCCGGCAGCCGCGCCGGGCGCCGTGCCCGCCACGGCCTGGACTCCGCCGCCGGCCATGGCGATGACGGCGGCGGAGGCGGAACCGGGGGCGGCTCGGGGGATGGCGGTGGCTCGGGGAGCGGTGGCGGCTCGGGGAGCGGTGGCGGCTCGGGGAGCGGTTCCGGTTCCGGTAGTGGCAGCGGCGGCGGCTCGGGGGCTGGTTCCGGGTCCGGGTCGGGTTCCGGTTCTGGGTCGGGTTCCGGTTCCGGGTCGGGCTCGGGTCCCGGCTCGGGTACGGGTGCGGGCGGCTCGGGCCCCGGGTCCGGTACGCATGCCGGGTCCGGCTCGGACTCCGGCGGGCCCGGTGGGAGCGGTGCGGACGGTGGCTCCCACCCGTCCGGTGCCGGTGCGTCCTCCGGAACGGGCCACTCCGGCGCCAACGGCTCAGACGGCACGCCCTCCCGCCCCACGGCACAGCCACTGCCGCCCCCGGACCAGCGCTCGCCTTTCGACTCCGGCTACCAGGGAGCCGACCGGCACAGCCCGGACGCAGGCGACACACGCCCCGACACCGCCTCCGCCCGCAATGACTCCGGCGCCGCCCCGGACTCTGCTTCCCACCGCCCTGCCCCGGACGCCGTCTCCACCCAGCCGGCCCCGGACCACACCCCGGATTCCGCACGCCCGAACCCGGACAACAACCCCCACAACCTCACCACCCAACCGGCTCCGGACCACACCCCGGAGGCGGCCCGCCCCACCTCCGACAACGTCACCACCCAGCCCGCCCCGGACACGACCCCGGACCACGCGCGCCCCAACCCCGACAACCTCTCCACTCAGCCCGCACCGGGGCCGCCACCCCCCACCCATCCGGACGCGGCACCCGCCCCCGCTCCGGCGCCCGACGCCGGCCCGGCCCCGGACCGTTCAACGTCGGACCAATCCGCGCCGCGCCACGACACCCCCACCACCACGCCCTCCCCCGGACCTGCCTCCTCTGCACCCTCTGCACCGGACCCCATCAGCGGCAACCCGCCGAGCAACGACGGCTCCAGTTCCACCCCCGACGACAACGGCTCCAGCGGCACCGGCAGCGGCCGTCCCGCCACGCCACACGTCAGCGCACCGCCCCAGGGCGCCCCCGTACAGCACTCGCCGTCCTCGGGCCAGCCCATACAGCAGCGCGACCCGGCACCGGGCAACCCCATGCCCCATATGCGGGACGACACCGAACTGATCACCCAGTCCGCGGACACCGCAACCGCCCCGCCGCCCACCCGCACCCCCACACCCACCCCGGATGCGGGCCCGGCACCCGCCCCCCAGCAGAACACCCCGCAGAATGCGGGACCAGCCATGGGCATGCCGACCGCCATGCCGCCCCAGGCCGGCCCCACCCCTGCGAACTCCACCCCGTCCCGCAGCAGCACACCCTCCAACGCCAACACCGCACCGCAAGCCGACCGACGCCCCGACGGCCGCCGCCCCATCCAGGACGCCGCGCAACAGCCCCGGCCGGATCGTCCCCCGTACACCCCGCGTCCGGACGGCCCGCGCCGTGACACCCCCACCACCCCGCCGCGCGACAACCGCCGCCCCGACGGCTCGCAGGTCATCCACGCCCAAACCCAGCAGCCCCGTCCCGAAGCCCCGCCGCACAACCCGCGCCTGGACGGCCCCACCCCGGCCGACCGCACACAGCCGGAACGGGACGACCACACCCCTTCGGACCACGGTCATCCGCGCCCGGAACGGGGCACTCCGCACTCCGATTCTCCAGCCTCCGACGCCTCCCGTACGGACGCCCGTCAGCATGCCCAAGCCTCCCAGCCGAACCCCCAGCCCCAGGGCTCCCACCGGCCCGACGGGCCACACCCCGATGGGACACACCCCGACGCGGCAGGCCCGCAACCGTCACGCCCCGACCGTGACCGGCCCCGGCCGGAGGCCCAACAACCCGCCGCACCGCACCCGAACTTTCCCCACCCTCACCAACAACCGCACCAGCCCGGCCCCCACCAGCCCAATCCGTACCAGCAGCCCAACCCCCCGTACCAGCAGCCCCATCAGGCCGCACCCCATCAGCAGCCGCACCAGCCCACCCTGCAGAACCACCAGCCCAACCCCTACCAGCAGCCGCAACAACCGCAGCCGCACTACCCGAACCAGCAGCAGGCAGCCCCTCAGCAGCCGCACCAAGGGCCGTACCAGCAGCCGTATCAGCCCCACCACGCCCAAAACCAAGCTCAAGCTCAAGCTCAACAGCACCAGCCATATCAGCAGCCATACCAACAGCAGCAGCCACTGCCACCCCAGCACCCACCGCGCCCGAACTACCAGGACGTGCGAAACAGCCTCAACCACCAACCAAACGGCCTGTACTCGCCCTTCCCCCATGACCAACAAGCGCTGCTGAACGTCATCCCGCGCAACCCCGACGGCACCCCGCAACTGCACCCGGACCCGTTCCAGCCCTGGGCCTTCCACCAGAACGACGGCGGCACCAACGTGCCCGGGCGCTCCAACAACTGCGCGGACTGCACCCGCTCGTTCCTGGAGTCCTGGTACGGCAACCCCCAGGTCTCCGCACCGCGCACCTTCGACAAGGACCAGAACGGCAACCTCGACCGGTTCAGCGGTGAACGGGACGGCGCCCAGAACATCATGGACTGGGCGGGCACCCCCTTCCGCGACTCCGGGCACAACGCGCAGAACAGCTATGCCCGCATCGCCGACGAGCTCCGCCAGGCAGGGCACGGCGCCGGCGCTGCCGTCCTCGTCACCTGGCCGAAGAACGCCGACGGTTCAGGCGGTGGCGCGCATGTCTTCAATGCCGTCAATCACCACGGCCGCGTCGTCTGGGTTGACAGTCAGACCGGGCAAATCAGCCAGCAGCCCATCCACACCCACGCGGACCGCGTCTGGCACCTGACCCTCGACGCCAACCGCAATCCGTACGTCCCTGGCCAGGCCCAGACCCCCGCCCCCCAGCCATCACCACACCAGCCGCAACCGCAACCGCAACCGCAACAACACAACCCGTATCAGCAGCCCCAGCAGCAGCCATACCCCCAGCAGCAGTCACACCAGCCGGGCCCGTACCCGCAGCAGCAGTACCAGCAGCCGAATCCGTACGCCCAGCAACCGGGGCCGTACCAGCAGCAACCGCACCACCAACAGCCCTACGCACAGCAACCGAACCCATACGCCCAACAGCAGCCCTACCAGCCCCAGCAGCCTGGCCCGCACCACCCCCAACAGCCGCACCAGTCGCACCAGTCGCACCAGTCGCACCAGCCAGGCCCATACCAGCAACAACCACACCAGACGCAGCCCTACCCCCAGCAGCACCCCCAGCCGCAACCCCACCAACAACAGCCCAACCCATATATCCAGCCTCAGCAACAGCCGGGCCCGTCCCCCCAGCCCTACCAGCAGCACACACCACAAACCCAGCCACAACCACAGCCCGCCCCTCACCAAAACCAACACCAACACCAACCAGCCCCTCACAACCAGCAGACACCACAACAACAACCAGACCACCACCAGCAGCAGCAGCCCACTACGAACTCCCACCCTCAGCAGCAGCAAACGCCGCCCCAGCAGCAGACGCCCACTCCCGAGCAGACATCACAGCAGAACCAGGCGCCGACTCAGCAGACCGAGCCGCATCCGCAAAACGAGCATTCGGCCCCGAACCCGGACCCCACCCCTCATCCCGCCCCCAACCCCGACCCCAACCCTGGCCCCGACCCCAATCCCGACCCCAACTCCCTGAACGCCATCCGGGGCGACCTCAACCAGGACACCGGCGGTCTCCTGCCGCCTGACCCGAGTGACCAGCAACTGCTGGCGGACGCCCATCCGCGGAACCCCGACGGCACGCCGCAGCGTTTCGCCAACCCCTTCGAGCCATGGGGCCAGCTGCAGAACGACGGCGGCAACAAGGTTTCCGGTCGCGGCAACAACTGCGCCGACTGCTCCCGCTCCTTCCTGGAGACCTGGTACGGCAACCCCCAGGTCTCCGCACCGCGTACGCCCGACACCACGGCAGACGGCGCCCCGGACACCTGGTCCCCCGAGAACAACGCCAACGAGAACCAGATCCGCTGGAGCGGCGCCCGCCACACGTACACCGGTCGTGGCGACGATCCCCACACCGCCGCGCGGATCGCACACGATCTCCAGCAAGCCGGCCACGGCGCGGCGGCCATCGTGCAGGTCGCCTGGCCCAACAACGGTGGCGGTCACGCCTTCAACGCGGTCAATCACCACGGCAAGATCATCTGGGTGGACACCCAGACCGGGGCCGTCAGCACGGACCCGCTCCACATCTCGAATGCGGAGCACGTCTGGCACATCCCGCTCGACGCCGACCGTCAGCCGCTCCACGCCGACAAAGCCGTGGAGAAGCCCGACGGCACTTCCTCCGAGCAGGCCGACGGCAAGCCGGACTCCACTACCGAGCCGACCGGGACCGACCCCAACACCTCGTCTGCCGAAAAGACCGCGGAAAAGGCTCCGGAAAACACTCCGGACAAGTCCTCAGACCAGACTCCGGACACCTCCGCCGACAACACCGCTGACGTCACGGACCACTCCCCGACCGCCGACGACACAACCAATCCGCAGCACACGCCATCCGAAGGGCAGACGTCGGACTCCTCGCCGAGCAACCGCGAAAGTGTGCCCGCGCATCGCGGCGCGAGTATTTCGCAGTACCTCGCCGATCACCTGCGCAACAGCCCCAACCCGATGATGTACGGCAGGCCCGCCGCCGAGACAAGCGATGACGGAACAGCCGCGCAGGTGCCACCACCGCTGCACCCCACGACCCCCGACCCGCAAGGCCCAGTCGAACCCGCGGGCGCCGACCACAAATCCCCTGACCACACAAACAAGAACGACCCACTGCCCGAACCCACGGACCCCGCAGGCGAGCACCCGAACCCGCCCGACCCCGACCAGGGCCACGACGACCAGCGCAACGACGACCAAGGCCACGACCAGCATCACGACGGCAGCGACGACGACCGGAGCGAGCAACAGGACCCGGCCGAGCGCTTCAAAGCGCCGTCGGCCGGTGATGTCCGCGTGGACCCCCAGCCCGATTTCCCCGACCCCGTCGACCCCGGCGAAACCCCTGACACCCGTGACCTGGATTCCGGGGTGGACGACAAGAGCCGTGGCGGGCTGGTGGAGCAGCTCGACCTCAGCGACACCGACCGGGTGAAGGTCAACGAAGACGGCCTGATCACCAGCATCGACGGCAAATCCGTCAGCGAATACATTCAGGAAATGTCCGAGGAACGGGCACGCCAGCATGCCCTTATGCGGGATGCCAACCTGGAAGGACCTTGTTCCGCGCTGGCAATTGACCGCCGCACCGGAATGATCACCGAGGGCCTCAATGGCCTCGCGAGCGATCTGATCGAACCCGAGAATTTGCACCCGCTCCTGCGGGACAACTACCTCGGCATGGCCGCCTGGGTGCATCCGATCATGAAGAGCGAGGACGAGGTCCGTATCGGCGACCGGCTCGGTCCGGACGGCAAGGCGGCGCGGGACGAGAACGGGAATGTAATCAAGGAGGAGATGGCCCTCATCGGTCGGGCTTATTTCGACGAACCGCTGCGGCACGCCGAAGTCAAGGCCGTGAATGAACTCCTCTGGGCCCGGCAGCGACAGCTGGAGCAGGCTTGGCGTGCGGAACACGGAGACAGCTCCACACCGCCTCCGCTGAGCCGTGATGCCCTGAGCGATATGCGGTTCGACCCGCGCTGGATCGAAGAGGCCATTTCGAAAAACAAGAAGACCAGGGGAGCCGTAATTCACCTCCCCGGCCAATCGGCGCCGGCCTGCCCGAACTGTCACGGCATTCTCCGGGATGTGCCCAGCTACGCCGGGCGCCATCAGTATACAATTGGTGACTACCGGCGCAGGGACAGCGAACTACCCCCCGAAACGGACTGACACGGAATGACCGTACGCATCGAATACGAAGACACGTACCGGGATGATGCCGCGCGCGTGCTGTGTGAAGACGGCCTCGTCACAGGCGAAGTCGTTTCCCGCGACCAGGAAGGCCGAATCACCAGCCTGGTCTCCTACCACGAGGGAGTTCCGTCCGGTCCGCAATTCGCGTGGTATCCGGACGGAACCATGAAGCTGGAAGGACTTACCCGGTACGGCCTGGCCGTGGGCGACTGGCGCAAGTGGTATCCCAATGGCCAACTCGCCGAACACACCGTGTTCAACGAGCGAGGCAGGCGAGCAAGCCGCCAGAAGTGGGACAAGGAAGGCAACCTCACCGAGGACAGAACGTTCTCGGGCTGACCACCGATGTCAGGCGCCCCCGGCCTGCTTCAGCGACCGGGGGCGCCCGCCCGTACGGCAATCGCACTGAACAGGACGGAAACCTTCATGGCGCAGGACATGCCTGTCCCCCCGAGCACTCCCCCGGCCACCGCCGAGGAAGCGCTCGCCATCGTCCGCAGCCGATACGCCCAGCCACGGCTGGCGGACGGCTCACCCGCCCCCATGCACGTCCACGAATTCGACATCGGCTACCTCGTCTACGCCACTTTCCCGCCCACCGAACCAGTGGACCCGACAGCCCCGCCGATGCCGCCCCCGCCCGGCGGCGCCAACATCGTCGTAGCCAAGGACACCGGCGAAACAACCACCGTCCCCAACTTCCCCCCGGAAGCAGCCATCGCCCTGTACCGCAGCCAACTCCCCACCGATTCCTGACAAAACCACACGCCAACACCATTCCTCGACACCGCGGCAGGCTGCGATGCCGCGGCCTTGATGCCCCTCACCCTGCCGTGTATCGCAAACCAGGACGAGCACTACCAGCGCCAGCGCTGAACCGAAATTCAGGATCCCTTACCGGCCTTCTCCAGCGCCGGCGTTCCGCCACCCTGCGGCCGCACTCTTGACGGCGGAAGCAACGGCTTCGCGATCTCCCACAGCCCGTCCGGAACGATCCAACTCCACGCCCCCTGACCCATGCTGAGGTACCACTCCGCCTCACCACATAGGACAACGTCTAAGGTGCCGCTGCTGGTGACGGCCATGGCCCAGGTGGCTTCGCCCAGGCTGCGCAGGCTCAGCCGGGAGGCACGCTGGAGCTTACTGAGGACAGGGCGAGCTGGCCTGGCGGCCCGGGTGGTTCCGGGCTGGGCGGTGGCGGTGGCTGTTCGATGCCGGTGTGCAGGCCCTGTTTAAGGCCGGGGGTGTCGTCGCCGGTGGCCGGAGGGGGGCGGGGCGGACGGTGCTTTGCCTGCGCTGCGGCGGGCCCGGTGTGGCGCTGCTGAGCGGCCCGGCGGGCGGAGCTATGTTTTTCGCGCCATGGGCTTCCTGTTCCGCGAGGCCGTGCGGCCGTAGAACTGGTGGATGCTGTGCCCGTGTTGGCGGGCGAAGCAGCGCCCGGCGGGCCGAGCGCAGTCACCGGTCCGGTCGGCTGGCTCCTCGGCCCCCGGCTGTCCCGGCGACGACGCGGCGCTGGGGTCGTCTGCGCGTAGTAGCGTGATCAGGTCACTGTGCTTCCCTCTAGAAGGAACCCTTCGGGTGGATATGCCGGAGTTCTCGAAAGTAAGTAAAACCCCGCAGCCCACCGGGTGAAACCACTGGTCGCGCCCTGTGGTCCCCGCGCATGCGGGGGTGGTCCCGGTGTGACGCACGCGGCGATTGACCGAGGCGCGTGATCCCCGCGCATGCGGGGGTGGTCCCTCACCGAGGTCCGCAACGGCGCAGTGGACATCGTGGTCCCCGCGCATGCGGGGGTGGTCCCGACCTGTTCGACGAGGCGTCGCTGGCGCATCTGTGGTCCCCGCGCATGCGGGGGTGGTCCCGCGCCATGCTGGGGACGTCGCGCGTAGCGCGTGTGGTCCCCGCGCATGCGGGGGTGGTCCCGCGCGGCGCCCGGACGCCCAGTGCGGTGACCCGTGGTCCCCGCGCACGCGGGGGTGGTCCCTGCTGGGCCGCGAACGTCTCCGCGCCGACGCCGTGGTCCCCGCGCATGCGGGGGTGGTCCCAGAAAATCCGCGTCGCATGCCCGTGCGGCGCCGTGGTCCCCGCGCACGCGGGGGTGGTCCCCGAAGACGGTCCCGGAGGCCTTCGGACAGCCGGTCCTGTGCGGTACCTGGAGCGGTTGCCTGAGCCGAATACTGGCGGCACGGGGCTGAGCGGCAGGCCAGTACCCGCCCCGGCGCCGCAGGGTGCAGATCAGCGCCAGCGGTTGTTGCTGGTGTGGTCTCCGGCGAGCCAGCGGGCGAGGTCGGTGTGTGCGGTGGTGCGCTGCTCGGCGTCGATCTTCTCCACGTCGGGGTGGTCGACGGCGAACTCCAGG
The DNA here is from genome assembly GCF_042732265.1 of Streptomyces sp. NPDC059788. Taxonomy (NCBI): domain Bacteria; kingdom Bacillati; phylum Actinomycetota; class Actinomycetes; order Kitasatosporales; family Streptomycetaceae; genus Streptomyces; species Streptomyces sp. NPDC059788. Next base: position 60,726 of record NZ_JBHWHY010000035.1, on the reverse strand, counting down.
ATCAGCCCGTTGGGGTCCGTGACGTACAGCGAGACGCAGAAGCCGTGGTCGATCACATGGGGGTTCGCGTCCGCCGAGCCGACTGCGTCGATGCGCTCGCGGATGGCTTCTTGTGCACCGGCCTCGACCTTGAAGGCTATGTGACGCATGGGAGTTGTGTTGATGCTGGTCCTGAATTCCGCCTGGTCCTTGGGGTCGGCGAACTGGAAGAAGGCGAGCGCGCTGCCGTCGGCCAGGCCGTAGAGAGTGTGACTGTAGGCGCGCTCGACGCCGGCCATCACCTCGCACTCGGTCCACGTGGCCACCAAAGGCAGGCCGATCACGTCCTCGTAGAAGCGGCGGTTGGCTTCCTGGTCGTCGGTGATCCAGGCGTGGTGATGGAGTCGGAGGGGCAGGGACTGGGCCTGCGCGTGAGGCCGGGGCTGCGTCTGCGTCTGCGGCATGTCGGGTCATCTCCTGTACGTATACGGGGTGTTGGGCCGGGCGCCGGGCTGGCTGGCGCCGCCCTGAGCAGCATGCCACCAGGGCAGGTTGAACGTTAAATCAAATTTGGCCATGTTCGCGGGTGAGGTGCCAGCGCCAACGAACTGCCAAAGCGAGGTCGGGCACCCCGGCCGCGGCCCCCGCCGCGGCCCGGCAGGACGCTGCGTCCAGTTCGTTGTCGACAGGTGACTGCACATGCGGTGCCTGGCGTCCGCTTGGCTGACCCGGGTGGTGCTGCTCGCGCGCTCAGCTGCGGCCGATGGTCGGATTGGCCACGCGGACGATCAGAACCTTGTGCCAGCGCCAGTGCTCCATGTGCCGGATGAGCCGGGGCCTTCGGCGAAGGCCTGCAGCTTTGGCACGCCCGAGTCCTCGGTGGCCGGTTCGCCCAGGTACCTGACGCTCGCGGCGTCGACCAGTCGCCCGGCGATCTGCTCGACGGCCTGTCCGGGCAGTCCCCCGACGATGGCGTCCTGGGTGGTCATGCACTCCCACGGCCAGGTGCTCACCACCCGCGCCTCGAACCGCTGCCCAACCGCCACAGCCTGTTCGCGGCGATCGTCGCCGCGCAGTACACGGGACAGTCGGGCCAGGGCATCGACCCGCCGTACGGCGCGCTGTCCGACCTGATTCGCGAGATCCGGGACGGAGAGGTCAAGCTGCCCGCGGCGGCGGACCGCCTGCACACCTGGCGCATCTGACCGAATCTGCCGAACGCTGCAGCCGTCACCCAACGCTGCGCTCGTCTCGGACTGCGTGCCCAGATCATGGGGCCGGACCGCGGCTCGCCTGGGCGTCCGTATCCGAGAGGCCCGCCTGGTTCCCTTCCAAGCCGTCATCGGTGCCATGGAGGCAGCACCCACGCGAGGCCGCGATTCTGGGCACGGCGGTGACGGACCGGCTGCCCCAGAAACTCCCGCCGACCGACATCGGCGGGCGGCCGCTGGACGCGGCAGAGATCGACACCTGTCAGCTCAGCGTCGTCTCGCAGGACGGCCAGGAGCCGTTCCGGCAAGACCTGCCGCAACCGGTGCTGGACTGGGCCGAATCCGTCCCCTACAGCATCGCCTTCCGGCCTGACCGGCACAGCACCTCAGGGTGATCACGAGCTGACGGAGAGCTCTGGCAGCAGCGGCGGGCCACACCGTCTACGGCCTGGGCCAAGAAGCCGCTGCCCTTGAGGGCCGTCGTGCAGCAAAGAAGAAGGCGGCGCCCCCTCCCGAACCCTTGAGTTCCAGTGGTCGTCGCAACACCCCAGATGAAGGGGTGCGATGGACTTCGAGATCCGGAAGAACCGGGAGGCCGGGGGTGGGAAGAGGCTGGTCCGAAAGCGGGCCGCATACTTCCAGCTCATGGAACAGGGCTACAGCACGCGGGAAGCCGCGCGGACGGTCGGTATCAACCTGCGTACCGGTGAGCGGTGGCGCAACGGCCGGCACTCCCCGCCTGGTGGCCGGAGGCCGGTTCCTCCTCTTGTGATCGCTGAGGAACCGGCTCCGGCGTCTCGCTATCCGACCGAGTCCGAGCGCACCCACATCGCCGACCGGCTGCGAGAGAAAGCGTCGATCCGCCAGATCGGGGCGGGACTGGGCCGCAGCCCCTCCACGGTCAGCCGGGAGATACGACGCAACCGCCGCCCCATGCCCAGGGGCGGCTGGGCCTACCGGCCCTTCGAGGCCCATCGCCGTGCGGAAGCACGGCGAGTGCGGCCGAAGCCGGGAAAGATCGGTCAGAACGCTGAGCTGCGGGATTTCATCCGGGGCCATCTCATGATGCGGTGGGGCCCCGAGCAGATCTGCCAGGCTCTGCGGGCACGCTTCCCCGACCGGCCGGAGATGCACGTGTCCCCACCAGACGATCTACCAGGCCCACTACGTTCAAGGCCGCGGACCGCGCGATCCCCGGGCACTGGGAGGGGACCTCATCATCGGCAAGGACGGCCGGTCCGCCATCGGCACACTGGTCGAGCGGGCCACCCGATAGGTGATGCTCGTGCACCTTCCCCACGGCCACAGTGCCACCACCCCCAACCGAGACGCGCTGGCCACGACCGTGCAGGGTCTCCCACCGCACCTCTGGCGCTCTTTGACCTGGGATCAAGGCTCAGAGACGGCCGCTCACCGGGACTTCACCACAGCCACCAACATCCCGGTCTACTTCTGCAACCCGGCGAGCCCCTGGCAGCGTGGATCGAACGAGAACACCAACGGCCTGCTGCGGCAATACTTCCCCAAAGGCACTGACCTGTCGGCCCACGCCACCCAGCACCTGGCCGCCGTCGCCGCCGAACTCAACAGCCGCCCACGCACAACGCCCGGCTGGGAAACCCCAGCCGAGCGTCTCGCTAAGCTACTGGATCTAGCCAGCTGACCAGAAGTGTTGCAACGCCCCCTCGAATTCGCCACCTTAGGAGGGGGCGCCGTGATCTGTTAGCTCAGACGGCTGCGAACCAGCAGATGTTCACGAAGTCCAGCGGATCATCGTACTGCTTCATTTCTGAGGCAATTTTATGCAGGGCCTGGTCCCGGGGAAGGGTCCAGGGCACAAAATCCTCATCCTCGTGGGAGCCGAGGTCACCGACCTGCACCCCCCGGTCGAGCATGTCGCTGATCAGCTGCAGGGTGATGCTTTGCAACTGCGCTTCGGTGCGGCATTTCCCTGCGATATTTTTGGCTGCATCTCGGACCGGGATGAAGTACACGGGGGTCATTTCCGCATACTCGACGAGGTATTCGATTTCTTCTTCGTATACATCTTCTGTCGACATTCCGGTCTTCTCAGTGTTTTACGTGGTAACGCTTCAGTCCGAATTCCTTCTGGAGGTCGACGCTGAAGTCGATGGTCGGGTCCATCTTACCGCCTGACGTGCTGAAGTTGCGGTAATTGATATTCCCGTCTTCGAGCTCCCAGGCCTCGACTGGGCCCTTTTTCCTCTGCACGACCTTGTGACCTGAGCAAGGACGGCGGCAGCGTCACGGACGTAGTCGCACTGGTCCCCCGCAACGACCGAGATCTGGTCCTGGCCAAGCTCGCCAAACCCGCCACTGGCATCACCCCTGCCCCGGTCGGCACCGCTGCCCTGCGCCAGGGCGAGGAACTCACCGCGAGCGGCTACGGCCGCACCAAGGACCAGTGGGTCCCCGACCGTCTGCACAGCGCCCAGTTCTCCCTGCAGACGGTGCAGGACACCTCCGCCGACTTCAACAACGACGGCCGCACCGACGTCGCTGCCGTGATGAACGACGGCAACCTGCACGCCTTCTACGCCAAGCCGGACGGCACCTTGCGGTACGGCCGGGAACTGTGGACGCACGACGGCACCTGGGGCGGCTACACGCAGCTCATCGGCGGCGACTTCAACACCGACGGCAAGGCCGACATCGCCGCCCGCTGGGGCGACCGCAGCCTCCACCTGTACGTCGGCGACGGCAAGGGCTCCCTCGGCTCCGGGCCCGCCATGTGGCCCACCGCCTCCTGACCGGGCGCACTGAAGCGGTCCTTCGTGACGGGCACGAAGGACCGCAGCGCTGGCCGGCGCCCCCAGGCCGGGGTCCGGCTGTGCTTGACGGCGATGCGGACATCCCGGTCGTCTTCGACGCTGGAAACGGCGCTCCGCGCATGGCCTGCCTGCTCGACGGCCTGCCGGTCGAAGTTCTCGGACGGCTGCGCTCGGACTACGGCGAGAGATCCGGTGAGCTTCGCGGATACTGGGTCGGGCGAGTGCCCCTGGGCAGCGCTCCACCGCCGCCCGAAGGACGAGCTCTTCTGCGACAGATACAGAACATCCCCGAGGAGTGGCGCTGAAGATGCCGGACACTGAGACGACGTCGGGCGCGCCGGTCGGCTCCGAGGAGTTCTGCCGTATGTGCGGTTACGACGACACCTTCTGGGAGGACGGCTGGCCGACCTCCGCCATCTGTGACTGCTGCGGCAGCCAGTCCGGGATCGGCGACCTGAGCGCGAAGCCCGGCTCGTGGGACGGTGTGCGGGGCCTGCACGACTTCCGGGGGTGGTGGATCGGCCATGGCGCCGAGTGGTGGTCTCCGCGCAGCAGGCCGCGGGACTGGGACGTGCTCCAGCAGGTGATGAACATCCCCGCGCCCTGGCGTACCCCGCCGCCACCCCCGGTCGACCGGGAGCGGCGCGTCCTTGAACGGGTCGCGTCCGGGTCGCTGGGTACGGAGACCGTGTGCCGGGTCTGTGGTCTGGCCGGGCCGTCGTTCTGGCGTGACGGCGTGCCCACCGAGACGGTATGCCCGTCCTGCGGCAGCGAGTCCGGCATCGACGACCTGGGGCGCCCCGGATCTTGGGAGACGATGCAGGCCATCCGTACCCGCCGCGGATACTGGGTCGGTCTCGGAGCTCCGTGGACCGACCCCGCGGCCCGCCCGGCGGGCTGGGATGTCCTTGAGCAGCTCGGCACCATCCCGCCTGCCTGGCGGTGACCTCACCACCGGGCGGCGGGTTGAGCGTTGTACGGCGGGAACGCTCGGCGACAACTTGAGCGGGTGACGGCGCGGCCTCACTTCCTCTCACCGCTCCGCCCTGCCGACCAGGTCGACCACCTCCCCCAGGAACCCTTCGTCCAGCATGGTGCCCACCGCCGTGTCCCCCTCCTGGTCCAGGCCCGCGTCATGGCAGGCCACCGCCACGAGGTAGCCGCCGTCCAGCACGAAGGTCGCGAACGTCCACTCGCCGTGTGAGGCGGGGGCGCCCTGCGGGGTGAGCAGGCTGGTGGCGCCGGTGTCGAAGCCGAACTGGGTGAAGCCCATCCGCATGCCCTGGCCGAGGGCCTTGGTGTACGCCTCCTTCAGCGTCCAGGTGCGCAGCACCCGGTGCTGCTGTTCGGCCTGCGGCAGCCCGGCGAGTCTGCGGCGTTCGTCCGGGGTGCACAGGTGGCGGTGGATGGCCGAGTACTGGATGCGGCGGTCGGCCCGTTCGGTGTCGACGCCGATCCGGCCGCGCCGGTTGAGGCCCACCACCAGCAGGTCGCCGGTGTGGCTCAGGCTCACCTCGATCTGGTCGCAGCCGCGCAGATACGGCCGTCCGCCGGCCTTGTAGGCGAGTTCGACGGTGTCGGGCGCCGCCTGGAGGGCCGCGCCCGCGGTGTACTTCACCAGCAGCCGGGAGGCGGCGAAGCGGTCGCGTGTCTCGGGGTCGCGCAGGGTGCGCAGGCGCCGCCAGTCGCGGGCGCCGAGCAGCGGGCGCAGTTCGGGGTCGGTGAAGGCGGCGGGCAGCCAGTCACGCCAGTTGGCCTGGACGACGACATGGCCGTGCCAGGCCATGGACTGGCGGACCCGGCTCCAGGGACTGCCGGGGCCCGGCATCAGGAGGGGTTCCGCGATGCCCGGACGGTTCACGGGGTACCTGCTTCCGCCAGCGGAGTGTCGTGGAGGTCGAAGCTGCGGCCGGCGCGGAAGCGCGCCAGCAGTTCCTCCGCCACCCGTTCGACGCACGGGCCGGGCAGCGGGGGCGGGTTGAGGCCGAGTCGGCGGCCGTACCGGTGGAGGGCGAGGACCAGCCAGGCGGGGTCGGCGAGGAACGAGCCGGTGTGCCGGTGCCGTTCCCAGGTGGCCAGGGCCGCGCCGACAGCGGACAGGACCGCGTGCCGGTCGGCGAGTGCGCACAGCGCCGGGCTCGCCAGCGCCGTTCGATCGCCGGGCTCCAAGGCCAGGCAGCTGTCCCGCAGTTCACGCAGGGCGTCCTGGAAGGCGGACGCCATGGAGCGCAGGGTGCCGTCGTACGGGCCCGGGGCACCGGCATCGGACAGCCGGGCCGCGGCCGCCTTCAGCGCGGCGATCAGGAAGTCTCCTCCGCCCGCCACCTCCAGGCGCGCGAGGTCCAGTGCGGGCAGCGGCCCGGCGGTGAACAGCGCGTCCGGCGGCTCCGCTTCCATGCCCCAGGACCGGCGGGCCAGCAGCGGCAGTTGGGGGATGACCACCGCCTGGCAGGCGGCCGTGCCGGCGTGCCCGAGACCGGCGGTGGGCAGGTCGCGCAGCAGCTTGGTCAGCATTCCCTGGTCGGTGTCCCGGCTGTAGCCGCCGGCACCGAGGACAGTGGCCAGCTCTTCCAGGTCGTCCCTGAGCAGGTCCGGTACGAGGTATTTCAGGCCGGCCGCTGCCAGGTGTGCGCTGCCGGGCAGCAGGGAGAGGGCGCGGAGCACGGCGGCGGCCATGCTGTCACCCGCCAGCAGTCCGGCGAACACGCCTGCCAGTACGGGCCGTTGACGCCCGCGCGGGCCGCCGGAGGCGAGGGTGGCGCGGACGGCGGCCCGCAGCACCGTGTCCACGGACGCGAGCACCGCGCCGGTGATCAGGGTGCGGTTGAGCTGGAAGGTGCGCAGGGCGAGCCGTACGCCCGCGCCCGGCTCGCCGACCAGCGAGTCCGCCGGTACGGGGCAGTCCGTGAAGTCGTATCCGGCGAACCGGCAGCCACGCAGTCCGGTGGTGGGGCGGCGGGGCAGCAGCCGCAGCCCGTCCGGGGGCAGCCGGTCAGGGTCGAGCAGGAAGACGGAGTGGGCGGCGGGGCCGGGGGCCGGGTCGGTCCTGACGTACGCGACGACGGCGCCGGCCCGTTCGGCGTTGAGGACGACGTCCTTGCGGCCCTGGAGCAGATAGCCGCCGGAGTACTCCATGGCGGTGAGTTCGCCGCGCAGCAACGCGGTGCCGTGGGCGAGCGAGCGGTGCACGATGGCCGCGCGCCCGCCCCCGGTCAGCAGGCGGGCGACGGTTGCCCGCTGGGCGGGCGTGCCCGCGGCGAACACCGGGGCCGCCGCGAACAGCGAGGTGATCCCGTAGCCGAACCCGAGGGAGACGTCGCGGCGGAAGACCGGCCGCAGCATCCGCATCAGCCCGGCCGCGTCGTGCAGCCGCCCGCCGAGCCCGGCCGGCACCATCTCGGCACCGAAGCCCGCTCCGTCGAGCAGCCGTTCGGCTGCGCGCGGCAGCTCCCCGTCGCCGTCGGCGGTGAGCAGGGCCTTGAACCCGAGCGGGTTGGCCGGGTCGCACGGGTCGCCGAACGCGTACTCCAGGTCTGTGGCCCGGGATGCGGTGTCGTCCGGTGGGCGGGTGTCACAGGTGGGAAGCATGCACTCGGTCTCTTTCCGCGGCGTGGGGCCGCCGAGGTGTACAGCGGGCGGGGTTCGCCGCGCGGGGAGCGGTCCCGTACCGGACCCGTACCAGGGCCCGCGGTGCGGTGGGCGGTGCCGTGGCGCGGCCGGCCGCCGCTCGCCCGGCGGGTCCGGCTTTCCACTTTCCATGCCGCCCCTTGACCCGTACTTGAAGCCCGGCAGTGCGGGGGCGCCCGTAAGATCACCGTCCGTGCCCCGGGGTCCGATTCAGCAGCTCGTGCAGGAGTTGCAGCTCCTGGCCGCTGAGCGGGATGTCCGGGCGCAGCCGCTCCGGGTGGCCGGGGGGCGGTCCGTCCGCGCCGTCCGGCAGCGTCAGATGGAAGCCGCTGTCGAGGGAGCGCGGCCGCGCCGGGCCGGGGCGCGCGAACGGTGGCAGTTCGGCGCTGCCGAGGGCCACGAACCCCTCGCCCACGTGGCGCAGCAGGCGCCCGAGCAGGCCGCGCCGGCTGCCCGGTGTCGTCCGGCGGGCCATGTCAGACGACACCTTCCGGAGCGCGATGTTCATTCATGTACGCGTCACCTCTTCCTTCGTTCCCGGTGGCGGACGCAGCCGGGGTGGCAGGGAGTGTGAGCGGGCCGACTCAAGGGCCGGTCGGGGCGCGGTGGACGGGCGCACGAGCGGCCGGGGCGCGGCGCCGGGACAGGCGTGCGCGGACCGGTCCGCGCGGCCCGTGGGGGCCTGCGGGACGGCCGATGCGCCCGGGGCGTCGGTGGAGAACGACGGTTTGGTGCAGGCCGGTAGCATTTGTCATGAAGTCCGGCGGATTTGATGCCGACTCAGGCAAGTTCGAACGCAACGGGGGAACGTGATGGTGCGAGTTTTGATCGCCGAGGACATGCACATGCTGCGCAAGGCGCTGGTGTCCCTGATCGAGCTGGAACCCGACCTCGAAGTCGTCGCCGAGCTCTCCAGCGGTGACGACATCGTGCCCACCACGGTGGCGGTACGCCCCGACGTGGCCGTCCTGGACATCGACCTGCCCGGCACCGACGGCATCACCGCGGCCGCCGCGCTGCACACCAGCGTCCCCGAGTGCCGCACCCTGATCCTCACCAGCCTCGGCAGACCGGGGAACCTCAGACGGGCGCTGGCCGCCCATGTCTCCGGCTTCCTCCCCAAGGACTCCGACCCGGACAGCCTGTGCGCCGCGATCCGGCAGGTCGCCAAGGGCGAGCGGGTGATCGACCCGCAGCTCGCCCTGGCCACCCTGGACTCCGGCCCCTCGCCGCTGACCGAGCGGGAACGGGAAGTGCTCCAGCTCGCCTCCGAAGGCATGGAAGCGGCCCACATCGCCGGGCAGCTGCACCTCTCGTCCGGCACCGTGCGCAACTACCTGACCGCGGCGGTCACCAAGCTCAACGCCCGCAACCGCGTGGACGCGATCCGTATCGCCCGTGAGGCGGGCTGGCTGCACCCGGTGTGACGGGTGCAGGGGGCCGCACCGGCGGCGCGGCCCTGCGTCGGCCGCGCCGCGCCGCCCTCAGGCCGCGGCCAGTTCCACCTCGGCCGTCAGCTCGAACCACCCATCAGGACGCGGCCCGGCCGTCAAACGCCCGTTGACCGCCTGCACACGGCTGGCCAGGTTCCCGATGCCGCTGCCGCCGTCGGCACGCGCCGCGGGCGCGGTCTCCTTCGTCCCGCCCGCGCCGTCGTTGACCAGCGTGAGCCGCACCGCGCCGGCCGCCCGCCGCGCGGTGATCCGGCACCGCTCCGCCTTGCTGTGCCGCAGCATGTTGGTCAGCCCCTCGCGCAGCGTGGTCGCCAGGACGGTGTCCACGTCGCCGGGCAGGTCCCCGCACTCCAGCTCCACGGTGGCGGCTATCCCCGCCCCCGCCAGCATGGCCGTGGCGTTCTCCGCCTCCGCCGTCAGGCTCATCCGCCGCAGCCCGCCGGCCACCGTACGGACGTCGGCGAGCGCCTGCCGGGCGACCTGCAGCACCTCGGACAGCTCCGTCCGTGCCCGCTCCGGCTTCTGCCGCGCGAGCCGCCGCACCAGTTCGCACTTGAGCGTGATCGCCGACAGGCTGAACCCCAGCAGGTCGTGCAGGTCCCGGGCGAACCGCAGCCGCTCGGTGGTCACCGCCAGCCGGGCGATCTCGGCCCGTGACCAGTGCAGCTCGGTGGCGAGCTGCGCCATCCGGGAGAGACCGAAGACGACGAGGCCGCAGATGACGGTGTAGGCGGACTGGTAGACGATGTCCGTCAGCGAGCTGCCCACCGCGTACAGGGTCGCGTCACTGCACGCGGTCACCACGAAGATCACCGGCCAGGCCGCGACCGCGGGCAGCGCCAGCAGCGCGCCCCCGGCCAGGAAGCCGGGCAGCCCCAGCCAGGTCGGGCCGAAGAAGCGGTAGGGCACGAACTGGATCAGCGCCTGGAGGCCGAGCAGTCCGTAGCGCAGGTGGGCGGGCCAGCGCGCGGCACGGGCGGATCGCCAGTGGAAGGACTGCACGAGCTGCGCCACGAGTCCGGCGGACAGGACCACCCCCATGGCGGCCAGCACCGGCGCGGACGGCCGGTAGGACATCGCCATCACCGAGCACGCCAGGAAGTAGCCGACCAGCACCGCCAGCGTGATGGCGCTCGCGGCGCGCGGCACCAGGTCGGGGTGGCCGGACCGCCGGCGCCGCGTCCGGGCGGGCTCGCCGGCCGCGTCCGTGAGCCGGCTCTTCGTGCGGGCGCCGTCCGCGGTGTCCGGGACGGCCTCCTGGAGCGGCACGGTCTCATCGAGAGGCACCCTCGTGCGAAGCCGGAACCAGCCGTCGTCGCAGTCCCGGGTGAGGGAGCCGCCGAGGGACCTGATGCGGCTGTCGAGGGCGGCGAGCCCGCCGTCCTGGCCGGTCTTCGCGGACCGGCCGGCTCGTCCGGCGCCGTCGTTGGCCACCGTGAGCAGCACCGCGCCGTCCCGGCGGGCGGCGCTGATCACGCAGCGTTCGGCCTTGCTGTGCCGGAGCAGGTTGGTCAGGCCCTCGCGCAGCACGGCGGCCAGCGCGCTGTCCACGGCCCCGGGCAGGTCGGCGCAGTCGCATGTCATCCGGGTGCGGATGCCGGCGGCCGAGAGCGTCGAGACGGCGGCCTCGGCCTCGCCGGTGAGCGACATCTCGCGGTAGCCGCGGCTGACCGAGCGGACGTCGGCGAGGGCCTTCCTGGACGTGTGGAGGACGTCGGTGAGTTCGGCGTGCGCCTTGTCCGGCGCGTCGGCGAGCAGGCGGTAGGCCAGTTCGCACTTGAGCGTGACGGCGGACAGGCTGAAGCCCAGTACGTCGTGCAGGTCCTTGGCGAAGCGCAGGCGCTCGCCGGCGACGGCGAGGCGGGAGAGTTCCGCGCGGGAGTGGTGCAGCTGGCCGATCATCTCGGACATCCGGGACAGTCCGATGACGATCAGCGGGATGAGTACCGCCTCGATCATGTTGTAGGCGGTGGTGTTGGCGTCGTATCCCAGGTACCGGAACATGGCCCAGTTGCTGAGCACCGTCACGCCGAACAGCGACCATCCGACGGCGGCCGGGAAGACCAGCACGGCCGAGGCGCTGAGGAAGGAGATCATGCCGCCCCAGGCGTCCCCGAACACGCTCAGCGGCGCGTACGCGAGCAGGGCCTGCAGGCCCCAGGTCGCGTACCGGTGCCGGGTCAGCCGGGGCAGCAGCCGCGGAAAGGAGTGGCTGAGCTGCAACGCCATGGTCAGGGCGAAACCGAGCACCGCGCCGACGCGCTCCCACTCGGGCGGGTTCTCCGCCCAGACGAAGGAGCCGTCGATCACGAAGAAGCCGACCAGCACCACGGCGGTGATGACGACCGCCTTGCGGGGCGGCAGCGTCCGTCTGTCCGCTTCTGCGATGTCACCGCCCGGTCCAACGACTGCACAAGTCGTCACATGTCCCCCATTTTCCGCAGTGCTCGGTTGAAGCACTCTTGCTATCCCGGATCATAAGGAATCCGGATCGAACGCCAACAGCCGTAGCGGATCTCCGCGCGGGCGGAAGACGCCTCAGACGCCGCCGGGTGCCAGCATCCCGGCGGCGTCGGCAAAACTGCGTGCCGCCCGCACGGCGGCGGGCGGCAGTGGCGTCGTACCGGGCACGGCGGGAGCGTCGTGCCCGCTGCGCAGATGTGCGAGCAGCTGGTCCGCGTCGGGACCGTGCAGCTCGACACGGTGGTGGGAATTCTCCGACAGCAGCACCTGATCCGGCCCCGAGGGCCGCAGTAACACGTCGTCCCGCAGCCGGGCCCCGCGTCCCGGTGCCGCCGCGGCGGGGCGGAAGCGGGCGTGCCGGGTCAGCGGCACCACGCTCAGCAGCGGCGCGGCACCGACGGTCAGGTGCCGGGCCACCACGTGCTGCAGCTGTGCCAGTGCCGCCAGCAGCTCCCGCGACGCGTCGTTCCACCGGTCCTCGGGCACGTCGAAGCCCGGGAACCCGGGCACCACGTTGCCCAGCGAGACCGGCCCCAGCAGCATCCGGCGCAGCGCCTCGCGCAGGTGCGGGCCGGGTCTGTCCGCCGCCAGCTCCCCCCAGGGCGTCCGTAGGACCGTACGCTCGCCGAAATCGACGGTGACGTCCTCGCGCAGCGACCAGAACTCGGCGAGTTCCGGCGCCGCCAGGCGATCGATACGCATGGGGGTCCTTCCACGGTGGGGGGAGCGGGAGGGGCTTTCAGAGAAAGATCGGTACGGGGTTGAGGTCTTCGTAGCGGGTCGGCGCGGCCAGCCGGCCGAGCGCGACGGGGACGTCGAAGAGACGGCCGGGGGCGAACCGGGCCCAGTGCGGCCGCAGGCCCGGCACCACGACCTTGACCACCGGCAGTCCCACGTCGGGCCGGGTCTGGTCCACCACGAGCAGCTCCATGTCCTTGGCCCGCAGCAGTTCCACGGCCGCCGTGATGTCCTCGTACAGGTCGTCGCGCGGTGTGTGGAGATGGGTGCGCGGGCCGGTGGCGGGAGCGTCACCGGGGAGCAGGTACGGGTGGGCGGCGACCGTCGCCGTGCGCAGCCAGTCCGCCAGGTCGAGATCGTCGGCCGCGGCTCGGAACGCACCCCCGCGTGCGTCCACCACGTGCGGCATCATCTGGTTCAGCTCGGTCAGCGCGCGGCGCAGCGCGATCCGCGGATCGAAGTGCGCGCCGAACCCGAACATGATGTCCTCGGTTCCCGGGTCCGTACGGCGGGAGACCGCCGCCATCACGGGTATGCCGAGGTCGGCGGTGAGATCGAGCACCCACACCGTGCGGTGCAGCGTGGCGTGCACCCGGCGCAGTTCGGTGATCCACGGGTCGTCGAACGCGTCGAGGTCCACGCCGGGCTGGCGGGTGCGGTTGTACCACCACAGGGCGAGCGCGTCGCGTTCGACCAGTTCCAGGAAGCCCTGGAGCACGGCGTCCTCCGGTGTTCCGCCGGCGGCGGTGCCGTTGGAGGTGGCCAGGCAGGAGAACCCGCCGGGCGGCTGGGGTGCGCCGTAGTACAGCAGCGCGGTCGGCAGGAGCCGCTGCCGCCGCGCGGTCACCGACCACACCGGCGTCCAGTCGGTCTCCGCTTCCTCGTCGAACGGGTCGCAGACGTGCTGGAAGGGCGCGTGCGCGGCGTTCCACCCGTCCCGGTCCGCGTACTGGCGCGGGTCGTAGAGCTGCACGGAGTCGGGGTGGACCGCGTCGGCGGCCAGGGCACGGTAGCTGCCGCGTACGGTCGCCTCGCCTCCTTCGTAGTGCCCGGAGTGGCGTTCCAGGGCTTCGGCGAACGCGCCGACTCTGGCCTGTGCCGCGGTCGTGCCCTTGCCGCCGCAGGTGGCGCGCAGTCCGGCCCGTACCGCACCGAGTCCTTGGAAGCCGGCCGCCGGGTTGGTGCCCGCGGTGAAGGAGTTGAAGAACTCCGGGCCCCGCGGGTCGCGGCGGACGTCGCGGACCAGGCCGGTGAGCGGATCGAGCAAGTGACCGTACTGGTCGAGGAGTTGACCAGGCGTGAGGGCGCGGTGGCCGCCGCCCGACGTGTCGCGCTTGAGGCGCGGGCGGAGCGCCACCGGGGCCTGCACCTGTGCGGCCGTCATGCCGGGGTCGCCGCAGGACGCGCACTGGGGCCGGCGCCGTACCGGGTGGAGTGCGCCGGACAGGGTCAGCCCGTCCAGGGTGTGCAGCGCCTGCTGGCTGGAATGGCGGTAGCCGGAGAGCCACTTGGCGGCTTCCAGGGAGGCCAGTTGCAGCGCGGCGAGCCGGGCTGCGGGCAGTGCGCAGGCGGGGCGCGGCACGGGTCCTGACCGGTCCAGTACGCGCTGGACGTGGGCCTCTACCGGCCGGGCGCGCCAGAGGCGTTCGGCCAGGCAGGACCAGCACGGGCCGTCGGGGCCGCCGAAGAACGGGCCGATCCACTGTTCGGTGCCCTCGGTCTTCACCGGGAGCCAACGGCGGTCCGCGGCCCGCAGTTCGGCGTCCACCACGGCGAGTGCGGGGTCGAGGTAGTCGTCGCAAAGGACCACGGTCAGGTCGGCGGCCGTGGCACCGGCGTCCGGCGCGGCGGTGGCGAGGCCGGTGGCTGCCAGGCAGGCGGACAGTTCCCCCGCGTCGGCGCTGCCGACCGCGAGAGCGCGGACCGTTGCGCCGGCACGCGCGGACGCCGCCTCCGCGCCGTCCACACCGGCCGCTTCCCAGTACGCCTGCTCGGCGGCCTCCTGCGGTGACACGGCCGGTCGGCTGCGGCCGTACAGCAGTCCGGCGCCGGTCAGCCGGGACACCAGGCGTGCAGCCTGTCCGCCGGGCAGTGCGTCCGCCGCTTCGCGGGTGATCAGGTCCAGCGGTCTGGTGCCGTCGAGCAGGGGCGCGAGGCGGGCGATCTGTTCGCCGTGCAACGCGGTCACCCGCTGGTCGGAGATGAGGTACACCGCTTCACCCGGCACCTGTTCGACCCTCAGGTGCGGTTTGAACCCCAGCAGCGGGGCAGCGGTCTCGGCGACGGCCATCAGGCGGCGTACCCGGCGGGCTCGGCAGCCGGCACGGCCACCGGGGCGACGTGGGAGGCCAGGCACAGGCGGGTGGCGGGACCGGTGAACGCCTGCCGCCCGAACTCCTCGATCACCAGGTCGTCGTGGCCCGCGGCGGTGGAGGTCGTGTGCGTCTGCATGGTCGTCATCCCTTGCTCGGAGGTCGGGTGGGGGGCTGTAGCGGTCGGCGCTCGCATTCCGGTCGGGCCGACGTGGAGAACTCTGCCGCGGCGGCCGGACCGCCCCCAGTGCCGTGATCATGGGATGCACATGAAGGTTTCATACCCGGCGCCGGTAGAGCCACATGCCGGGTTCAGGAGCCCGGCACTGGCCGGAAACAGCCCCACGGTGGGAGGTTCACCGAGTAGTTGAAGCCGGGTCCGAAACCATCGGAACAACCGGCCGAACCGACACCGGAGGAACCCCTAATGGAGATCAAGGTGCTCGGCCCCCTGGTGGCCGAGACGGGTGGCACGTCGATCGTCCCGAGCGCCGGCAAGCCCCGGCAGATCCTGGCGCTGCTGTCGGTCAACGCCAACCAGGTCCTGCCCGTGCCGACGCTGATGGAGGAGATCTGGGGCGACGGGATGCCGCGCAGCGCGCTCACCACGCTTCAGACGTACATCCTCCAGCTGCGCCGTCTCATCGGCGCGGCCCTGGGCCCGGACAGTGCGCGCACCGCCCGGGACGTGCTGGCGACCCGGCACGGCGGGTACCTGCTGGACGTCCGGCCCGGCTCGGTGGACGTGCACGCGTACGACCGGCTGGTGTCCGACGGCCGCAACGCCGCGGACCGGGGCGACGACGAGGCCGCCGCCGCGCTCTACCGCGAGGCGCTCGCCACGTGGCGCGGCCCCGCGCTGGTGGACGTACGGCTCGGCCCGCTGCTCGAAATCGAGCTGGTGCGGCTGGAGGAGAGCCGGCTCGGCGTGCTGGAGCAGCGCATCGACGCCGACCTGCGGCTGGGGCGGCACATGCAGCTGCTGGCGGAGCTGACGTCCCTGACGGCGCGGCATCCGCTGCACGAGGGGCTGCACGCGCAGTGCATGGTGGCGCTCTACCGTTCCGGCCGGCAGTGGCAGGCGCTGGACGTCTACCAGAACCTGCGCCGCGGGCTCGCCGACGAGCTGGGGCTCGACCCGTCGGTGCGCCTGCGGCAGCTGCACCGCGCGGTGCTCGCCGGCGACCCGGCGCTGGACTTCGCGTCCGACGGACGGCGTTCGGCCCTGGACCTGTTCGCCGCCTGACGGCCCGCCGCGCACCCCGGCACCCCCGCCGCGCCCACCGCGCGGACCCCGCCCTTGGAGCCCGTCTCCGAGCCCCGGCACGGCGCCCGCCGCCCGGCCGTGGTTCCGACGTGGGCTCCGGCCTCCCACAGGGGCGGGTTCCGGCGCGGGCGCGGCTCGATCGGCTCTCCAGGGCGTACCCGCACAGTGCCCGGCAGGGTCCCTCCGCCGTCCGCGGACCGCGGCCCGACCGACACCTGGGGGTTATCTTGCGAGTCATCGACCTGTCGTCGCCCGTGGACGCGTCCGGCTGGGAGCCGGACCCGGTCGTCCACGAGATCATGACGCCCGCCGAGGGCGCCGTGCACATGGCGGCGGAGATGAAGGAACACTTCGGCCTGGACTTCGACCCGGCCGACCTGCCCGGCGGCGAACTGCTGTCGCTGGACACACTCACCCTGACCAGCCACACCGGCACGCACGTGGACGCGCCGTCGCACTACGGCTCGCACGGCGCGTACGGCCGGCCGCGGCACATCGACGAGATGCCGCTGGACTGGTTCCTGCGGCCCGCCGTGGTGCTGGACGTCCGCGACGCGGGCACCGGCGTCATCGGCGCCGACCGGGTCGCCGAGGCGCTGGCGGCGACCGGCCACGACGTGCGGCCGCTGGACATCGTGCTGCTGCACACCGGCGCGTCCCGGCACGCGGGCACCCAGCGGTACTTCACCGACTTCGCGGGCCTCGACGGGCCCGCCACCGACTACCTGCTCGACCTGGGCGTACGGGTCATCGGCACCGACGCCTGGAGCCTGGACGCCCCCTTCGGGCACATGATCCGCACCTTCCGGGAGACCGGCGACCGGTCGGTGCTGTGGCCGGCGCACTTCGCGGGGCGCCGCCGCGAGTACTGCCAGGTGGAGCGGCTGGCGCAGTTGGACGCCCTGCCCGCGCACGGGTTCCGGGTGGCGTGCTTCCCCGTGAAGATCACCGGTGCGGGAGCGGGCTGGACCCGGGCCGTCGCCCTGATCGACGAGTGAGCCCCGCCCACCCCGCGGCCCCGGCCCGCTCCCTGGGCCCCGCTCCCTGGCTGTTCTGCTTCCACCACGCGGGAGCCGGGGTCTCCTCCTTCGCCCGCTGGCAGCGGGTGCTGGGCGACGCCGCCGAGGTCGTACCGGTCCTGCTGCCGGGCCGCGGCCCCCGGGCGAAGGAGCGCCGGATCACCGATCCCGGCGAACTGCTGGCCGAACTCCGCGCGTTGATCACACCGCTGCTCGGCGAGCGGCCGTACCTGCTGTACGGGCACAGCCTCGGCGGACTGGTCGCGCACGCCCTGACCAGGGCGCTGGAGGAGGACGGGCAGCCACCGCCGGAACGGGTGGTCATCGGCGCCGTACCGCCGCCGCACCTGCGCAACCCGCTGCTGCGCGGCGCCGGGCTCCCCGACCGGGAGCTGCTGGAGGTACTGGTGCGCTACGGGGCGGCGCCGCCCGAGGCGGTCGGCCGCGACGCGTCCCTGTGGCAGCGGCACGTGATGCCCGCGCTCCGCGACGACCTGCGGCTCGGCGAGGCGCTGTGCCGCGTCAACGCGCGGGCCCCCGTACGGACCCCGTTGACGGCGCTGGCGGGCCGGGACGACCCGGTCGCGCCGCTGCCGGAGATGGCCGAGTGGGCCGACTACTCCAGCGCCGGGTTCCGGCTCGAAGCCCTGCCGGGCGGCCACTACTTCGTCCGCGGGCAGACCGTGCCCGAGCTGCTGCGCACGGTGGCCGGCGAGACGCGAGCGCCGGTCCAACCCGAGTCGAGCGGGCATCAAGAGGACCAGGCGACGCTGGTCGCAACAGCGGACCGAACAGAGAGGTGACGCAGCCATGCTGCATTCTCCCGGGGCACTCCCCCAGGACCGTCGCGCCGAGGAGGCCGGGTGAGCCGCCGCGTAGTGATCACCGGAATCGGGGTGGTCGCCCCGGGAGGTGTCGGCACCAAGGCGTACTGGTCCCTGCTGACCGCGGGCCGGACCGCCACCCGGGCCGTGACGCTCTTCGACGCCTCGGCGTTCCGCTCGCGGATCGCCGCCGAGGTCGACTTCGATCCGGTGGCCGAGGGGCTGACCGCCGAGCAGGCCGGACGGCTCGACAGGGCCGCCCAGTTCGCGCTGGTGGCGGCGCGGGAGGCGGTCGCCGACAGCGGCATCGCGTGGGAGAGCGCCGACCCGTTCCGTACGGGCGTGGCCATCGGCAGCGCGGTGGGCGCCACGACCGGTCTGGACACCGAGTACGCGGCGGTCAGCGACCACGGCGCCGAGTGGCTGGTCGATCACGAGCGGGCGGTGCCGCACCTGTACGACTACTTCGTGCCCAGCTCCTTCGCGGCCGAGGTGGCCTGGGAGTTCGGCGCGCAGGGGCCGACCGCGGTGGTCTCCACGGGCTGCACCTCCGGGCTGGACTCGGTGGGCCACGCGGTGGAGCTGATCCGCGAGGGCAGCGCCGACGTCATGATCACCGGCGCCACGGAGGCGCCGATCTCGCCGATCTCCGTCGCCTGCTTCGACGCGATCAAGGCGACGTCGGCGCGCAACGACGAGCCGGAGACCGCGTCGCGGCCGTTCGACCGGACCCGTAACGGCTTCGTGCTCGGCGAGGGATCGGCCGTCTTCGTCCTGGAGGACCGGGACCGCGCGCTGGCCCGCGGCGCGCACATCTACGCGGAGATCGCCGGGTTCGCCTCGCGCAGCAACGCGTACAACATGACGGGGCTGCGGGCCGACGGCGCGGAGATGGCGGAGGCCATCACCGCCGCGCTGGCCGAGGCCCGGGTGCCCGCCACCGACATCGACTACATCAACGCGCACGGCTCCGGCACGCTGCAGAACGACCGGCACGAGACCGCCGCGTTCAAGCGCAGCCTCGGCGACCACGCGTACGCGACCCCGGTGTCCTCGATCAAGTCGATGATCGGCCACTCGCTGGGCGCCATCGGATCGCTGGAGATCGCCGCGTCCGCGCTCGCCATCGAGCACGGCGTGGTGCCGCCCACCGCCAACCTCCACGAGCCGGACCCCAAGTGCGACCTCGACTACACGCCCGTCACGGCGCGCGAGCGGGAGATCGGCACGGTGCTGAGCGTGGGCAGCGGTTTCGGCGGATTCCAGAGCGCGATCGTGCTCACCGAGCCCGAGCGGAGGACGGCATGACGACGCGGACGGCCGAACGCACCGCGGACGTGCGCCCCGGGGCCGCGCGCCCCACGGCGGTGTTCACCGGCATCGGGGTGACCGCCCCCAACGGCCTGGGCACCGAGGCGTGGTGGCGGGCCACCCTCGCGGGCGAGAGCGGCATCCGGCCCGTCTCCCGCTTCGACGCCACCGGCTACCCGGCGCGGCTGGCGGGCGAGGTGCCCGGATTCGACGCGGCCGAGCACATCCCGAGCCGGCTGCTGCCGCAGACCGACCACATGACGCGGCTGGCGCTGACCGCCGCGAAGGAGGCGCTGGAGGACAGCGGCGCCGACCCCGCCGAGCTGCCGGAGTACTCCGCCGGTGTGGTGACCGCCGCGTCCGCCGGCGGCTTCGAGTTCGGGCAGCGGGAGTTGCAGGCGCTGTGCGCCAAGGGCGGGCAGCACGTCAGCGCGTACCAGTCGTACGCCTGGTTCTACGCGGTCAACACCGGCCAGATCTCCATCCGGCACAAGCTGCGCGGGCCGAGCGGGGTACTGGTCACCGAGCAGGCGGGCGGCCTGGACGCGGTCGCCCAGGCGCGGCGCCAGCTGCGCAAGGGCAGCCGCCTGATCGTCACCGGCGGGGTGGACGGCGCGATCTGCCCCTGGGGCTGGACGGCGCAGCTGGCCGGCGGGCGGATGAGCACCGTCGCCGACCCGGCCCGCGCGTTCCTGCCGTTCGACACCCGGGCCGCCGGGTACGTCGCCGGTGAGGGCGGCGCCATCCTGGTCCTGGAGGACGCCGGGGCGGCCCGCGAGCGCGGTGCCCGCGTGTACGGGCACCTGGCCGGGTACGCGGCGACCTTCGACCCGGCGCCCGGCCGGGGCGGCGAGCCGGGGCTGGGGCGCTGCGCCGAACTGGCCCTGAACGAGGCGGGTCTGACGCCCGGGGACGTGGACGTGGTGTTCGCGGACGCGTCCGGCGTGCCCGAGCTGGACCGGCAGGAAGCCGCCGCGCTCGGCGCGCTGTTCGGCCCGCGCGGGGTACCGGTGACGGCGCCGAAGACCATGACGGGGCGGTTGTCGGCCGGCGGTGCCTCGCTCGACCTGGCGGCGGCGCTGCTGTCGCTGCGCGACCAGGTCGTACCGCCGACCGTCAACGTCACCGACCCGGTCGAAGCCGACGGGCTCGACCTGGTGACGCAGGCCCGGCGCGGCCGGCTGCGCACCGCCCTGGTGCTGGCCCGCGGCACCGGCGGCTTCAACGCCGCCGCCGTGGTGACCGCCGAAGACGGCTCACCGGCCGCCACCGCGTGAGGGCGAGCGGGACTGTGAGCACGACCACGAGGACGATTGTGAGAGAGGCGACGACCATGACGCTGAAGGAACTGACCACGCTGCTGCGCGAGTGCGCGGGCGTCGACGAGGGGGTCGACCTGGACGGTGACGTACTGGACGTGCCGTTCGACGACCTGGGGTACGACTCGCTGGCGGTGCTCCAGACGACCGGTGTGATCGAGCGCGACTACGGCATCCAGCTGCCCGACGACACGGTCGCCGAGGCGTCGACGCCGCGCCTGCTGCTGGAGTTCATCAACGCCTGCCTGGACGCGGAGGCGCCCGCCCAGGCCGCCTGAACCGCAACAGCAGTCGGCTGCCGGGTCCCGGTCGGGACCCGGCAGCCGTCTGCTGTCCGCGCACCGGTCCTCGCCGGGGCCGCACCGTTCGGCGCCGCACGACCGGTATCCGCGCCTTCGAGCAGACCGGCCGGCGGCATGACCATGTGCCGCTGCGCCGGAACACAGGGAAGTGCCCGCACGCCGGGGGATTGCGTGCGGGCACTGGACTGGGGCGGCCGTGGCGGCCGCTGCGGGTCAGATCAGGTCGTCCCGCGTGATGCGGCGGTCGCGTACCTGCCACGTGCCCCCGGCGCGGACGAGTTCGTCCTCGCAGAGGGTGCTCGCCTTGATCTCCGGGCGGCCGCCGCGCGGGGTCTCGATGACCAGCGCGTAGCAGCGGGCGGTGACCGTGTCCCCGGTGCCGCCGGTCACCGCGACCATGCCCAGCCAGTGGCGGCGCTGGACGCCGGCCGCGGCGTACGCCTCGGTGGCCTTGGCGGCGGCTTCGGTGATGGCGTCACGGCCGACGGCCGGGGCGGGCTGGGCGTTGGCGGCGAAAACGCCTTCGGGGGTGAACGTGCCGGCCCACTCCGCGACCCGGCCGTCGTCGAGCAGGTGCATCTGCTGCGCGTAGAACTGCTGGATCTCCTGGTACAGCTCGGCGGGCACGGTGGTCCAGGCCGGCGCGGTGACGGTCATGGGGTGGTCCTCTCCTGTGGTTCCTGCTGCTCGGCCACTGTTGCCGCCGGGACTTGAAAGGCGCTGGTGGGCGCCTGGACCGGCGGACCGGCGCGGGCGTCCACCGGTGCTCGATACCGGTTCGAGCGCGACTGGGCACCGTGGGGCGCGTACCTGCCGGTCCGCAGAGACCGGCCGCCCTAGCGAAAAGAGTCGAGATGTCGAAGACCGCGAACGCCGTGCGCACCGAGGACGCCGCGGCACACGGGGGCGCCGCGGAGCGCCGGGTCGCGCTGATCACCGGCGGTACCAGCGGCATCGGTCTGGCGGCGGCGCGGGCCCTGGCCACGGCCGGGCACGCGGTGTTCGTCTGTGCGCGAAGCGCCGAGTCGGTGGAGCTGACGGTCGAGCAGCTGCGCGAAGAGGGGCTGGAGGCCGCCGGCACCACGGCCGACGTGCGCGGCCCCGAGTCGGTCAAGGAGCTGGTGGCGGCCGCGCTGGCGGCGTACGGGCGGATCGACGTGCTGGTCAACAACGCGGGCCGCAGCGGCGGCGGCGTCACCGCCGACGTGCCCGACGAGCTGTGGCACGACGTGATCGCCACCAACCTGACCAGCGTCTTCCTCCTCACCCGCGAGGTGCTCAACGAGGGCGGCATGCGGGAGCGCGGCTGGGGCCGCGTCGTCAACATCGCCTCCACGGCGGGCAAGCAGGGCGTCGTGCTCGGCGCCCCGTACTCGGCGTCGAAGCACGGTGTCGTCGGCTTCACCAAGGCGCTCGGCAACGAGCTGGCGCCGACCGGCATCACCGTCAACGCGGTCTGCCCCGGGTACGTCGAGACGCCGATGGCGCAGCGGGTCCGCGAGGGGTACGCCGCGGCGTACGGCACGTCCGAGGACGCCGTACTGACCAAGTTCCAGGCGAAGATCCCGCTCGGCCGCTACTCCACGCCCGAGGAGGTCGCGGGCCTGGTGGGCTATCTGGCCACCGACACCGCCGCCTCCATCACGGCGCAGGCGCTCAACGTCTGCGGCGGTCTGGGCAACTTCTGACCGCCGCCCGCCCCTCCCCCCGACCCACCGCCGTACAGCAGAAGAGGACTTGTCACGTGTCAGTGCCCGGAAAGCACCGCACCCTGCACAGCATCACCGTCGCCGCGCCCGCCGAGACCGTGTACGGGATCGTCGCCGACGTCACCACCTGGCCGCAGTACTTCGCGCCCAACGTGCACGTCGAGCACCTGGAGCGGACGGCGGACACCGAGCGCATCCGCATCTGGGCCACCGCCAACGGCGAGGTCAAGAGCTGGACGTCGCGCCGCACCCTGGACGCGGCCGGCCTGCGGGTCGACTTCCGCCAGGAGGTCTCGCAGCCGCCGGTGGCCGCGATGGGCGGCGCCTGGGTCGTCACTCCGGCCGGGGACGCGGCGTGCCTGCTCGAACTGCACCACGACTTCGAAGCGGTCGGCGACGACCCGGCGGGCGTCGAGTGGATCACCGCCGCGGTGGACCGCAACAGCGCGGCGGAGCTGGACGGCATCAAGGAGCTGGCCGAGGCGGCCGGTGAGCTGGACGAGCTGGTTTTCACGTTCGACGACACGGTGCACATGGCGGCCGACGGCGCCGATGTCTTCGACTTCCTCAACCGGGCCGACCTGTGGCCCGAGCGGCTGCCGCACGTGGCCCGCCTGGACCTCACCGAGGACGAGCCGGGCGTGCAGGTGATGGCCATGGACACCAGCGCCGCGGACGGTTCGGTGCACACCACCGAGTCGGTGCGGGTGGTCTTCGGCCGGGACCGCATCGTCTACAAGCAGACCACGGTCCCCGCGCTGATGACCGCCCACACCGGGCGCTGGACCATCGAGCCCGCCGGGGACGGCGTGGACGTGACCTCGCGGCACACCGTCACCCTCAAGCCGTCCGCGGTCGAGAAGGTGCTCGGCGCGGGCCGGACCGTCGCCGACGCGCGGGAGTACGTGCACCGGGCGCTGAGCACCAACAGCACCAACACCCTGAAGCTGGCCCGGGATCACGCGGAGGCCCGCCGTGGCTGAGCCGGCCGGGGGCATACCCGAGGTACCGGACCGGCTGGACGGGCTGCTCGCCCGGTCCGCCGCCGCCCACCCCGGGCGCCGGGCCGTCGTCGGCGGCGGCCTGACCGTGGACTACGGCACGCTCGACGCCCGGGTGACCGCCGCCGCGGCTGCCTTGCGCGGGTGTACGGAGCCGGGTGACGTGGTCGCGGTGGCGTCCGTGCTGCACCCCGATTTCGCCGTGGCGTACTACGCGGCGGCGCGGGCGGGGCTGACCGCCGCCGTCGTCAACCCGCTGCTGCGCGAGGAGGACCTGCTGCACGTGCTGACGCTCGGCGGCGCCCGGGTGGCCTTCGTCGACGCGGCGCTGGGCGAGCGGCTGGAGCGGGTGCGCGACCGGCTGCCCGCGCTGCGCGAGGTGGTGGTGTACGGGGCCGAGGGGCGGCTGAGCGCGTACGGCACCGAGGGGCCCGTGCCCGACCCGGGCACCGGTCCGCAGGACACCGCCGTCCTGCAGTTCACCAGTGGCACCACCGGCCGTCCGAAGGCGGTCCGGCTCACCCACCGCAACGTCACCGTCAACGCGGCCCAGGTCGCCGGCGCCCACCTGCTCGACGGCGGGTCGGTCACCCTCAACCACCTGCCCACCTACCACCCGATGCACCTGAATTCGGCGGTCGCCGCCGGTGCGGTCCAGGTGCTGT
This sequence comes from Streptomyces sp. NPDC059788, assembly GCF_042732265.1. Classification (NCBI taxonomy): domain Bacteria; kingdom Bacillati; phylum Actinomycetota; class Actinomycetes; order Kitasatosporales; family Streptomycetaceae; genus Streptomyces; species Streptomyces sp. NPDC059788. The sequence goes on along the minus strand of NZ_JBHWHY010000035.1, from coordinate 36,733 downwards.
GCCCGGCGCCGGACCCGTACACCGCGCTCACCACCGCCGCGCGGGAGGGCGCCACGATCCTTTACAGCCTGCCGGTGCGGCTGTCCCGGCTGGCGGCCCACCCGGAACTGGAGAGTGTCGCGGTGCCTGCGCTGCGGCATGTCGCGTCGGGCGGATCGGGCCTTCCCGCCACGGCCGCGCGCACGCTGTCGCGGCGTCTGGGCGTCCCCGTCTTCCAGGGCTACGGCCTCGCGGAAACCTCGCCGCTGACGCACTGCGACGATCCCGCCGACCCGGTTCCGGGTTCCGTGGGCCGGCCGGTGGCCGGGACGCGGTGCCGGGTCGTGGACGTCGACACCCGCGCCGTGCTGCCTTCCGGGACCGCCGGTGAGGTGCAACTGCGCGGGCCGCAGGTGATGCGGGGGTACGCGGGCGGCCCGGACGGGACGGGGCTGGAGCCGGACGGCTGGCTGAGCACCGGGGACGTCGGGCGGATCGCCGAGGACGGCCGCCTCTTCCTGGTCGACCGGCTGGGGGACGTGTTCAAGTGCGACAACTTCCTGGTCGCGCCGTCGGACGTGGAACGCGTCCTGCTGGACCACCCGCTGGTCGCGGACGCCGTGGTGGTCGAGGTGCCGGACGCCGCGCACGGCGCGGTGGCGGGCGCCCTGGTGGTGCTCGCCAAGGGGGCGGCGGACGGTGCCGCAACGCTGGCGTCCGTCGTGTCCGCCGCGAACGACCGGCTCCCGTACTACCAGCACGTACGGGACGCGATCACCGTCGACGCCATTCCGCGCTCCGGCAACGGAAAGATCCAGCGTCGCCTGCTGGCACCACAACTGACGGAGCGTCAGCCCGCTTGACGGGCGGCGCCCCGCATACCGAAAGAGGATCCATGACCTTCACCGTCGTCAACACCTTCACGCTCAAGGACCCGGCCGGTGCCGAGGAGTTCGAGCGCCGCTTCCTCTCCCACGTGGAGTGGATGCGCGCCCGGCCCGGGTTCGTCACCCACCAGGCGGTCCGCTCGGCGGACCGGCCCGAGGTGTACGTCAACCTCGGCCGCTGGTCGTCGGCCGAGGACTTCCAGCAGGTACTGGCCCACCCGGTCTTCCAGGAGCACGCCGCCGAGTTCCACCGCATCGTGGACGTCGACGCCGACCCGTCGGCGGAACTCCTGCGCCGGACCGGCGCCGCGGCCGGGCCCGGGGACGCGCTGCTCGTCGAGTACGTCACGGTCACCGGTGACACCGCCGCGTTCGAGGCCGCCTACCGCGCGTACGCCGAGGCGGCAGCGGCTGCCGAGGGCTTCGTCGGCGCCGAGCTGGCGAGGTCGCTGTTCGCCCGGCCCGGTGGCTACACCGCCGCCACCCGCTGGCGCGGCACCGCCGACCGGGAGGCGGCACGCTCCCTGCCCGAGTACGCCGCCGTCACCGCGCTCGCCGAGGTGCGGGCCGTGCCCGCCACGCACGTCGCGGGCGACGGTGTGCCCCTCGCGCCGGCCGGCGCCTGACGGCGCCGGGAAGGACTGTCCCATGGAGTACCGCCGTCTCGGCACCAACGGGCCGCTGGTGAGCCGGATCGCGTTCGGGAACTCGCTGACCGCGGGCAACCAGCTGGACGACCGGGCCGCCACCGCCTGCGTACGGGCCGCCCTCGACGCGGGCATCACCACGTTCGACACCGCCGACGCCTACGCGGACGGCCGCGCCGAGGAACTGCTCGGCGCGGCCCTGGCCGGGGTCGACCGGGACTCCGTCGTGGTCTGCACCAAGGTCGGCAGGGGCGGCCCGGGCAGCGGCCCGGGCGCGCTGTCGCCGGCGCGGATCGCCGGCAGCCTGGACCGGTCGCTGCGGCGCCTCGGCACCGGGCACATCGACCTCTACCAGGCCCACCTCTACGACGACAGCACCCCGCTGGAGGACACCATGCGGGCCTTCGCCGACGCGGTCGCCGCGGGCAAGGTCCGCTACGTCGGCGTCTCGGAGTGGGCAGCCGACGAGCTCGAACGCGCCGCCGCGCTCGCCCGCGACCTGGGCGTGCCGCTGGTCTCCAACCAGCCGCAGTACTCGATGCTGTGGCGGGTCGTCGAGGCCGAGGTGGCCCCGGCCTGCGAGCGGCTCGGCATCGGGCAGCTCGTCTGGTCCCCGCTGGCGGGTGGCGTGCTGACCGGGAAGTACCGCCCGGGGCAGCGGCCGCCCGCCGGGTCCCGGGCCGTCGCCGCCAAGGGCGGTGACGTGTCCATCGGGCGCTGGCGGTTCCTGGCGGACGACGTCCTGGAGGCCGTCGCCCGGGTGGCGGCGCTCGCCGGCGAGGCCGGGCTGACACCGGCCCAGCTCGCCCTCGCCTGGGTGCTGCGAGGCACCCGGGTCACCGGCGCCGTCATCGGCGCCTCGTCGCCCGGCCAGATCGCCCGCAACCTCGCGGCGGCCGACGCCGTGCTCGACCCCGGGCTGCTGCGCCGCATCGACGACGCGCTGGGCCCCGTCGTGGTCCGCGACCCCGAGCTGACCCTGAGCCGGATGCTCCGGGCCAGGACGCCCGCCCGTACCGCCACCACCTGAGAGGTACCGCTGTGAGCACAACCGTTGCTTCTTCCCCCGTCCACCGCACCCGTGCCGAGGTCGGGATCGACGCCCCGGCCGCCGCCGTCCACCGGGCCCTGACCGACGTCGGCGGCTGGCCGGTGCTCTACCCCTGGATCGCCCACACCGAAGTGCTGTCCCGGCAGGGCCCGCACGACGAGGTGAAGTTCTGGGCGGTGCGGCCGGGGCCCGAGGGCGGGCTGCGCGTGTGGACGTCACGGCGCACCGTGGACCCGGTGGCGCTGCGCATGGAGTTCGAGCAGCAGGGATCGGTGGGGCCGATCCGGCAGCTGGGCGGCACCTGGGACTTCCTGCCCCGCCCTGACGGCGGCTGCCGGGTGGTGTCCGGGCACTGGTTCACCACCGACGCCGACCCGGCCGAGACCGCCGGGGAACTGGACCGGCACGGAGCGCTCCAGATGCGCACCCTCAAAGACCGGACGGAGCACCCCGAAACGCTGACGGACGATGTCGTACGGGCCCAGGACAGCGTGCTGCTCCCCGGCCCGGCCGCCGCGGTCCGCGCGCGGCTGCTGGACGCGCTGCCGCGGCGCGACGGCACGGACAGTGCCTGGTTCGGCACCGTGGAAGGCACGCCGACCGTGCAGATCGCGCACGAGGAGCACACCCTCGTACAGAAGTTCCTGACACCGCCGGAGCCCGCGCAGCTCTACCGGCTCCGCTGGCGGCTGGCCGAGGAACCGGGCGGAACCCGGGTCACGGCGGACGTGCTCGCGGTCGCCGGGGACCACCGCGACCGGGTGCGCGCACTGGCCGGCGCCGGGGTACGCGCCGCGCTGGCACTGGCCGGGCAGCGGTGACCGCGTCGCAGGAGCGGGCCGACGTGTGCGTGGTCGGCGCCGGTCCCGGTGGCCTGACGCTGGCCCTTCTGCTGCTCAGGTCCGGCCTGCGGGTGACCGTCGTGGAGAAGTCCCGGTCGCAGGACCGGGACTTCCGCGGTGAGATCCTGCAGCCGGGCGCGATGGCCGTCCTCGACCGGCTCGGGGTGCTCGCCGGGGCGCGGGCGGCGGGCGGCCACGAGCACTCCAGGTTCCGGCTGCTGGAGCGGGACCGGGTACTGCTGGACGTCGACTACCGGGCCCTGCCCGCACCGTACGACCACCTGCTGTCCCTGCCGCAGCCCCATCTGCTGGCCGCGCTGCGCCTGCGGTGCGACGCGTTCGAGGGCTTCCGGTACTTCGAGGGCCACCGCGTCAACGGTCTGCTGCGCGACGGGCGGGGCCAGGTCACCGGTGTCACGGCGGACGACCTGACCGTGCCCGCGCGCGTCGTCGTGGGCGCCGACGGCCGGTTCTCCAAGGTCCGCCGGCTGGCGGGCATCGGAGCAGGACGCACCGAGGCGTTCGACCAGGACGTCCTGTGGTTCAAGCTGACGCCGCCGGCGGACGCCGGGCCGCCGCGGTCGCGGGACGTGCGGGTGCTGCGGAGCGAGGGCGGCAGCCCGGTGCTGGTGTACGGGTCCTGGCCGGACCGGGTGCAGGTCGGCTGGACGCTGCCGCACCAGGGCTACCGGGACGTCGTCCGGCACGGCCTGGACCACGTCAAGGACCGACTGGCGCGCGCGGTACCGGAGTACGCCGGCCTGATCGGTGAGCAGATCACCGCACTGCGCGACCTGACCCTGCTGGACGTCTTCTCCGGGCGCGCCGAGCGCTGGGCGGCCGACGGGCTGGTGCTGATGGGCGACGCCGCGCACACCCACAGCCCGATCGGCGCGCAGGGCATCAACCTCGCCGTACAGGACGCGGTCGTGCTGCACCCGCTGCTGGTGGAGGCCGTGGCGCAGGGCAGGACGAGCGCGGCGTTCCTGTCCCGGTTCGAGGAGCGGCGGGCGCCGGACATCGCGGCCGTGATGCGGCTCCAGGAGATGCAGAGCAGGACGATGCTGGGGTCCGGCGGGCTCGTCGACCGCATCCGGCCGCGGCTGGCGGCCGTGGTGAAGCACACGCCCGTCTACCGCAAGATCCTGCGGACCGTCGCGTTCGGCAACCCCTCCGTCCAGGTGGCGGAGCACCTGTTCACCGGCTGACCGCGGACACCCGGAAGGCGGGCCGGGTCCTTCGACCCGGCCCGCCTTCATCTGTGGTCAGACCGCGACGGCCTCGGCACGCGCCGAGTCCACCACGACGCCGAACAGGCCGCCCCGGACGTCGGCGTGGGCCGCCATGGCCTGGGCGTCGGCCGCCATCTCCGGGCTGCCGAGCACCGGACGGTACGCCTCGGCCCCGCTCCACCAGCCGATGTTGACGTACGCGCCGGCCTCGCGGTCCGAGTGCACCAGCTGGTGGTCCAGGAAGCCGTCGTGGCCCTTCACGAAGGAGAGGTGGCCGAGGAAGGAGCTCTCGAACGCCTGCCGGTCGGCTCCGTCCTTGAGCGTGAAGGTGGTCAGCGCGACCGCCGCCTCCGGCCCCGGCGCCGCGCCGCCGCCGAGGCCGTCCGCCGCGGCCTGTCCGGCGAGCACCCGGCCGTGCACGCTGGTGATCGCGGCCAGGTAGACGAAGCGGCTGCTGACCGCGGTGAAGAACTGCCAGTCGCCGACCACCGTGCGGTGCGCGTCGGCGTCCCGCCACCAGGTCAGGATGACGAACGTGTCGGGCGCGCCGATGCCGCGCAGCAGGGCGGTGCGCAGCAGCCCGTCCTTGGTGGCGACGGTCTTGCGGTACTTGGCGTACGCCTTCTCGAACTCGGTGCCCTTGGCCTTGTGCTTGTCCTTGAGGACGAAGTGGGCGACGGCGACGACGGGGGCGTCGGCGGCCGGGGTGGTCTCGGTCATGACGGTGCCTCTCATTGATGGGACAGGGGGTATCGGTGGGGCAGGGGGTATCGGTGGGGCAGGGGGTATCGGTGGGGCAGGGGGTATCGGTGGGACAGGGGGTATCGGTGGGATGGGGAACGGGTGGGGCCGGTCAGCGGGACAGGAGCCGCTGCCCGGCCCCGGCCGCGTAGGCGGGTACGTATTTGTCGAGGACGCCGCGGTGGTAGTCCGGGCCGAAGCCGAGCCCGTACACCGGCGGGACGAGCCGGCAGAGCTTGTCGATGGAGACGGGCTGGGCGCCGGACGCCGCCACGTAGGTCTTCTCGGCACGGGTGCCGAGCAGGTTCTCCATGTGGGCGACGATGTCCTCGATGTGCGGGGCGTGTCCGGAGGCGACGTTGACGACGTCGCGGGTGCGGCCGTCGACGAGCAGCGTGTGCACGATCTTGACGACGTCCTCGACGTCGATGAGGTCGCGCTGCGCGCCCCGGTACACCCGCAGCCGGCCCGCGACCAGCTGCCGCACCAGGGCGGGCAGCAGCTGGTGGGCGGGCTGGTGGCGCCCGACGACGTGCGAGAGGCGCAGGATCAGGTACTCCACGTCGGAGGACTTGACCACCGCCTCCAGGGCGAGCTTGTGCCGTCCGTACGGGGTGGCCGGGTAGACCGGGCCGTCCTCGCGGCCCGGCGAGGCGCCGGGCACCGAGTACATGCCGGCGGACGCCGTCGAGAAGAACACCAGGCGCCTGTGGTGCTTCTCGCAGTACCGCAGCACCTCGTACAGGCGCGCGGACTCCCGGGTGTACTGCTCGGGCGGGATGTCTCCGGCGGCCGACACACCGGCGGCGAGCGCCACCACATCGGGGTGGTGGTCGCTGATGCCCGCCAGGTGCCCGGCCAGGAACCCCCTGCCGACGATCTCCATGGGCTGTGCCAACTCCTTGCGGTGGACGGGTTCAGGCCGCGGCGGGCCCGGTGGCCCAGCCGGGGATCCGGGAGATCTCCAGGACGGCGGCGGTCAGGGTGTAGCCGGCGCCGCCGCCGAAGAGCATCACGTGGTCGCCGGGCCCGAGGGCGCCGGTGAGCAGCAGGTTCTCCAGGCCGGCGGCCCAGTCGCCGGCGCCGACGTGGCCACTGCGGCGGGCGAACTCCCAGGTGGTCTCGGACGCGTCGACGCCGAGCAGGTGGTGGATCTGGAAGGGGCCGTCGATCCGTCCGGTGGCGGGGATGACGACGGACGCGATGTCGTCCATGGACAGGCCCGCGTCGTCGAGCACGGCCTGCTTGGCCTCGTTCATCGCCTTGCCGAAGCGGATGTTGGTGCGGGTCTCGTCGCTCACCGCCTTGTGGGCGTCGCCGCGCGCGGTCAGGTCGATCTGCCGGTCGGCGGCGCGCGAGACGGGGCCGAACGGCTCGTCGCCGCGGGCCATCGGCTCCAGGCCGTTGTCGGCGACGGTGGCGGTGGCCAGCAGGCGGGCGAAGCCGTCCGTGGCCGAGAGGACCACGGCGGTGCCGCCGTCGGCGTACGCGTTGCCGTGGCGCAGGCGCCAGCGGTCGGCGCCGGGCCCGCCGAACCGGTCGGCGGTGGTGACCATGACTGCGCCGCCCGTGCCGTATCCGGCCTTCAGATGGCAGGCGGCCAGGTCCAGGGCGCTGATGCCGATGTTGCAGCGCTGCTGCACGTCGAGTGCGGGCACCGTCCTGCCGACGGTCCTGCCCGCGATGTACGAGGCGGCCGGCCAGATGTCCAGGCCCTGGAACCACGTGCTGCCGTGCAGCAGCAGGGAGTAGGCGGACCGGTCGAGGCCGGACCGCTCGTGGGCCCGGCGGGCTGCGGCGACCGCCATGTCCGGCGGCGCCGTCCACGGCTCCCCCGGCCTCTCGCGGGCGATACGGACAGCCTCGTAACCGAAGTCGTCGATCCACTCCGGCCCGCACTCACCCGCCTCGACGGCTTCGCGCACCGGTACGGGTTCGGGCAGCCAGGTGCCCAGACCGGCGACATAGATCTCGTCCCAACGCATCCAATTGCTCCCCTACTCGCCGGGTTCGGCGGTACTTCGGGCATACGGCATGCGCCCACCCTCACGGCCGGCTCTCGAACCGTGCTCGAATCCGGCAGGGGAGCGCGCGGCCCAGTGCGGCTCCAGGGGGACTCAAGCGCGGGCGGTCACGCTCGGGCCTGACCGAACGGGCGGCTCGCCGTCCCCACCCCATTCGGAGACCCGTCGTGCGCATCCTGTTCACCGCCCATGCGGGCAAATCGCATCTGCGGCTGCTGATCCCCCTAGCCCAGGCCGCCGTACGGGCCGGGCACACCGTTGCCGTCGCCGACGACGCGTCCATGCGCGAGGAGTGCGCGCAGTACGGCCTCCGGTTCTTCCCCGCCGGATGCGACTGGGCAACCGACCCGTTCTGCGTCGAGGCGATCGCGCTGCCGCTTTTCCAGGACGACCAGGAGGCGTACGAGGACGGCCTGGTCGACTGTGTGCTCGGGCCGCCCGCGCTGCTGGCCGCCCGCGACATCCTGGAGATCGCCGCGGACTGGAAGCCCGATCTGATCGTGCGCGAGGGGGAGGAGATGGGCGGCTACCTGGCCGCCGAGGCCCTCGGCATCCCGCACGTCGCGGTGGCCGGCGGCTCCACCCATCTGCTGCCGCCCGCCGTGGTGCACGAGCGGCTCAACACCCTGCGCGCCGAACTCGGCCTCCCCGCCGACCCGGACGACCACACCGCCTACAAGCACCTGCTGGTCAGCTGGCTGCCGCCGCGCTGCACCGGCGACGACCTGGCCCCGCGCACCCTGCGCCACTACCGCCAGACCACCCCGTTTCGCAGCGACGATGTGACCCTGCCCTGGCTCGCCGCCCTGCCCGAGGACAAGCCGCTGGTGTACGCGTCGATCGGCACCATGGCGCCGTCGATGCCATGGCGCTCGGACGACCTCCTGCACGCCGTGATCGAGGCGCTGTCCGCCACCGACTGCTCCGCCGTCGTCTCGATCGGCGTGGGCCGCGACCCGGCGGACTTCGGGCCGGTGCCGGAGCATGTGCGGCTGGTCACCGAGTGGGTTCCGCAGGACGTACTGCTGGAGGCCGCCGACGTGTTCGTCACCCACGGCGGTCACAGCAGCATCCGCGAGGGCCTGCGCAGCGGCACCCCGATGCTCGTCACCCCCATGTACGACGACCAGCCGCACGCCGCCGGACGCTGTGCCGCGATCGGCTCGGCGATCAGCCTGCCGAGCCACGGCGCCACCGCCGAGACCGTCGCCGACGCCCTCGGCGCGCTGCTCACCGACCCTTCGTACCGGCGGCGCGCGGCGGTGGTGCGGCGGGAGATCCTCGCCTGCCCGCCCGTGGAGCAGCTGGTCGCCGACCTCGAACACCTCGCCGCCGCGGCGGCCCAGGAGGAGACATGCGCGTCCTGCTGACGGCCCTGGTCCCCAGCCACCTCGTGCCGATGGTGCCGCTGACCTGGGCCCTGCGCGCCGCCGGGCACCAGGTGCTGGTGGCCGGCGACGCCGCACTGGTGCGGTTCGCCGCCGCCGCGGGGCTGGACACGCGCCTGGTGGGCGCGGGTGACACGATCCGGCAGCGGCTGACCCGGCCGGGCGCGGTGCGGATGCCGGACCGGGCGGCGATGGACCGCCGCGCGGACAGCGAGTGGGACGCGGTCGGCGAGCGCTGGCGCACCCGGCTCGGCGGCTATCTCGACGACTTCGTCCGGCTCGGCCGGGACTGGGAGCCCGATCTCGTCGTCACCGACCCGGTGGAGTTCGGCGGCCTGGTCGTGGCCGGTGCGCTCGGTGTGCCCGGCGTCGTCCACCGCTGGGGCCCGGACGACTTCACCAGCCCGCTGCTGCGCCGCGCCAAGGAGCAGCTGCACGACCTGAGCGTGTCCCACGGCGCCGCGGATTTCCCCGATCCGGCGCTGGTGATCGACCCGAGTCCCGCCTCGCTGCTGCCCGGCGGCGACAACGTCCCGGGGCTGTTGACGCGTTACGTCCCCTACTGCGGCACCGCCGAACTGCCCGACTGGGCGGTCCGGCGGCCGGAGCGGCCGCGGGTGCTGCTGTGCCTGGGCATGTGGCACGGCCGGGTACTCGCGGAGACCGGTGAGCTGCCGCTGGGTTTCCGGCATGTGCTGGACGCCTGCGCCGCGCAGGGCCTCGACGTGCTCTTCCCGATCGACGCGGAGTACCACCCGGCGCTGTCCGGCATCCCGTCCTCGGTCAAGGTCGTCGACCGCTTCCCGATCGGGCCGGTGATGCGGCACACGGCCGTCGCCGTCCACCACGGTGGCAGCGGTACCAGCATGACGTCGTTCGCGTCCGGCGTGCCGCAGCTCGTCCTGCCGGGCGACAAGCCGTTCCTGCAGACCACCGGGCGGCTGGTGGCGGAGTCCGGGGCGGGCCGCACGCTCGCCTCCGAGCCCGAGCAGCACGCTGCCCGGCTCGTGCACGAAGCCCTCGCGGGCCTGGTCGCCGACGAGCGGTACCGCACCGCCGCGCACGGGGTCGGCGCGGAGATCGCGGCCCTGCCGGGCCCCGCCGAACTGGTCCGCACCGTCGAAGGGCTGATCTGACATGACCCCACTCACCCAGGAAAGGGAGCAGGTGCCATCCCCCATGGCAGAACACCACGGCCCGCCGGCGGTCGTCTTCAAGGGCGTCGTCAAGGAGTACGGCTCCGTCCGTGCCGTCGACGGCATCGACCTGACGATCCGGCGCGGCGAGACGGTCGCCCTCCTCGGCCCCAACGGCGCGGGCAAGTCCACCACGATCAACATGCTGCTCGGGCTCTTTCCGCCGGAGCAGGGCACCATCGAGGTCTTCGGCAAGAGACCCGAACTGGCCATGCGCGCGGGCCATCTGGGCGCCATGCTCCAGGAGGGGAAGATGATTCCCCGGGTCTCGGTGCGGGAACTGGTCGGCTTCGTACGCCAGACCTACCGCAAGCCGCTGCCGCTGGCGGAGATCCTGGAGCTGGCCCAGCTCACCAAGATCGCCGACCGCAAGGTGGACCGGCTCTCCGGCGGCCAGGCCCAGCGGGTGCGGTTCGCCCTCGCGCTGGCCGGCGACCCCGACCTGGTGGTGCTGGACGAGCCGACCGCCGCGCTGGACGTGGAGTCGCGGCGCGAGCTGTGGGCGGCGATGCAGCGCTACGCCGAGCGCGGCAACACCGTCCTGTTCTCCACCCACTATCTGGAGGAGGCCGACGAGAGCGCCGACCGCGTCGTGGTGATCGCGGCCGGGCAGGTGGTGGCCGACGGCACCCCGGCGCAGATCAAATCCATGATCGAGGGTCGTACGGTCAGCTTCGTGCCACGTGGCGGGCACCGCGACGACTTCGCGCTGCTGCCGGGCGTCAGCTCCGTGGAGTTCCACGGCGGCCGCGTCCACCTGCGCAGCAACGACTCCGACAGCACCGTGCACGCGCTGTCGCGCGCCGATGCCTTCACCGACCTCGAAGTCTCCGGCGTCGGCCTGGAGGAAGCCTTCATCGCGCTGACCCACCGGTCGCGCCACGAGCCCGCTCCGGAAGGACGGACCCACTGATGCTCGGATACATCCGTCTGGAAGTCCTGCGGCTGATCCGCAACGGCGGCTACCTGATGATGAGCCTCATCATGCCGGTCGGCCTCTACGTCACCCTCGCGGGCGGCGGACCCGACCAGGAGTCGCTGGTACGGGCCATGGTCGGCGCGGCGGCTTTCGGCGCGCTGGGTGTGGTCATCACCAACGGCACGGGCATCGCCGAGGACCGGGCACTGGGCTGGCTGCGGCAGCTGCGGCTGACCCCGCTCTCCCCCGTGCAGGTCGTGGTGGCGCGCGGCGCGGTCGCCACCTGCCTGGGCATCCTGCCGATCGTGGTCATCGGCCTGATCGGCAAGTTCTACCGGGGCGTCGACCTCGGGCCCGGCACCTGGCTGGAGATCTTCCTGCTGCTGTGGGTCGGCATCGCGCCGCTGGCCATGCTCGGCATCGGCATCGGCTACCTGTTCAAGGCCCAGCTCGCGCAGATCGCCGGCACCGTCTGCTATCTGTCGCTGACGCTGCTCGGCGGGCTGATGATGCCCACCGACACGCTGCCCGAGTGGCTCCAGCCGATTTCGAAGCAGACGCCGGTCTACCGCTACGCCGAGCTGTCCTGGCACGCGGCCGACCACACCGCGCCGAGCGCCGCGGGGCTGGGTGTGCTCGCCCTGTGGACGGCGCTGCTCGCGGCGTTCGCCGCGTTCGCCTACCGCAGGGGCGGCCGCCGCGCCTGACCTGTTCCACCGGTGCCCGTGGGGACGTGTCCCCACGGGCACCTTCGCGTTCGTGGCGGATGCGAGCCGCATTCGAGCGGCCGGCCGCACCCTTTTGCTGCCACCGGCCGTACGCGAAAGAGTGAGGCACCTTCCATGCGCGTGTTGTTCGTGGGCCACGGTCCGGCCCATGTCCCCTGGATCATTCCGCTCGCCTGGGCCTGCCGGCTCGCGGGCCACGACGTACGGGTGGCGGTGCGGCCACAGTGCGCCGCACCGGTCACCCGGGCCGGGCTGGTGGCCGTTCCGGTCGGCGACGAGGCCGTGGCGGGCGCCGCGGCGGCCCGCCGGCTGGACCTGGGGCCCGGGCGGCTGAAGGCCACCGGCGCGTCCATGGCGGCCCTCGACACCGACCTGGCCGAGGCGCTGGTCGAGAAGATGATCGCGGTCGCCGACACCCTCACCGACGACCTGGTCGCCTTCGCCCGCTTCTGGCGCCCCGACATCGTGGTGCACGACACCGCGGCCGCCGCCGGGCAGGTGGCCGCCGCCGTCCTCAAGGTGCCCGCCGTGGGCCACACCTGGGGTGTGTCGCTGGGGGTGCACTGCGAGCGGGAGAGCGAGCTGCGCCCCTCGTACGCCCGGCTCTTCGAGCGGTTCGGCGTCGCGCCGCTGGTCGGCCCCTCGGTCTGGATCGACCCGTGCCCGCCGGGCCTGCGCCCGCCGCACGGGGTGCGCCGCGCCGACATGCGGTACGTACCGTACGCGGGGCCCGCCGAAGTGCCGCGCCGGTTGCGCGAGGAACGACCCGGCGGGCGGCCGCTGGTCTGTGTGACCGGCGGCGTGACCACCACCGCACTCGACGAGGTCCGCGACCAGGTGGTCGCCGCCCTGCGGGAGCAGGGCGCCGAGGTGGTCCTCGCGGTCACCGCCGAGCAGGCCCGCACCACGGGCCCGCTGCCGGACGGCGTCCGCATGGTGGAGTCCTTCCCGCTGGACGTGCTGCTGGCGCACTGTGACGCGCTGGTGCACCACGGCGGCGTCGGCAGCGGCCTGATCGCCGTCACCCGCGGCCTGCCGCAGCTGCTGCTCCCCCGCAACGCCTTCCAGGAGCACTGGGCGCACCTGGTCAGGGAGTCCGGCGCGGGCAGCGCGCTGCCCGCCGGCGCCACCGGGGACGCGGTCGGCGTCGCCGTCCGCGACCTGCTGACCCGCCCCTCCTACCGGGAGCGGTCCCGGTCGCTGCGGGACGAGATCGCCGCCATGCCCGCCCCCGGCCGGCTCGTGGACTTCCTGGAGGAGTGCGTACGGGCCGGTCACACGGACGTCCCCACACCACGGAAGGCAGACCGACGATGACCGCACTCCTCGAACCCGCGGCGGACGCGGCACGGTTCACCCGGGGCAGCACGATGCACGGCCTCTTCCAGGACGCGGCCCGCCGCTTCCCCGGTGCGACCGCCCTGTCCCACCGCGGGATCACCACCAGCTACCGCGAGCTGGACGCCGCTTCCGACGGGTACGCGGCCCTCCTCCAAGCGCGCGGGGTACGCCACGGCGATCTGGTGCCGGTGCTCATGGAGCGCGGGGCGCCTTTGATCGTGGTGCTGCTGGCGCTGTTCAAGTGCGGGGCCGCGTACTCGTACGTGGACCCGCGCTGGCCCGCCGACCGGGTCGCGGAGCAGATCGGGCGGCTGGGCGCCCGGCTGCTGGTGACCACCGCCGGCGGTGACCGGCCGGTGCCGAGGTGGTGTCCGCCCGCCGAGAGCCTGGCCGTCACCGCCGCGCGCGGGGCGCGCCCGGCGCCGGTCGAGGTGACCGGCGCCGACGCCTGCTCGGTCTTCTTCACCTCGGGGTCCACCGGAGCACCCAAGGGGGTGGTCGCCGCCCACGAGAACGCGGTCCGCCTCTTCGACACCGCCGCCTTCGCCCGGCTCGGCCCCGGCACGGTGATGCCGCAGACCGCGCCGCCCACCTGGGACGGTTTCACGCTGGACTGCTGGAGCATGCTGCTGACCGGCGGGACGACCGTCCTGCTGGACGAGCCGGTGCTGGTGCCGCGCACCCTGCGCACGCTGATCGTCGAGGAAGGCGTCAACGCGGCCTTCCTGACGACCCAGTTGTTCAACATGCTGGTCACCACCGACGTCGGTGCCTTCGCCGGGATGGCGTGGGTGGCCATCGGCGGCGAACGGGCCGCGCCCCCGCGGATGCGTGCCTTCCTCGCCGCTCACCCGGGCACTCAACTGATCAACGTGTACGGGCCCGTCGAGTGCGGCGCGCTGGTCACCGCCCACACCGTACGGCCCGGGGACTGCGACGACCCGGCGGGCATCCCCCTGGGCACCGCCCTGCCGCACACCGACGTACTGGTCCTGGACGGCACGCGGCGGTGCGCACCCGGCGAGACGGGCGAACTGTGCCTGGGCGGCCCCGGGCTGGCTCGGGGCTACCTCGGCCACCCCGCGCCGACCGACGCCGCGTTCGTGACGGCCGAGGTGGACGGTGTGCGCCGGCGTCTGTACCGCACCGGCGACCTGGGGCACCGGTCCGCCGCGGGTGTGTACCACTACTCCGGGCGGGCCGACCGGCAGATCAAGGTCCGCGGCCACCGGATCGAGCCCGCCGAGGTGGAGCGCACGGCCGAACGGGTGCCCTCGGTCACCGGTGCCGCGGTGGTGCCGGTGCCCCGGCCCGACGGCTCGTACCAGGGGCTCGCGCTCTTCTACTCGCGCGGCGACGCGGCGGGTCCGGACCCGGACGCACTGCGCGCCCGGCTCGCCGGGCGCCTCCCGGAGTACCTGGTGCCGCGCCGCGTCCACCGCCTCGACTCCTTCCCGCAGTTGCCCAACGGAAAGATCGACCGCCAGGCGCTCGCCGCCCTCGTCCGCGCCGAGCAGGACCGCGCCACGGAACCGGACGAGGACTTCGACGGCACGGCGGCCGTGGTCGCCGAGGCGTTCCGTACCGTCCTGGACGGCTGCCGGGTCACCGCCGACGTGTCCTTCTTCGAAGTGGGCGGCAGTTCGCTGGACGCCGCGCGGCTGTGCCAGCACCTCGACTCCGCGCTGGGCGCCGCCGTCCAGCCCTCCCAGGTCTTCCGTACGCCGACGGTCCGCGGACTCGCCGCATGGCTGGACGCCACCGCGCCGGCCGCCACGGACGGCACCGGGCCCGTCGCGGGCCTCGGACCCGGCGAGCTGCCGCTGCCGCCCGAGCAGGCCGGATTCCTGTTCGCGGGCGCCCACGACACCGAAGGGCTCGGCGGGCTGTGCCGGGTGGCCTGGTGGATCGACGGGCCCCTCGACCCCGGCGCGCTGGAACGGGCCGTCGGTGACGTGCACCGGCGCCACCAGGCGCTGCACGCGCGGTACTTGATCCGGGACAACGAGACCGGTTACGCCGTGGTGCCGGACGCCCCGTCGGACGCCGAGATGGTCCGCCTGCCCGACGCGCCGGACGGGGCGGCCGCCGTCGCCGCCTGGCTCGCGGCGGCCCTGCGGCCGCTGGCGGTGCACGACGCGCGGGTGTGGCGGTGCGCCGCGGTGCGCGACGCCGCCACCGGACGCACCCTGTTCGGCCTGGTCGTGCACCACGTCGCTTTCGACGGCGCGTCCGAGACGGTGCTCGCCGCCGATCTCGGCCTGGCCTACGCCGCGCGGCTCGCGGGCCGCGCTCCCGCCTTCCCGGCGCCCGCCGCGACCCTCGCCGAGGTCTGCGCCGACCACCGCCGGGTGCTCGCGCGGGTGGACCTGGCGGCCCAGCAGGAGTACTGGCAGGAGCACCTGGAACTCCAGGAACCCCTGGAGCTGCCGGGCCGTACCGACACCGACCGCAACGCCGGTCCCGGCCATTCCCGTTCGGCCGTCGTGTCCGCCGCGGACGTCGCCCGCTGGGACGCCTACGCCCGCACGCTCGGCACCACCCGGTTCGCCGTGCTCGCCGCGCTGTTCGGGCACGTTCTGCGGGAGCTGAGCGGCCAGGAGGACATCGCGGTGAAGGTGCCGGTGGCCCGCCGGGGCAGCGGCGTACTGGCCACCGCCGTCAGCTGCCGCGTGGACCTGCTGTACCTGCGCTTCTGGCCGCCGCACCAGGACACGGGCCGCGGCCTGCTGGAGCAGGCGGTGGCGAACGTGGACGCCGCGCTCGCCGCGCAGGAGACCGGCGGCGCCCGGCTGGCCCGCACCCTGGTGCTGACCGGCGGCGGCGAGGCGCTGCGCCCGATGCCCAGCTTCCTGATGCAGGACGACCCCGATCCCCGGCTCGACCTCCCCGGCTGTGTCTGCGAGGTGTCGCGGATCGGCAGTCCGTCGATGTTCACCGAACTGGAGCTGGACGTACGGGCCGTGCCGGAGGGCTTCGTCGTCACCGCTTCCGTGCGTACCGACCGGCTGCCCGCCGCCACCGCCGGGCGGCTCGTGCGCGCCTACGCCGCTGCCGTCCGCCGGGGCCCCGCCGCGCACGCCCAGAGCCCGACCGTACCCATCCCGTCCGAGGACACCGCATGCGCGTACTGATCCTGAGCAGTCCCGAATCCACCCACTTCACCTGCATGGTGCCGCTGGCCTGGGCGCTGCGCGGCGCCGGGCACGAGGTGCTGGTCGCCGGCCAGCCCGACATCGTCCCGGCGGCCCGCTCGGCGGGCCTGAACACCGTCACGGTGGGCCGCGAGTTCCACGGCAAGGACCTGCTGACCCCGCCACTGCCGCCCGGCAAGCGGCCCATCGAGGTCGTCGGCCCGCTCACTCCCGAGATGACCCTGATCGGCTCGCGGGTGTGGGTGCTGCACTCCCGCTATCTGGCGCCGCGCTACCTGGAGGTGGCCCGGCAGTTCCGGCCCGACCTGGTGGTCTCGGAGATCTTCGACTGGGCCGCGTGCCTGGTCGGCGGCGCCCTGAAGATCCCCGTGGTCTCGCACCGCTGGGGCGTGGACCCGATGAGCCACCTGATGCGGGCCACCGCGGAGGACCTGCTGCGCGGCGCCGCCGAACGGCTCGGCATCGAGGGCGGCCTGCCCTCGCCCGACGTGCTGCTCGACCCGGCGCCGCCCGAACTCCTGGTGCCGGGCGCACCGGCCGGCACCCCGATCCGCCACGTGCCCTTCAACGGGACGGGCCCGGTGCCCGGTTGGCTGCGCCGACGGGGCGACCGGCCCCGGGTCTGCGTCTCGATGGGGCGCCAGACCATCGCACTCGGCGGCCTGCCGATGTTCCGCGGCATCATCGAGGCGTTCGGCGCGCTGCCGGAGGCCGAGGCCGTCATGACCGTGCAGGAGGAGTTCCTCGACGACCTCGGCACCGTCCCGGCCAACGTCACCCTCGTCCCGCCGACGCCACTGCGCGGCTTCCTGCACACCTGCGACGCGGTCATCTCGCACGGCGGCGCCAACACCCTGCTCACCGTGGCCGGTGCGGGGGTGCCCCAGCTCGTCATGCCGCAGCTCGTCGACCAGTTCCAGGGCGGCGACCTGCTGGCCGCCGCCGGGGCCGGGCTGGCTCTCGGCACCGCCGGCGCGCAGAACGACCCGGCTCAGGTGGCCGCGGCCGTCGGCGCCCTGCTGGCCGGGGAGCGCTTCACCAAGGGTGCCCGGGCCTTGGCCGGGTCCATGGCCGCCATGCCGAGTCCCGCCGCCGTAGTCCGAGACCTGGAGAACCTCCGATGCGCGTACTGATCATCAGCAGCCCCGTCGAGACCCACTTCCTGCCGCTGCTGCCCGTGGTACGGGCGCTGGCCGGCGCCGGGCACGAGGTGCTCGTCACCGGGCAGCCCGACATCACCGGGCCGGCCGCCGGGGCGGGGCTCGCCACCGTCACCGTCGGCGACCCCTTCCACGCCTTCGACCTGCGCCGGGGCAACCGCCCTGCGGGGCTGCGGCCCATCGAGGTCACCGGCCGTCCCCCTGCCCGGCAGATCGACGGCGCCGCCCAGATGTGGCGCAACCACGCCCCGTACGTCCTGCCCGACTACCTGGAGACCGCCCGCGATTGGGGCGCCGACCTGGTGCTGTCCGACCACATGGACTACACGGGCGCGGTCGTCGGCGCGGTGCTCGGCATCCCGAGCGTCTGGCACCGCTGGGGCGTGAATCCGACGAGTACGTTCATGCTCGGCCAGACCCGGATGTGGCTCGGCCCGCTGTGCGCACGGCTCGGCCTCGCCACCGTACCCGTTCCCGACCTGGTCCTCGACCCGGCGCCGCCCGCCCTGACGGACACCCAGGCGCCGCCCGCCCGGCCGGTGCGCCCCGAGCCGCACACCGGCGACGGCACGCCCTGGGCGTATACCGCGCCCCCGGGGCGCCGGGTCGCGGTGGCGCTCGGCGGGCACACCCTCGACCTCGGCGGCGCGCCGCTGCTCCGCCGGGTCGTCGACGCGCTGGCCGCCGCCGGGCAGGTGGAGGCGGTCGTCTCCGCGGCGCCCGGGCACCGGGACGAGGTGGGCGCCCTGCCCGAGGGCATGACGTACACCTCGCGTACCGCGCCGGGCCTGCTCTTTCCCGGCGCCGACCTCGTGGTGCACCACGGCGGGGCGGGGTCCGCGCTGGGGGCGGCCGCCCTCGGTGTGCCGCAGCTCGTGCTCCCGCAGCTCGGTGACGCGTTCGTCGCGGGCGACCGGGTCGCCGGTGCCGGTGCCGGGATCACCCTGGACACCGCCGAGGCGCAGAACAGCGGCGACCGGGTGGCCGAAGCCCTCACCGCCCTGCTCACCGGGTCCGCGTACCGGGACGCCGCCGGGCGGCTGCGCGCGGAGATCGCGGCGATGCCGTCGGCGGCCGAGACCGTGTCCGTACTGGAACAGCTGGCCGCCCGGAAGGGGGTGAAGGCATGAGCACGCAAGCTCCCGTCAAGTCCGCCGGGGACGCGCAGGGGTCCGCACCCGCCGGGTCCGCCAAGGAGAAGAAGCCGAACCCGTACGGCATGAGCGACATCCAGGTGCTGGTTTTCGTCGTGTGCGCGATGGGGACCATGGGCCTGGCCCTGCTGGACGGCTCGATCGTCTCCTCCGCCGTGCTGCCGATCGTGCGCGACCTCGACCCGGCCCACGGCATCGAGCGCTTCCCCTGGCTGATCACCGCCTACCTCCTCGCCGCCACGGCCACCCAGCCGCTGTACGGCAGGCTCAGCGACAGCTTCGGGCCGCGCCGCATCTACCTGGCCGCGCTCGCCACCTTCCTCGCCGGGTCCGCGCTGTGCGCCACCGCAGGGTCCCTCACCCAGCTGATCGCCTTCCGCGCGGTGCAGGGCCTGGGCGGCGGCGGGCTGATGAGCATGACGCTGATCGTCATCGCGACGCTCTACCCGCCCAAGTCCCGCGCCGGGCGCTCCAACGCGGGCGGCATCCTCATCGCGGCCGGCATCATCGCGGGCCCGATGATCGGCGGCCCGATCAGCCAGGAGCTGTCCTGGCGCGGCATCTTCCTGCTCAACGTGCCGGTCGCGGGCCTCGCCCTGGCCGGGATCGCCTGGGCGCTGCGGCTGCCGGTCCAGGGCACCCGGCAGCGCGTCGACGTCCCCGGCTCGGTGCTCATCGCGGCTGCCACCTGCGCCCTGCTGCTGGGCGTCAAGACGTACGGCGAGCAGAACTCCTTCTCCGGGCCGGTCCTGCCGTACTTCTACGGCGGCGTGATGATGGCCGGGGCGTTCGTCGCGCGCCAGCTGAAGGCCGCGGAGCCGCTGATGCCGCCGGCACTCTTCAAGGACCGGGTGTTCAGACCCGCCGCGATCCTCCAGTTCACCGGCGGTTTCGCGCTGCTGTCGCTGCCGGTGTTCCTCGTCAACCACCTGAACATCGTGCGGGGTGTGGACCTCGACGCGGTCGGCCTGCACCTGATACCGCTCGCCGTCGGCGTCGTCCTGGTCTTCCTGGGCTGGGGCAAGGTGGTCGCCCGTACCGGCCGCTGCAAGGCCGTCCTGGTCGCCACCACCGCCACCGCGGCCGCATCCACCGCCGCCCTCGGGCTCACCGCGGCCGACGCCCCCACGTGGCTGCTCGACGCGCTGCTCCTGCTGCTCGGCGCGGGCCTGGGCGGCGTCACGCAGATCGCGCTGTTCATGACCCAGTCGGCGGCGCCCACGGACCAGTTGGGCGTGGTCACCACCACGTCCCGGTTCGCCACCATGCTGGGCACCACCATCGGCGGCACGGTGCTCGGCGTCGTCCTGAGCACGCGGTTCGCCGCGGCGGCCCGTGAGTCCGGGGTCCGCGACCCGGACACCGCCGCGGCCCGGCTCGCCGGTCTCGACCCGGCCCACCGCCGCCTGGTCACCGATGCCTTCGCGCACGCCACCGCAACCGTGCTGCTGACCTCGGCCGGACTGCTGCTGGCAGCGCTGCTGACGGCCCTGCTGATGAAGGACGTCAACGTCAACGACACCACGGACGCGGAAGACCCGCCCACCGGCACCGTCCCGCCCCTCACCCCCCTCCAGGAAGAAGACCATGCGCGTACTGATGCTGAGCACCCCCTTTCCGACCCACTTCACCCCGATGGTGCCGCTGGCCTGGGCGCTCCAGGGGGCGGGGCACGAAGTGACGGTCGCGGCGCAGCCTGACGTCACCGACGCGGCACGGGCGGCCGGGATCTCCGCCGTCGACATCGGCGACCGCTTCCACGGCCTGGACGTCCTGCTGCGCCATCTGCCGCCCGGCAAGCGCCCGCTGGAGCTGATGGGCCCGACCCCGCCGGAGAAGATGGCGGGCAGCGCCAAGCTGTGGGAGACCCACGCCCGTTACCTGCTCGGCGCCTACCTGGAGTTCGCCCGCGACTGGCGGCCCGACCTGATCGTCTCCGAGCAGATGGAGCTGGCCGGGCAGATCGTCGCCGGAGTCCTCGGCGTCCCGTCCGTCCAGCACCGCTGGGGCGTCGATCCGCTCAGCGGCCCGTCCCGCACGTCCGCCCGCCACTTCCTGCACGGGGCCGCCACCCGGCTCGGCCTGGCCGGACTGCCCGACCCCGACCTGCTGCTCGACCCGTGCCCGCCCGCGCTGCGCCACCCGAGCGCGACGCCGGGCGCACCCATCGGGTACGTTCCGTTCAACGGCGCCGGCAGCGCGCCCGCGTGGCTGCGCGTTCCCCCGGCCGACGGGGTGCGCCGGGTGGCGGTCTGCCTGGGCCGCCAGACGCTCGTGCTCAACGGGACCGGCCTGTTCCGCTCGATCATCGCGGCCTTCGAGGGGCTGGCGGACGTGGCGGCCGTGGTCACCGCGGCTCCGGAGTTCCACGCGGGCTTCGGCGACGTGCCGGGCAACGTACGGGTCGTGGAGCCCGTACCGCTCAACCTCATCCTGCGCGACTGCCACGCCGTCGTGCACCACGGTGGCGCCAACACCACCATGACGGCCTGTGCCTTCGGGCTGCCGCAGGTCGTCCTGCCGCAGCTGGTCGACCAGTTCGCCTCGGCCGGGCATCTGGAGCAGGCCGGTGCGGCGCGTGTCCTCGCCGAGGCCGCGCCGCAGAACGACCCGGCCCGCGTCCGCGAAGCCGTACGGGACGTGCTGGACGACCCGCGCTACCTCCGCGGCGCCGGAGAGCTGCGCCGCGACATGGCGGCGATGCCGAGCCCGGCCCGCGTCGTGGCGGACCTGGAGCGTTTGGCCGCCGGCTGACCTTTGGCGCAGACGGACAGAGCCCCCGGCGGAAGGCGAATTCCAGGGGTCGTTGCAACACAGAGGTCAACTGGCTGTCGCCAGGAGCTTAGCGAGACGCTCGGCTGGGGTTTGCCAGCCGAGCGTTTTGCGTGGCCGGCTGTTCAGCTCGGCGGCGACGCCCGCCAGGTCCCCGGGGGTGTGAACGGCCAGGTCGGTGCCCTTGGGGAAGTACTGCCGCAGCAGGCCGTTGGTGTTCTCGTTGGAGCCGCGTTGCCAGGGGCTGGCCGGGTCGCAGAAGTAGACCGGGATGTCGGTGGCAACGGTGAACGCCCGGTGGGCGGCCATCTCCGAGCCCTGGTCCCAGGTCAGGGATCGCCAGAGGTGCCGTGGAAGGGTCTGGACGGTCGTGGCGAGCGCGTTGCGGGTGGCGATGGCGCTGTGGCCGACCGGCAGGTGCACGAGCATCAGGTAGCGGGTGGACCGCTCGACGAGGGTGCCGATGGCGGAACGGCCGTCCTTGCCGATGATGAGATCGCCCTCCCAGTGTCCGGGGACGGCCCGGTCGGCGGCTTCGGCGGGGCGTTCGCTGATCAGGACCATGTCCTTGATGGCGCGGGAGGCACGCTTGTGGGCCTGGCGGTGCGGGCGCCGGCGGGCCCGGCCGGTGCGAAGCGCTCGGGTCAGTTCCCGGCGGAGTTCTCCGCGGCCCTGGACGTAGAGGGCCTGGTAAACGGTCTCGTGGGTCACGTGCATCTCCGGCCGGTCGGGGAAACGTGCCCGCAGGACTTGGCAGATCTGCTCGGGGCTCCAGCGCATCGTGAGGTGATCCTGGATGAAGTCCCGCAGCTCGGGATTCCGGCCGATCTTTCCGGGTTTCGGACGGGACCGGCGGGCCTTGGCCTTGTTGTGGGCGATGCTCGGTCGGTAGTACCAGCCGCCGTTGTGCAGAGTGTGCCGGTTGCGGCGTATTTCGCGGCTGACGGTGGACGGGCTGCGGCCCAGCTCGACGGCTATCTGCCGGATCGAGGCCCCCTCGCGGAGACGGTCGGCGATGTGGATGCGGTCGTGCTCCTGGAGATACTGCGACGGCGCGGGAGGCAGTTCCTCCGATCCCGTCGCCGGGCCTGTCCCGGCACCGGGTAGATCGGAGGAACTGCCTTCCGGCCGCCTGGCGGCGAGTGCCAGCCGTTGCGCCACCGCTTGCCGGTGCGCAGGTTGATGCCGACTATCCGGGCGGCTTCCCGCGTGCTGTACCCCTGCTCCATGAGCAGGAAGTATGCGGCCCGCTCGCGGGCCAGTTGGCGCCCGCCCCCGGGCCCCCGGTTCTTCCGGATCTCGAAGTCCATCGCGTCCCCTGAGCTGGGGTGTTGCGACGACCACTAGAACTCAAGGAAGCCGGGGGCTCACTGCTGTACGGGCCGTTCAGCGGCGGCGCTTCTTCAGCGCGTCACCGCCGAACTTCATGATCAGGCAGGCGACGACGGTGATGCCGAGACCGATGAAGAGGTGGCTCATGGGGGTCCTCCGGGAGAGACAGGGGTGCGGTCGGGGTACGGGTCAGGCGGTGACGGTGGCGGTGCGCTGCGCGGTCAGGACCGCCCAGAGCGCCGCCGGGGTGGCGAAGGTCGCGGCGGTGAGGGCGTCCTCGGGGAACTCCACGCGGTAGCCGGCCTCCAGGCGGACCAGCAGCTCGATGGTGGCCATCGAGTCCAGGCCGGCCTTCTTGAGGTCGAGGTCGCCGGTGAGCGGGCCGGCGCCGGCCCGGCGCGGCAGCACCGAGGTCAGCAGCTCCTCGAAGCCGGCGTCCCACGGAACGTCTGCGGCGGTCATGGTGATCTCCTTCTGTGTGCGGGGGTGTGCGGGGGTGTACGGGTGGGTCAGCCGGCGGGGCGGGCGTCCTGTTCGCGGCGCAGGCGCTGCTTGTCGGTCTTGCCGTTCGGGGTGAGCGGCAGTGCGGGCAGCAGGTGGCAGGCCGCGGGGACCTTGGCGGCCTCCAGCCGTTCGGTGAGCTGCGCCAGCACGTCGTCGGCCGCCAGGTCCGTCACGGCGTACAGGGTCAGGTCGTGGCCGCCGTCCGGGGCGAGGGCCGCGGCGGCCGAGACGCCGGGGATGTCCAGGGCGGCCGTCTCGATCTCCAGGGTGCCCATCCGGACGCCCTTGCGCTTGAACAGGTCGTCGCGGCGGCCCTCGAAGTAGAGGTGTCCGTCGGCGTCGAGATGTCCGTAGTCGCCGGTGTGCAGGGTGACGCCGCCGGTCGCCGGGTCGGGCCGGAAGCGCAGCGCGGTCTGCTCGGGAGCGCGCCAGTAGCCGGACATGACGTGCGGGCCGCGCACCGCGATCTCGCCGACCGTGCCGGGCGGCAGCGCCCGTCCGTCGTCGTCGAGGATCAGCACCTCGGTGCCGTCCAGGGCACGGCCCACCGAGCCCGGGCGTGCCAGGTCGCCGTCGGGCTCCAGCACGGTGATCCGCTTGCACTCGGTGGTGCCGAACATCGGGGCGATCGCGGCGTGCGGGAAGGCGGCGCGCAGGTGGGCGATGACCGGCGCGGTGAGCGCCGCGCCGGTGTTGGTGAACAGGCGCACGGGCGGCGCTTCCCTGCGGTCGCGGGCGGCCAGTTTCAGCAGCATCTCGCCGAGCGAGGGCACCAGCGGCACGACGGTGACGCGGTGGTCGTGCAGGGTGCCGAGCAGCCGGACGTGCCGGTCGGGTTCGGTCAGCACGGCCTCGGCGCCGGCGGACACGGACAGCAGGATCTGGTAGAGCCCGTAGTCGAAGGAGAGCGGCACGGCCACCAGGACGACGTCGTCCGCGCGGTAGCGCAGGCGGGCCGCGATCGCCCTGGTGGCGAACACGACGGGCGCATGGGTGCTCAGCACGGCCTTCGGTGCCGAGGTGGAGCCCGAGGTGTAGATCAGCAGGACGGGGTCGTCGGTCCGTGCCCCGCCGCCGGTGCCGTCGTGGCCGGCCTGCCCGGCCGCGTACAGGTCCCCGGCGGCCCGGTGGGCCTCTTCGGGTGTGTGCACGGGGCGGTCGGTCAGCTCGCGGAGTACGGCGGCGTCCTGCGCGTCGTGCGCGACGAGCAGCGCGGGTTCGCAGTCGGGCACCACGGTCGCCAGGTGGAACCGTTTCATCGCCGGGTTGACCGGCACGAAGACGATGCCCCGCCGCAGCGCACCGAAGAACAGCGCGGTGAACGCGCGGACATTGCCCATACGTACGAGGATCCGGTCCCCGCGGCGCAGCCCGCGCGCGTCGAGCCAGTCGGCGTACGCGCGCGACCAGGCGTCCAGTTCGGCGTAGGTCCAGCTGCCCGAGGCGTCGCGCACCGCGGGCGCGCCGGGCCGGGCCGCGACGGCCGCGGCCAGCAGTCCGTGGACCGTGCCGGTGTCGGTGTCCGGCGTCACCAGTGTCTGAGTCGTCATCCAGCAACCTCGGTCGGCTCGGGTCGGTGTGATCCCCGGCGACTCTTCCGCGGGCCGCTGGAGCCGGACTTGAGCCGCGCTGGTCCCCCGGCGGCCTGCCCGGGCTCAAGCGGGCTGCGAGGCGGCCGCCCGATGGTGACCGCGGACAGCAAGCCCGATTCAGAGCCTGCGTCATAACCCCGGCCGGGATTATGACGCAGGCTCTCAGACGACCCCGCCGCGACGACGTCCGACGGGCAAGGAGGCAGCACAGGATGAACGCGCAATCCCGGCGGACCCCGGGTGCGGACGCGGGCGAAAAGCCGCTGGACCTCGGTGTCTTCTTCTTCGCCGCGGTCGGCGACCGGACGGCCGAGACCTACCGGCTGATGCTGGACGCGGCCCGCCGCGCCGACGAGCTGGGCTTCGGCTTCGTTTCGACGCCCGAGCGGCACTTCCACCGTTTCGGCGGTGCCTTCCCCAACCCGGCCGTCACCTCGGCGGCCATCGCCGCGGTGACCGCCCGGATCCAGATCCGGGCGGGCAGCGTGGTCACCCCGCTGCATCCGGCCGCCCGCGTCGTCGAGGACTTCGCGGTGGTGGACGGCCTGTCCGGCGGGCGCGTCGCCATCTCGGTGGGCTCCGGCTGGAACGTCAACGACTTCGTGCTCGCTCCGGAGAAGTACGCGAACCGGCGCGAGCAGCTGGTCCGGGACGTGGCGGACATCCGCCGGGCGTGGCGCACCGGGCAGTGGACCGGCACCAACCCTCTGGGCGCCGAGGCCACCTTGCCGCTCTACCCGCGCCCGGTGCAGGACGAGCTGCCGGTGTGGGTGACCGCGTCCCGCAGCGAGGGCACCTTCCGCGAGGCCGGCCGTATGGGCTGCAACATCCTCACCCACCTGGAGAACCAGGACGTGGACGCGCTCGCGGAGAAGACCGCGCTGTACCGGGCGGCCCGCGTGGAGGCCGGCTGGGAGACGCCCGGCAAGGTCACGGTGATGATGCACACCTATGTCGCAGGGGACCCCGACGAGGCCCGCCGCGTGGGCGGCGGCAGCCTCAAGGAGTACCTGCTGACCGCCATCGACCTGGAGGCCCGTGCGGTGGGCGCGGGCGGCCGGATGAGCGGCGACAAGGAGGGCAGCGACGTGCTCCTCGCCGCCGACAGTGCCCGGCGCAAGCTGGCGGGGCTGGCCGTGGACCGCTATCTGTCCGGCAACGCGCTGATCGGCTCGGTCGAGGAGTGCACCGCCACCGCCCGCCGGGTGCGCGCCGCCGGCGCCGACGAGATCGCCTGCCTGG
Source organism: Streptomyces sp. NPDC059788 (assembly GCF_042732265.1). Lineage (NCBI taxonomy): Bacteria > Bacillati > Actinomycetota > Actinomycetes > Kitasatosporales > Streptomycetaceae > Streptomyces > Streptomyces sp. NPDC059788. The sequence goes on along the minus strand of NZ_JBHWHY010000035.1, from coordinate 10,847 downwards.
TCGACTTCGTGCCCGACCCGCGGCAGGTGCTGGCCTCGCTGGAACTGCTCGACGAGGTGCGCCGTGCCGCCTCGCACCCCGCCGCGTCGCCGGTGCCCGCCGTTCGCACGCCGGCCGGCTGAACCCCGCTTCCCACAGGAGGTTGTCCCATGCCGACGATCCTGGCCGTCTCCGGCAGTCCGTCGCCGGTCTCCTTCACCCACCAGGTGCTCACCCTGACCGCCGAGCGGCTGCGCGAGCGGGGCCACCAAGTGGACACCCTCGCCGTGCGCGGCCTGCCGGCGGCGCCGCTGCTGGCCGGTGACACCACCGACCCGCAGCTCGCCGCGGCCGCCGCGCGCCTCGCCGGCGCCGACGCCGTCGTGCTGGCCACACCCGTCTACAAGGCCGGCTGCTCGGGGCTGCTCAAGGCGTTCCTCGACGTCCTGCCGCAGTACGCGCTGGCGGGCAAGGTGGTGCTGCCGCTCGCCACCGGCGGCTCGCCGGCGCACGTACTGGCCCTCGACTACGGGCTGCGGCCGGTCCTGATGTCGATGCGCCCGGCGGCGGTGGCGGAGAGCTTCTTCGTACACGCCGACCGGTCCCGGCAGGGTCCTGGCGGCCTCGCCCCGGAGACCGGCGCCCGGCTGGACGGCGTCACCGGGCGGTTCGCCGCGCTGGTGGACGCGCTCGCCGTCCGCCACCCGGCTCCACGGCAGGCACTGGCGGCCTGACCCGCCGCGCCGCGGCCGCCCCGACAGACATCACCGACACCACAGAAGAGGACCCATGAAGGCTCTGGTTCTGGCCGGCGGGACGGGAACCCGTCTGCGCCCGTTCAGCTACTCCATGCCCAAGCAGCTCATCCCCATCGCCAACAAGCCGGTACTGGAACGGGTGCTGGAGAACATCCGCGATCTCGGCGTGACCGAGATCGCGGTGATCGTCGGCCACCACGCCAAGGAGATCGCCGACGCCCTCGGCGACGGCTCCCGGCTCGGCGTCGCGATCACCTACATCCCGCAGGAGAGCCCGGCCGGCCTCGCCCAGTGCGTGACCCTGGCCCGGGACTTCCTCGGCGACGACGACTTCGTGATGTACCTCGGCGACAACATGCTGCCGCAGGGCATCGCCGAGGCCGCCGCCGAGTTCCGTGCCCTGCGCCCGGCCGCCCAGATCGTGGTCCAGCAGGTCGCCGACCCGCGCGCCTTCGGCGTCGCCGAGGTGGACGCCGGCGGCGTGGTGGAACGCCTGGTGGAGAAGCCGCCGGTGCCGCGCTCCAATCTGGCTCTGATCGGCGTGTACTTCTTCACGCCCGTCATCCACGAGGCGGTCGACGCCATCGAGCCGAGCGCGCGCGGTGAGCTGGAGATCACCGACGCCATCCAGTGGCTGGTGTCGCACGGCGCCACCGTCCGGGCCCAGGAGTACGCCGGGTACTGGAAGGACACCGGCAAGGTCGAGGACGTACTGGAGTGCAACCAGCGGCTCCTGGACGGCATGGAGCGCCGCGTCGAGGGCGACGTGGACGCCGAGAGCGTCCTGATCGGAGCGGTGGTCGTGGAGCCCGGGGCCCGGATCAGGCGGTCCTTCGTCGAAGGCCCGGCGGTGATCGGCGCGGGCACGGTGCTGGAGAACAGCCATGTGGGACCGCACACCTCCATCGGCCGGGACTGCGTCCTGACCGGCACCCACCTCGATTACTCCATCGCCCTGGACGGCGTGACCGTCTCCGGGGTGCGGGGCCTGCACGGCTCCCTGCTCGGCCGGTCCGCCGCCGTCACCGGCACCACCGTCGCCCACCGCCACCACCGCCTGGTGGTCGGCGACCACACCCGCGTGGAGGTCGCCGCGTGAAGATCCTGGTCACCGGCGGCGCCGGGTTCATCGGTTCGCACTACGTCCGCACCCTGCTGGAGGGCGGCTACGAGGAGTACGAGGACGCCGAGGTCACCGTCCTCGACAAGCTGACCTACGCGGGCAACCGCGACAACCTGCCGGCCGCCCACCCCCGGCTCGCGTTCGTACAGGGCGACATCTGCGACCTGCCGCTGCTGCTGGACGTCTTCCCCGGCCACGACGCGGTGGTGCACTTCGCCGCCGAGTCGCACGTGGACCGTTCCCTGGAGTCCGCGGCCGAGTTCGTCGCGACGAACGTGGGCGGCACCCAGAACGTCATGGAGGCGGCCCTGCGCGCCGGTGTCCCGCGCGTGGTGCACGTCTCGACGGACGAAGTGTACGGCTCGATCGACGAGGGCTCCTGGACGGAGGAGTGGCCACTGCTGCCCAACTCCCCCTACGCCGCGTCCAAGGCGGGCTCGGACCTGGTGGCCCGCGCCTACTGGCGCACCCACGGCCTGAACGTCTCCGTCACCCGCTGCTCCAACAACTACGGCCCGTACCAGCACCCCGAGAAGCTGATCCCCCGCTTCGTCACCAGCCTTCTGGAGGGCGGCACGGTCCCGCTGTACGGGGACGGCGGCAACATCCGCGAGTGGCTGCACGTGGACGACCACTGCCGGGCGATCCAGCTGGTGCTGACGCGCGGCCGGGCGGGCGGGATCTACAACGTCGGGGGCGGCAACGAGCAGACCAACCGGCAGATCACCGAACGGCTGCTGGAACTGACCGGACGCGACTGGTCGCACGTCGTGCGGGTCGCCGACCGCAAGGGCCACGACCTGCGCTACTCCCTGGACGAGAGCAAGATCCGCACCGAGCTGGGCTACGCGCCGCGGGTCTCCTTCGAGGACGGCCTGGCCGCCACGGCCGCCTGGTACCGCGACAACCCGGGCTGGTGGAAGGCGGTACGGGACGCGCAGGAACAGCACGACGCCCCGTCCCGCGCCGGACAGCGGGGCCGGCACGACACCGAGAGGCAGCACCGCGCATGACCGTGACCGACGAGACGGTGCCCGGACCGCAGGTCCTGGTCGTGGGCGCCGGGCCGGTCGGCCTGAGCGCCGCCCACGAACTGGCCCGGCACGGCGTACGGGTCCGGCTGGTGGACGCGGCGCCCGGCCCGGCCACCACCAGCCGGGCGCTGGCCACCCACGCCCGCACCCTGGAGACCTACGACCAGATGGGGGTGCTGGACGACCTGCTGCCGCGCGGCCGCCGCGTCGAGCACTTCACACTGCACCAGAACGGCCGCCGTCTGATCCGCTTCGACACCGACTACAGCAGGCTGCCCACCCGCTTCCCCTTCACCCTGATGGTCGACCAGGCGGTCACCGAGGAGGTGCTGCGCACCGCGGCGGCCCGGCACGGCGTCACGGTCGAATGGGGCGTGCGCCTGGTGGACTTCGAGGACCTCGGTACGGGCGGCGTCCGGGCCCGGTTGCGCCACCCGGACGGCCGGACCGAGACCGTGACCGCGGACCGGCTGGTCGGCTGCGACGGCGGCCACAGCACGGTACGCAAGCAGCTCGGTCTGAAGCTGACCGGCGAGAGCAGCGAGACCTGGCTCATCGCGGACGCCCAGGTGGACTGCGACCTGCCGCAGGACAGCATCCACTGGATGCGCACGCCCGCGGGGACGGTCATGATGGTGCCGTTCCCCGAGCCCGGCAAGTGGCGGCTGCTGGACACCGCGGAGACCTCGTACGGCGGGGACGACGCCATGGTGGCCCGGCGCTTCGCCGCGAAGATCGCCACCGGTACGGGCCGGCCGGCCCGGGTCGAGGAGCCCACCTGGGTGTCGGTGTTCACCATCCAGCAGCGCATGATCAGCACGATGCGCCAGGGCCGCGTCCTGCTGGCGGGCGACGCCGCACATGTGCACAGCCCCGCCTCCGGGCAGGGCCTGAACACCGGCGTGCAGGACGCGGTGAATCTCGCGTGGAAGCTGTCCGCCGTGCTGCGCGGCGAGGCCGCGGAGGCCCTGCTCGACACCTACAGCGAGGAACGGGTGCCGGTGGGCGCGGAGTTGCTGCGCACCACCCGTATGGCCACGATGCTGGTGCAGCTGCGCAGCCGCCGGGCCGCGGCGGGACTGCGCGCGGCCTTCACCGTGCTGCGCACGCTGCGCCCGCTGAAGTCCCGCATCCAGCGCAAGATCATGGGCGGGATGTCGGCGCTGGGCCTGTCGTACACCGGGGGCCCGCTCGCGTACACGGCCGGACCGGGCGTCGCGGACGGCGCGCTGTGCCCGGGCGAGCGGATCGGCCGGGTGGACGGCGCCGACCACGCGGCCGACACTGGCTGGCAGCAGCTCACGGACGAACTCCGGCGCCCGGCGTGGCTGTTGCTCACCTTCGGCAAGCTGCCACCCGACACCGAGCGGGACGCGCGGGACATCGCCGGGCGGTACGGGGACAGCGTCCGGGTACGTACCGTCGGCGGCGCCCCGGTGGACGGTGCGGAACCGTTGGCCGACCCGGAGGGCCGGCTCGCCGCCGGCCTCGGCGTGGCGCCGGGCGGCTGGCTGCTGGTGCGGCCGGACGGCTACCTCGCCGCCCGCGGCGCGTCCCCGGCGGGCCCGGCGGCCGCCCTCACGGCCCTGGGCCTGCGCCCGGCCGCCAAGGCCGCCGAAGAGACCGGCGCTCGCTGAGCCGGACCCCGGCACGCGACAGAGCCCGCCTCCGGCAACACCGGGGGCGGGCCTTCTTGCGCAACTCCTGCGCGTTCAGTCTCCGTTGGATCGGTACAGCTCCAAGCACGTCTCGTACTCCGGCAGCAGGCCACGCTCCGCCGCCTCGGCGACGGTCGGGGCCTGGGCGTCCTTCTCCGAGAGCAGCGGTTCGCCGGTCAGCCAGCTCGCCCACGGCAGCCCCAGCTCCGGATCGAAGGCCCGCAGGTCCAGCTGCGTGCCCGGCCGGTACTCGGTCGAACACAGGTAGCTGATGCAGGTGTCGTCGGCCAGCGCCACGAAGCCGTGCGCCAGCCCCTCCGCGACGTACACCGCCCGGCCCTCCCGCGCGTCCAGCACCGTGCACTCGTGCTTGCCGAAGGTCGGCGACCCGAGGCGGACGTCCACCACGACGTCCAGCAGCACCCCCCGCACACAGCTGACCAGCTTGGCCTGACCCGGCGGGATCGCCACCCCGTGCAGTCCGCGCACCGTGTTGCGCGCCGAGACCGAGTAGTTGACCTGGCGCGGCACGAAGTGGTGGCCGGTGGCCGCGGCGAGGAGGTCGTATCTGTACGACTCGTGGAAGGTGCCGCGCGGATCCGGCAGCAGCTGCGGGGTGACGCGGTACGCGTCCGGTACGGCGGTCTCTTCGATCCTCATGGCTTCCGGACCGTAGGCGGCCCGGCTCGAATCCTGGTAGCGCCGCGTGAGCGCCCGTCCAGCGGCCCGCGAGCGGCCCGGGCCACAGTGCCCCTTCCAGCAGACGACCAGGAGGCGGGACGGTGTCGGTGATCGACCGGACAGCAGACGGCGGGCGCGGTGGCGCGGCCCCTTCGGTGGTGGTGCTCGGTGCCACCGGGTTCGTGGGGCGGCACCTCTGCGCGGCCTTCGCGGGTGCGGGATGGACGGTGACCGGCGTGGCCCGCACCCACCCGCCCGTACCACCGCCGTGTCGCACGGTCACCCTCGACCTGGTGCGGGCGGCGCCGGAGCGGATCGCCCGGCTGCTGGCCGGCCACGGCGCCCGGGTGGTGGTCAACGCGGCGGGCGCGGTCTGGGGGGTGAGCGCCGAGGAAATGGCGCTCGCCAACGACGGCCTGGTGCGCCGTCTGGTGACCGCCGTGGCGAGCCTGCCCCGTCCGCCGCGGCTGGTGCAGCTCGGGTCGGTGCACGAGTACGGGCCCGGTCCGCGCCGCGGCATCACCGAGGACACCCCCACCGCGCCGGTGACCCCGTACGGCCGTTCCAAGCTGGCCGGCGGCCTGGCGCTGCTGGACGCGGCCGCGGCAGGTGCGGTGGACGGGCTGGTATTGCGCGTCTCGAACGTGTCGGGGCCCGGCACCCCTCCGGCGAGCCTGCTGGGCACGGTCGCCCGCCACCTCGCCGAGGAACCCCCGGGGCCCCTGCGGCTCGCCCCGCTGCTCGCCCACCGCGACTTCGTGGACGTACGGGACGTCGCCGACGCCGTCCTGGCCGCGGCCGGCTCCACCGCCACCGGGCGGGTCGTCAACATCGGCGGGGGCCGGGCCGTGCCGGTGCGCGCCCTGGTCACCCGGCTGACCGAACTGGCGGGCCGGGGCGCCGAGATCACCGAGGTGCCGTCCCCCGGCGGGCGCCCCCCGGAGGCGGAGTGGCAGCGCATGGACATCGCCCTCGCCGGCCGCCTGCTGGGGTGGCGGCCGCGCCGCGGCCTGGACGACTCGCTGCGCGACCTGCTGGCCGAGGCCCGTGCCGCGGTGCGCTGCGACCCGTTGTCCAGTGCCGTTCAAGTCGGCGCGGCCAGCATGTCCCCATCGGGAACGGTGTGACGGGCTTCGTGCCGGACTGACCATGGAGGCACAAAAGATGAGCGATATCAAGGCGCGGATTCTCGACCAGGTGCGGGACTACCACCTGGCGGCGGAGCCGGACCGGGCGTTCGAGCCGGGCGTCAGCGAGATCTGGCCGTCGGGCGCGGTGCTCGGCCCGGAGGACCGGGTGGCCCTGGTCGAGGCGGCGCTGGACATGCGGATCGCGGCCGGCCGTGACTCGCGGCGGTTCGAGACCCGCTTCGCCCGCTACATGAAGCGCCGTAAGGCCCACCTGGTCAACTCGGGATCGTCGGCCAACCTGCTGGCCATGACGGCGCTCACCTCGCCGCACCTGGAGGACCGCAGGCTGCGCCCCGGCGACGAGGTGATCACGGTGGCGGCGGGCTTCCCCACCACCGTCAACCCGATCCTCCAGAACGGCCTGGTGCCGGTCTTCGTGGACGTCGACCTGAAGACGTACAACACGACGGCGGACCGCATCAAGGCCGCCGTCGGGCCGCGCACCCGGGCCGTGATGGTGGCCCACGCGCTGGGCAACCCCTTCGAGGCCGCCGAGGTGGCGCAGATCTGCGAGGAGCACGACCTCTTCCTCGTCGAGGACAACTGCGACGCGGTCGGCTCCACCTACAACGGGCAGCTCACCGGCACCTTCGGCGACCTGACCACGGTGAGCTTCTACCCGGCGCACCATCTGACGATGGGCGAGGGCGGCTGCGTCCTGACGTCCAACCTGGCGCTCGCGCGGGTCGTGGAGTCGCTGCGCGACTGGGGCCGCGACTGCTGGTGCGAGCCCGGCGAGAGCGACCGCTGCTTCAAGCGGTTCCAGTACCAGCTGGGCACGCTGCCCGCCGGCTACGACCACAAGTACATCTACTCGCACGTCGGCTACAACCTGAAGGCCACCGACCTGCAGGCCGCGCTGGGCCTGACCCAGCTGGCCAAGGTGGACGACTTCACCGCGGCCCGGCGCCACAACTGGCAGCGGCTGCGCGAGGCGCTGGACGGCGTGCCGTGGCTGATCCTGCCGGAGGCGACGCTGGGCAGCGAGCCCAGCTGGTTCGGCTTCGTGCTGACCGTCGACCCCGAGGCGCCCTTCACCCGCCGGGAGCTGGTGAACTTCCTGGAGGACCGCAGGATCGGCACCCGCAACCTGTTCGCGGGCAACCTCACCCGCCAGCCCGCGTACGTGGACGTGCCGCACCGCATCGTCGGCGACCTCCACAACTCCGACGTGATCACCGAACAGACCTTCTGGATCGGCGTCTACCCGGGCCTGACCGACGAGATGACCGACTACATGGCCGCCTCGGTCCGCGAGTTCGTCGCCGCGCGGGGCTGACCGCCGCCGCGCCCCCTTTGACCACGCACCCTGACGAGGAGAGACCGTACATGTCGACGCATCTTGCGGAGCGCACGGAGCCGCTGCCGGTCCTGGGGCCCCGCGAGCCGGAATCGGCCGCCCGCCGGATCGGGCGCTCCGCCGCCGCGGTCAGCGGCCGGCTGTCCACCGAGGAGTTCCACCGCTGGTTCGCCGGGCGCGGGACGGCGGGCCGCTTCCACGTCGGGCGCATCCCCTTCGCCGCGCTGCGCGGCTGGTCCTTCGAGCCCGGCACCGGGAACCTGGTGCACGCCAGCGGGCGCTTCTTCAGCGTGCAGGGGCTGCACGTCACGGTCGACGACGGGCCGCACAAGGAGTGGTACCAGCCCATCATCAAGCAGCCCGAGGTCGGCATCCTCGGCATCCTGGCCAAGGAGTTCGACGGGGTACTGCACTTTCTGATGCAGGCCAAGATGGAGCCGGGCAACCGCAATGTGCTCCAGCTCTCCCCCACCGTCCAGGCCACCCGCAGCAACTACACCAAGGTCCACCAGGGCACCGACGTGAAGTACATCCGGTACTTCACCGGGCCCGGCCGCGGCCGGGTGCTCGCCGACGTCCTGCAGTCCGAGCACGGCTCGTGGTTCCACCAGAAGAGCAACCGCAACATGATCGTCGAGGTGGACGGCGAGGTGCCCGCCGACGAGGACTTCTGCTGGCTCACCCTCGGCCAGATCTCCGCGTTGCTGCACCGGGACAACCTCGTCAACATGGACTCGCGCACGGTGCTGGCCTGCCTGCCCGCCTACGAGCCGCCGCCCGCGGGCCCCGCGGCGGACGCCTTCGGCCGGGCACTGGCCCGCTCCCGCGACCCCCGCGCCGGCGCCCTGCACAGCGACGTGGACCTGCTGTCCTGGTTCACCGCCGAGCGCTCCCGCTACGACGTCAGGGCCGAACGGGTCCCGCTCGGCGCGCTGCCCGGCTGGACGCGCGACACCCACCGCATCGGCAAGGACGACGGCCGCTGGTTCGACGTCGTCGCCGTCGAGGTACAGGCCGGCAACCGCGAGGTCACCGGCTGGACCCAGCCGCTGATCGAGCCCCGCAGCCGCGGTATCGCGGCGTTCTTGGCCCGGCCGATCGGCGGGGTGCTGCACGTGCTCGCCCACGCCAAGGTCGAAGGCGGCTTCCTGGACACCGTCGAACTGGCCCCCACCGTCCAGTGCTCACCGGAGAACTTCGCGGGTTTGGACACCCGGCCGCCCTTCCTCGACCTGGTCCTGTCCGCCGCCCCCGGCCGTATCCGCTACGACGCCGTCCACTCCGAGGAGGGTGGCCGCTTCCTGAACGCCGAGAACCGCTACCTCGTCGTCGAGGCGGCACCCGACGAGGCGCCGCTCGACCCGCCGGCCGGCTACCAGTGGGTCACCGTCGGCCAGCTCACCGCCCTCGTCAAACACGGCCACTACGTGAACGTGCAGGCCCGCACCCTCCTCGCCTGCCTCAACGCCATGGGACACCACCCGCATGACTGAACGCCCCCTGCGCACCGCCGTCCTCGGCACCGCCGACATCGCCCGCCGCCGGGTGCTGCCCGCCATGGCGGCCGACCCGGACGTCGAGCTGACCGCGGTGGCCAGCCGCGACGGCGGGCGGGCGCGGGAGGTGGCCGCCCGGTACGGCTGCGCCGCCGTCGAGAGCTACGACGCCGTACTGGAACGGCCCGACATCGACGCCGTGTACGTGCCCCTGCCCATCTCCCTGCACGCCACCTGGGCCGGCCGCGCCCTGCGCGCGGGCAAGCACGTACTGGCCGAGAAGCCCCTCACCACCGACCTCCCCGCCACCGCGGCGCTGCTCGAACTGGCCCGCACCTCGGGCCTGGTGCTGATGGAGAACGTGATGTTCCTCCACCACCCGCAGCACGCGGTGGTGCGCGAACTGGTCGCGAGCAACGCGATCGGCCGGCTGCGGGCGTTCAGCGCGGCCTTCACCGTCCCCGCCCTGCCGCCCGGCAACATCCGGCACAACCCCGCGCTCGGCGGCGGCGCGCTCCTGGACATCGGCTACTACCCCGTGCGCGCCGCCCTGCACTTCCTGGGCAGCGGCCTGGAGATCATCGGCTCGGCTCTCGACCACGCGCCCGGCGCGGCCGTGGAAACCTCCGGCGCGGTACTGCTCCGCTCCCCGGACGGTGTGCTGGGCCAGCTGGCGTTCGGCATGGACCACGCCTACGGCTCCGCGTACGAGCTGTGGGGCAGCGCAGGGTCGATCCGCGTCGAGTCGGCCTTCACTCCGCCCGCCGACCACAAGCCCACCCTGTGGATCACCGACGCCCGCGGCCCGCGCGACCTGACCCTCGCCCCGCACGACCAGGTGGCCGCCACCGTCCGGGCGTTCGTCCGCGCCGTCCGCTCCGGCACCGCCGGGTCGCCGGATGCCGCGCAGTGCCTGGAACAGGCCGCGCTCCTGGACACCGTCCGCGCCCGCGCCACGGCCCACACACCGCACCCGACAGGGGGAGTACGCACATGACCGCAACCGTGTCCACGGCCGACGGGCCGCCGGCCGCTGCCGGGCGGGTCGCCGAGCTGCACGCCATCCGTGAGCAGGCCCGGCGTGGCCCGAGTGAGCGGGCGACCGAGGCGCAGCACGCCAAGGGCAAGCTGACCGCGCGTGAGCGGATCGGGCTGCTGCTGGACGAGGGGTCCTTCCGGGAGGTGGAGCCGCTGCGGCGGCACCGGGCCACCGGGTTCGGCCTGGAGGCCAAGAAGCCCTACACCGACGGTGTGATCACCGGCTGGGGCACCGTGCACGGGCGGACCGTGTTCGTCTACGCCCACGACTTCCGGATCTTCGGCGGGGCGCTGGGCGAGGCCCACGCCACGAAGATCCACAAGATCATGGACATGGCCATCGCCGCCGGGGCCCCGTTGGTCTCCCTCAACGACGGCGCCGGGGCGCGGATCCAGGAGGGCGTCTCGGCGCTGGCCGGCTACGGCGGCATCTTCCAGCGCAACACCCGGGCGTCGGGGGTGATCCCGCAGATCTCGGTGATGCTCGGCCCGTGCGCGGGCGGCGCCGCCTACAGCCCGGCCCTGACGGACTTCGTGTTCATGGTCCGTGAGACCTCGCAGATGTTCATCACCGGCCCCGACGTGGTGCG
>NZ_JBHWHY010000034.1:0-111292 GCF_042732265.1 Streptomyces sp. NPDC059788 | reverse complement strand
GGGGTGCACACGCACCCCGGCCCCGCGCCTTTCGCGCTGTGTCCGGCGGCCGTCAGCAGCCGTTGTAGCCGGCCGTCGGCATGGACAGGCGGCGGTGGACCTGGGATTTCATCGCGGTGGTGTAGACCGGCTCGTCGTAGTCGGCGATCTCCAGCCGGACGCCGGCGGCGGCGCAGCGGGCGCTGAACTCGTCGGCCGAGGCGATGGCGTTCTCCAGGGAGCGGCGGTTGGGGGCGACGAAGACATCGACCAGCCCGGCCTCCACGTCCTGCCACAGCGCGGTGTGGTCGACGCGGAGCCGGTGCACACTCAGCCGGCAGGTCAGGTCGTAGTCACGGGCCTGCGCCCACTGGGCGCACATGGCGTGCTGGCTGCGGTCGTCCACCAGGAACGGGTCGTCGTCCAGCCCCGACAGCGGCATGAGGCAGGCGATCGCCGTCACTCGGACCGAGTTCATCGTGCCCCCCGGGACGTGGCGAGTGTGGGGGTGACGATACCGCCGCGCGCGTGGCGCGGTGGAGGGGCGGTGCCGGGCGGGGAGGCGTATCCGCACGCATGGCAGATCTTCCAGCCGTCCTGGTTCACGGCGAGCGGGCCGCCGCACCGGGGGCACAGCTCGGCGCGGGCGGGGTGGCCGGGGTGGCGGCGGGCCGGGCGCGGTCGGACACCGTTACGGGAATCGATCGGTTCGGTGCGTGATGCAGACGCCATGCGCTCTCCAGCGGCCGTGTCGCGCTTCGCGGCGTTCCACGAGGTGCGCGGTGGGTTCCGCAACGGGCTTAGCAGGGCACGCGGCGCGGTGGAACCGCACCGTCCGAATCCGGCCAGGTCCGTACCTGGCGCGGCGCCGTCGGACAGGTCCGTACCTGGCGTGGCACCGTCGGCCAGGTACGGTCCTGCCGCAGCGTCGGCGCCGCCCGTCCGCGCGGCGCCCGCCGATACGCCTTAAACGCGGCCCAGCGCCTTGGTCACGCTGATCTCCACCATCACCCGGTCCGGGTTGGGGGACGGGACGCGTCCGTAGCGCTCGGTGTAGCGCCGTACCGCGTCCGCCACCACGGCCGTGTCCGTACGGATGCGGGCGACGCCCTCCAGGGTGGCCCAGCGCCTGCGGTGCATCTGGCACACCGCGACCCGGGCGCCGTCCGCGCCGCCCGCGAGGATGTGGCCGACCTTGCTGCTGTCCTTGCGGGTGATCACTCGGGCGATGCGCTGGTTCGCGTCGAAGGTGACACCGACCGGGACGACGTGGGGTGTGCCGTCGGGGCGCAGGGTGGTCAGCGTGCACAGGAGATGCTCGCTCCAGAAGGCGAGGTACTCGGGGCTGAGGTCGTCCAGGTCGTGGGCCATGTCCGGAAGAGTAATTGGGGAACCTGTGGAGGTGCGGTGCGCGGGGGCTGCAAAGGGACAGCGCGGGTGGCGTGAAGGTGTTGTAAAGACGTCGCGAAAGCGCCGTAGGTCCAGGGGGCGTGCGGAGGGGTGTGAAGGATTCCGCGCCGGTGGCGTACGGCCCGGTTCGGGACGACGGAGGCAGGTCGGACGGTGGCGGCAGGCCCGCAGAGGCGTCCGTACGGGTGACCCGGGGGCGGCCGGGGGGCTGCCGGATGCCGCTGCGGCGGCATGGCCGGGGCTCGTCGGGTGCACCCGTAGATGGGCCGGAAGACGCCGTAACGTCGCCGAAACCGCGTTGAGTGGAATAGACTCAACTTATCGGACGTTGAGCCGAGCAGGTTTCGCCGCGGGGTCCGCGGCACCGACCAGCACCCGAGCACAAGGAGGAGCGCGCGAGTGGACGCCGAGCTGACCAACAAGAGCCGCGAGGCGCTGAGCGCCGCCAACGAGCGGGCGGTGACGGCGGGACACGCGGACATGACCCCCGCGCATCTGCTGCTCGCCCTCCTCGCCGGCGCGGACAACGAGAACATCACCGACCTGCTGGCCGCCGTCGGCGCCGACGCCGCCGCGCTGCGCTCCGGCGCCGAGCGCCAGCTGGCCGCGCAGCCCAGCGTGCAGGGTTCCACGGTCGCCCCGCCGCAGCCCGACCGCGACACGCTGGCCGTCATCGCCGACGCCGCGCAGCGCGCCAAGGAGCTGGGCGACGACTTCATCTCCACCGAGCACCTCCTCATCGGCATCGCCGCCAAGGGCGGCCGCACCGGCGAGCTGCTCGCGCAGCAGGGCGCCACCGCCAAGAAGCTGCTGAGCGCCTTCGAGGACAGCCGCGGCGGCCGGCGGGTGACCAACCCGGACCCGGAGGGCACGTACAAGGCACTGGAGAAGTTCGGTACGGACTTCACGGAGGCCGCGCGCGAGGGCAAGCTGGACCCGGTCATCGGCCGTGACCAGGAGATCCGCCGCGTGGTGCAGGTGCTCTCCCGCCGTACGAAGAACAACCCGGTGCTCATCGGCGAGCCCGGCGTCGGCAAGACCGCCGTCGTCGAGGGCCTGGCGCAGCGGATAGTGAAGGGCGACGTGCCCGAGTCGCTGCGCGACAAGCGGCTGGTGGCGCTGGACCTGGGCGCGATGGTGGCGGGCGCGAAGTACCGCGGCGAGTTCGAGGAGCGGCTCAAGACCGTCCTGGCGGAGATCAAGTCGAGCGACGGCCAGATCATCACGTTCATCGACGAGCTGCACACGGTCGTCGGCACCGGCGCCGGGGGCGACTCCGCCATGGACGCGGGCAACATGCTCAAGCCCATGCTGGCCCGCGGCGAGCTGCGCATGGTCGGCGCCACGACCCTCGACGAGTACCGCGAGCGCATCGAGAAGGACCCGGCGCTGGAGCGCCGCTTCCAGCAGGTGCTGGTCGCCGAGCCGACCGTCGAGGACACCGTCGCGATCCTGCGCGGCCTCAAGGGCCGCTACGAGGCCCACCACAAGGTGCAGATCGCCGACTCCGCGCTGGTCGCCGCCGCCACCCTCTCCGACCGCTACATCACCTCCCGCTTCCTGCCCGACAAGGCCATCGACCTCGTCGACGAGGCGGCCTCCCGCCTCCGTATGGAGATCGACTCCTCCCCCGTGGAGATCGACGAGCTGCAGCGCTCCGTCGACCGGCTGCGCATGGAGGAGCTGGCGCTCAAGAGCGAGACCGACGCCGGTTCCGTCCAGCGCCTGGAGAAGCTGCGCAAGGACCTCGCCGACAAGGAGGAGGAGCTGCGCGGCCTGACCGCCCGCTGGGAGAAGGAGAAGCAGGGCCTCAACCGCCTCGGCGAGCTGAAGGAGAAGCTCGACGAGCTGCGCGGCCAGGCCGAGCGCGCCCAGCGCGACGGCGACTTCGACACCGCCTCCAAGCTGCTGTACGGGGAGATCCCGGGCCTGGAGCGGGAGCTGGAGGAGGCCGCCGCGGCCGAGGCCGAGCAGGAGGCCTCGAAGGACGCCAAGTCCTCGATGGTCAAGGAGGAGGTCGGCCCCGACGACATCGCGGACGTGGTCGGCTCCTGGACCGGCATCCCGGCCGGCCGCCTGATGGAGGGCGAGACGCAGAAGCTGCTGCGCATGGAGGACGAGCTGGGCAAGCGGCTGATCGGCCAGACCGAGGCCGTACGGGCCGTGTCGGACGCGGTGCGCCGCACCCGCGCCGGCATCGCCGACCCGGACCGCCCCACCGGCTCCTTCCTCTTCCTCGGCCCGACCGGCGTCGGCAAGACCGAGCTGGCCAAGGCGCTCGCGGACTTCCTCTTCGACGACGAGCGGGCGATGGTCCGCATCGACATGAGCGAGTACGGCGAGAAGCACAGCGTGGCCCGCCTGGTCGGCGCCCCGCCCGGCTACGTCGGCTACGAGGAGGGCGGCCAGCTCACCGAGGCGGTCCGCCGCCGCCCGTACAGCGTCGTCCTGCTCGACGAGGTGGAGAAGGCGCACCACGAGGTCTTCGACGTACTGCTCCAGGTCCTCGACGACGGCCGCCTCACCGACGGCCAGGGCCGCACGGTGGACTTCCGCAACGCGATCCTGATCCTGACCTCCAACCTGGGTTCGAACTTCCTGATGGACCCGCTCCTGAAGGAGGACCAGAAGAAGGACAAGGTGCTGGAGACGGTGCGGTCCTCCTTCCGGCCGGAGTTCCTCAACCGGCTGGACGACCTGGTGGTCTTCCACCCGCTCGGCACCGACCAGCTCCAGCGGATCGCGGGCATCCAGATCGACCACCTCCAGCGCCGGCTCGCCGACCGCAGGCTGACACTGGACGTCACCGACCGCGCGCTGACCTGGCTCGCCTGGCTCGGCCAGGAACCGGTCGTCGACCAGCCGCAGGCCGCGCCGGACCTGTCCTACGGCGCGCGCCCGCTGCGCCGCCTGGTGCAGACGGCCATCGGCGACCAGCTCGCCAAGGCGATCCTGTCGGGCGAGGTGCTGGACGGCGACACGGTACGGGTGGATGTCGCCGAGGACGGCCGGTCGCTGGAGGTCGGCCCCGTACGGTGATCGCACCGGGCTGTTGAGAGGCGTGTCCCGCCGCCGTCCCCCCTGCCGGGTTTTTAGCCCGCAGCGGAGAGAGGGCGGCGGGCTTGCCATGACGGGGCCGGGATGGGGGAGGATGACGAGGACCATACGAAGGGAATTCCACGGTGAGCATCGACCCGTCCTCGATCCCGAATTTCGGGGGCCAGCCCGAACCGCAGCCGTCGGGGCCTGATGGTCCCGTCCTGCCCGACCAGGACCTGGTCAAGCAGCTCCTCGACCAGATGGAGCTGAAGTACGTAGTCGACGACGAGGGTGACCTCGCCGCCCCGTGGGAGCAGTTCCGCACGTACTTCATGTTCCGCGGCGAGGAGGAGCAGCAGATCTTCTCCGTCCGCACGTTCTACGACCGCCCGCACGGCATCGACGACAAGCCGAAGCTGCTGGAGGCGCTCGACGACTGGAACCGCCGGACGCTGTGGCCCAAGGCCTACACCCACACCCACGACGACGGCACGGTCCGCCTGATCGGCGAGGCATCGATGCTGATCGGCACCGGCGTCGCCCTTGAGCACTTCGTTTCGAGCACGGTCAGCTGGGTCCGCGCCTCGATCGAGTTCGACAAGTGGATCGTCGAGCAGCTCGGCCTGGAGGCCGACATCGAAGGCGAAGGCGACGAGAAGCCGGGTGACGAGGAAGCGTAAGCCCTCGCGCACGGCCGCAGCCGCCGGCGGGCCCCGGAGCGATGCGCTCCGGGGCCCGCCGGCGTCATGGGCCACGCCCGGCTCAGAGCGGCAGGGGCGCCATGGCCAGCAGATATACGCCGTATCCGAGCGAGAGCGCGGCCAGCGAACCGGTCGCCAGGACGACGGCGCGCGGGCGGGCGCGGGCCAGTGCCACCGCCGCCGGGACGAGCAGCGGGAAGGCCGGCAGCAGGAACCGCGGCTTGGAGGGGAAGTAGCCGGTGCCGCCCAGGGCCATCGCCAGCAGCACGACGGTGTAGACGAGCAGCGGCAGCGGCGGCCGGTCCAGCACCAGCAGCACGAAGAGCAGCACCGCTACGGCGACGACCGCGGCGGCCATGTGCTGCACCAGCGGCTCGTTGTACAGGAACAGCCGCTTCACGGACCGCAGGGTGTCCCGGCCGAAGTCGAAACGGGAACCCCATATCGCCTGTACCTGGAAGTAACCACGTGGCCCGGCGCCGGTCTGCGCCCCCACCCACAGGACGTACCCGAACCAGCCTGCGGGAGCGGTCAGGGCCGCGGCCCAGTAGCGCCAGAGGGGGCGGGCGGCCTGTCGCGGTACGAGGCCGTCCCGTCCGGGCCCGCGCTGCCAAGTCCGTACCGCCGCCGCCCAAGTCCGCACCGACGCCACCGCCACGACCGCCGCGGCGACGGCCAAACCGTTCGGCCGTGCCAGACCTGCCAGGACCGCCAGCGCGCCGGCCCACAGCGGGCGGTCGGTGAGCAGCGCGTACAGCGCCCACGCGGCCAGTGCCGTGAGCAGCGGTTCCGTATAGCTCAGCGACTCGACGACGGCGTGCGGCAGCAGGGCCCAGAGTGCCACCAGGAACGTGCCCGCGCGCCGCCCGTACAGATGCGCGCCGACCGCGAAGATCCCCCAGGCGGCCACGGCGGCGGCCGTCCACGCGAGCAGCAGCCCGGCGTCGGGCGCGCCGACCGGAAGGACGGCGGACACACCGCGTATCAGTCCCGGGTACAGGGGGAAGAAGGCCAGGTCGGCGTCGGGGTCGGTGGGCCACATGTGGAGCGGTGAGGACGATCCGTAGCCGTACCGGGCCACGCTCAGGTACCAGTTGGAGTCCCACGTGGTGCCGAGGAGGTTGCGCGGGTGGCGGCCGGTGTGCCAGGCCCAGAGCGCCGTACAGAGCACGCCCGTCAGGCGGATGGCCGCGAACAGCCCGAGGGCGGGGGCCGCGCGGCGCAGCGCCGCCCGGACGTGCACGCGTACGGAGCCGGGCCGTACCGCGGCGGCGGCTGCGGTGTCGACGGTCTCGGCGGCCACGGAACACCTCCGGTACGCGCAACGGCACTCACGCACCGGCCCCCGCACGCCCGGCGCACTCCGACACCACGACTCTCGGCGCCGCCCGCCTGCCCCGCGACCCCGGTAGGCCGATCGAGTGGCCGGGCGGGGGCGCGAGGCGGGGCGCGGACAGCCCGCCGGGCGCGGGCGTACGCGACCTCCGTCAGAGGCTGCGGAGCCGGTCGACCGCCTCCTGGAGAACCTTCTCCTGCTTGCAGAAGGCGAAGCGGACGTACGGGGCGCCCTGGTCCTGGTGGTCGTAGAAGACGGCGTTGGGGATGGCCACGACGCCGGCGCGCTCCGGGAGGGCGCGGCAGAAGGCGAAGCCGTCCTCGTGTCCCAGGGGGCGGATGTCGGTGGTGACGAAGTACGTGCCGGACGGCCGGAAGACGCGGAACCCGGCGGCGGCGAGACCGTCGGCCAGCAGGTCGCGCTTGGCGCGCAGGTCGTCCCGCAGGCCGGTGTAGTAGCTGTCGGGCAGGGCGAGCGCCTCGGCGACCGCGTACTGGAACGGTCCGGCGGAGACGTACGTGAGGAACTGCTTGGCGGAGCGGACGGCGCCGACCAGCTCCGGGCTCGCGGTGACCCAGCCGACCTTCCAGCCGGTGAAGGAGAAGGTCTTGCCGGCCGAGCCGATGGTGACGGTGCGCTCGCGCATGCCGGGCAGGGACGCCAGCGGGATGTGCTCGCCCTCGAAGACGAGGTGTTCGTACACCTCGTCGGTGATCACCAGGAGGTCGCGCTCGCAGGCGAGCCGGGCGATCTCGGTGAGTTCGGCGCGGTCCAGGACGGTGCCGGTGGGGTTGTGCGGGGTGTTGAGGAGGATGAGGCGGGTGCGGTCGGTGACGGCGTCCCGCAGCTCGTCCAGGTCGAGGGCGTACGTACCGTCCTCGGCGGACGGCCGCAGCGTCACCGGGACCCGCGTGCCGCCCGCCATCGCGATGCACGCGGCGTAGGAGTCGTAGTACGGCTCCAGCGCGATGACCTCGTCGCCCGGCTCCAGCAGGGCGAGCAGCGAGGCGGCGATGGCCTCGGTGGCGCCCGCGGTGACCAGCACCTCGGTGTCCGGGTCGCAGGCGACGCCGAGGTGGCCGTAGAAGCGGTGCTGGTGCGCGGCGACGGCGGCGCGCAGTTCGGGGACGCCCGGACCCGGCGGGTACTGGTTGCCGCGGCCGTCGCGCAGTGCGCGGACCGCCGCCTCCCTGACCTCCTGCGGTCCGTCGGTGTCGGGGAACCCCTGTCCCAGGTTGATCGATCCGGTGCGTACGGCGAGCGCGGACATCTCGGCGAAGATCGTCGTACCGAACTCGGCGAGGCGGCGGTTGAGCAGCGGTCGTGACATGCCCGCCATCCTCCGCCGAACCTCTGGACTTCCTCAACTGTGCTTTGGGGGCGGTGGGCGCCGGGCATGGGTCCCGCACCGACGGCACGCGGTACGGGGGCGGGCGGGAGCCGGGGGCAGGACGCCGGGGGCGGCCGGGCGGGGCCGGGCGGGACGGGGCCCGGGCGGGCGGAGTGGATCGGCGCGGACCGGAGAGGGATCGAAGGACACGTACGACAGGGCTTCGGGCCGCGGGGGAGACGGCGGCCGGGGCGGGTGCCTCGCTTCGGGGGACGGAAAGGAGTGTGGGGCGACGATGGGATTTGTGGTCTTCCTCGCCATCTGTGTGGTGGTAGCGGCCCTGGTGGCCACGGCGGCGAACGGCCGCAGCGGCAGCGGCCACCGCAGCCTCGGCAAGCGCCGGCAGGACGGCACCGGTTGGTGGGTGGCCGGTGATCCGGGAGGGAGCGGCGGGCACCATCACGGCCACTCCTGCGGCGGGTTCTCCTGCGGGGGTGGGGGCGGCGGGCACCACTCGTCCTGCGGCGGGGGCGGCGGTGGCTGCGGGGGCAGCTCCTGAGGCTCGGTCCGGGGCGGCTTTCGGGGCGCGGGGTCCGAGCCGTCGTCCGAGGCAGGGTTCGGGGCGGCGCCCGAGCTGTCGTCCGGGGCGGTGTTCGAGGCGGTTTTCGGTAGGGGTCGGGGAAGCGGGCGGGGCGGCTGCGGAGGCGTTGCTGCCCCGTACACATGCATGGGGCCCATGCACGTCCGCATATGCGCCCAGTGGGGTCAACGCCCGCTGAGTCATGGGCTGTTGAACAACTGAACTGAGTGGCCCTCTGAGGGATGGAAACCCGGCGAAGATGGGTAAAAACGCTGTGGGCCCCGCTCGTTTCATGATTCCCTCTCTCTAGAGAATCCCAGTTCTCGGACCCCACGTGGGCACGAGCCGGCAGACAGTCGTAACCCTGATCCCGTCTCCGGGGCAGGCCGGCCCACCATCCACTGCGTGCTTGCGGAGCCGACCCATGCTCACGACCCTGAAAACGGCCTACACCGATACCCGTGCATCCGACCTGGCCTGGGCACTCGGCAGGGAGCCGCTGTCGGCCCTCGCCGTGCTCGACCTCCAACTCGACGACGCGAACGTGCAGTTGAGACTGCTCGGCGCCTCCCACCAAGTGCTCCTGGAGGAGGAGCGCGGCACCTGCTCCGAGACCGTGGCCTGCATACCCGGCAGCAGTACCCCGCTTCCGCTCGGGGTGGCGAAACGCATCGGCGACTGGGAGTACGAATTCGCCGCCCATGTCGAGACGCTGTCGCAGGGCTCGTTCGCCGGCCGCGCCCAGGAACTGCTCGCCCTGGTCGCCGAACACCCGCACGGCCTTGCCGGAACGTTCCCGGGCTCGCCGCACGCGTTCACCGCGATGCTGGCGCAGCGCGAACACGGCCAGGTGCGCTGGCGCACCTGGCACGCGTATCCGCAGGAGGGGCGGCTGGTCGCGACGCGTACGCGGGTGGGGGTACGGGTGGCGGCGGCGCTCTGACGGGCGGGGTGCGACGGGTGTGGCGAGGCGCGTCGGGGGCGGGGCCGCGGGGGTCGGCGGCCGGGTGCGGCGGCGGGTGAGGGGGAACCGGGAGACGGCTGTTCGGTTCCGCGGGCCCGGGGGCCGGGCACTTCTACCGGCTCGCGCCGCGGGCCACCTGCCCGCAGCGCTCCAAGTCGCCCGTGTGGGAAGCTCACTACGCCCGTGTGGGTGACGTAGGGCAATCCAGTTGTCACGTAGCGTTCACGGCATGATCGACCCGCCTGATCCAGTCCACCGCGGTTCCCCCGTGCCGCCCGAGACCAGGAGTCCGGCGCCGCTGCCCGTACCCGCCGGACTCGGCCGACTGCTCGTCCTGGCCACGGTCTTCGTCTGCGCCGCCTGCGGACTCGTCTACGAACTCGAACTGGTCGCCCTCGCCTCCTACCTGACCGGCGACTCGGTCACCCAGGCGTCCGTCGTGCTGTCCGTCATGGTCTTCGCGATGGGCGTCGGCTCGCTGCTCGCCAAGCGGCTGCGGTGCCGGGCGGCGGTCGGATTCGGCGCACTGGAGGCGGTCCTCGCGCTCGTCGGCGGCTTCTCCGCCATGGCGCTGTACGCCTGCTACGCCTGGTTCGGGCAGTCCCGCTCCGTCCTGGTCGCCTTCTCCCTGGCCATAGGCATGCTCATCGGCGCCGAGGTGCCGCTGCTGATGACGCTCATCCAGCGGGTCCGCCGCCAGGATGCGGGCGGCGCGGTCGCGGACCTGTTCGCGGCCGACTACGTGGGCGCCCTCGTCGGCGGCCTGGCCTTCCCCTTCCTCCTGCTGCCGGTGCTGGGCCAGATCTCCGGCGCCCTGCTCACCGGCTCGGTCAACGCGGTGGCCGGCGGCGGGCTGGTGCTCTGGCTCTTCCGCCGCGACCTGTCCGTACGGTCCCGCTGGACGCTGATCACCACGAACGTGCTGGTGCTGGCGCTTCTCGCGGCCGGGACGGCGCTGGTGTCCCCGTTCGAACGGGCCGCGCGGGACGCGGTGTACGGGTCGGCGGCGCGGGTCGCGGTCCGTACCGGCGTCCAGGAAGTCGTGATCACCGGCGGTACGGGCCCGGAGGCCACGGGCCGCACCGGCCGGTCCGGCGGCAGGGACGGAATCGGCCGCGCGGGCAGTTCGGGCCGTGGCGCCGCAGAGCGGGGGCGGCCGGCGGCCGGGGCCGGGAAGGCCGAAAGGCCGCTCGGGCTCTACCTGGACGGCCGGCTGCGGGCCCGCGCGGAGGACGACATCCCGTACCACGAGGGGCTGGTGCACCCGGCCATGACCGGCGGCCCGCACCGCCGGGTACTGGTGCTGGGCGGCGGTGACGGGCTGGCCGCCCGCGAGGTGCTGCGCCACCCCGGCGTGACGGACGTGACGGTCGTCGAACTCGACCCGGACGTGGTCCGGCTGGCCCGTACGGACCCGGGCCTGTCCGCGCTCAACGGGCACGCGCTCGACGACCCGCGGGTGCGGGTGGTCCCGGGCGACGTCTTCGAATGGCTGCGGCGGGGCGGTGCGGCGCCGCGGAACGGCGGCCCGTACGACGTCATCGTCGCCGACCTCCCCGACCCGGGAAGCACGGCCAGCACCAAGCTCTACTCGCAGGAGTTCTACGGCCTCGCGGCCCGCGCCCTGGCCGAGAACGGGCGGCTGGTGGTGCACGCCGGAGAGCCCGCGGTCCAGCCCCGCTCGTTCTGGACGGTGGACGTGACCGTACGGGCCGCGGGCCTGGCGACCGTCCCCTACCGCATCCCCGGCCGGCTGCCGCACCGCAACGACGCGCCGGAACGCTCCTGCGCGACGGACCGCCCCGCCACCGACCGGACCGCCTGCGGCTGGGGCTTCATCCTGGCCGCACACCGAAAACCCCACCTGGACCTGCCGCCGGACACCCCGGCCCTACGCTCCCTGACCCGCGACGGCCTCCGCGCCGCCGCCCGCGCCATCACCCCCACCCGCATCCCCGGCCTGCCGCCCTCGACCCTGATGCACCCGCGTCACCTGGACTGACGCGCGCTGACGCGCTCGTGTGCCCGGGTGCCGCAGACGGCCGCCGGGCGCCGGTCGGCGGGAGCCGGAACCCTCGCCCGCTCACGGTGGCGCGACTGCCTCGACCCCCGGTGAGCACGGCCCTCCCGGGACGTGACGGTCCCGATTCGAACACCACGGACACCCGTCAAGGGGGTCCCCGCCGTGCTCGGAAAGGAATTAGGCTCCCATGTCATGGAGCACGAGGTGTACGTTCCGTTTCCCGTCGAGACCGTACGGCTGGCACTGACCGAGCCGGAGCGCGTGGCGCGCTGCATTCCCGGGTGCCAACTCGACGCCGACGCGGACCCCGGCACCCCCGGCGGGCGGCTGCGGCTGCGCATCGGGAGTTCCACCATCACCTACCGCGGCACGCTGACTGTCACCTTCCGCAGCGCCGGGACGGTCACGGTCGAGGCGAGCGGAATGGAGTCCCGGGGCGACGGCTCCGCCGAACTGTCCCTCACCGTGCGGCTCGCCGCCGGGCCCGACGACGCCGCGACCACGGTCCTGAGCTGCGCCGGTACGGTCACGAGCACGGGGCGCCTCGCCGAGGCCACCGACCAGGCGGCCGACTCCGCCGGACGCCGTGTCCTGGACCGCTTCGCCGCCAACCTCACGGCGGACCTCACCGACAACCCGCTGGAGGCCCGGGGCGGCGGCGCGCCGTCCGCGCTCCCCGCCGACCCGGCCGGCTTCGAGTCCGAGGTGCCGCCGCCCTCGCTCGACCCGCTCGCCGATGCCGACGACCAGGACGACGCCGCGCCCGCCGAAGCCGCGCACGCGCGACGCACGATGATCGGGCGCAGCGCCGAGGAAGTCGACCACGCGCCGCCCCGCGGCCGGTACGCGCCCGTGCCCGCCCCGCAGTCGGCGACCACCTCCGCCACCCTGCGCTGGGCGGCCCCCGCCGCGGCCCTCGCGCTCGCGTCGGCCGTCGTGGTGGGCCGGGTGCTGCGGCGGCGCCGCTGAACGGCCCGGTGTGATGGCGGCAGCGGGGGTGCCCGGACCGCCGGCGACACCACGCCCGCCGCACGCCGTCCCGCGCCGGCTCCCCGTTAGGGTCGGACCGTGAGTGACAACGACACGCGAAACGCCCCGCAGGGCCAGGTACTGCTGGCCGCCGGCGACGCCGAACTGACCGTGGACCCGGCCAACGGCGGCCGGCTCGCCGGCCTGCGCATCGGCGGTACGGAACTGCTGCGGCAGGGCGCCAAGTACGGCTCCTTCCCGATGGTGCCGTGGTGCGGCCGGATCGAGAACGGGCAGTTCCGCAACGGCGGCGAGACGCACCAGATGCCGGTCAACTCCGCGCCGCACGCCATCCACGGCACCGGCCGCGACGTCGCCTGGACGACGGCCCGCGCGGACGCCACCAGCGCCGTGTTCACCTACGACCTCCTCGACCCGGACGCCGCGCCCTGGCCGTACCCGGGCCGCGTCACCCAGCTGGTCGAGCTGGCCGAGGACGGCGGCTCGCTCACCCTGACCATGGGCGTCGAGGCGAGCGCCGACTCCTTCCCGGCGCAGGCCGGCTGGCACCCGTGGTTCCTGCGCCGGCTCGGCGAGGAGGGGCGGCAGAGCGAGGACGTACGGATCGACTTCTCAGCCGCCTGGCAGGAGGAGCGCGGCGAGAACCACCTGCCCACCGGCCGGCGCATCGACCCGAAGCCCGGCCCCTGGGACGACTGCTTCGGCATGCCGGACGGCGTGGACGTCACCCTCACCTGGCCGGGCCGGCTGGAGCTGAAGGTCACCAGCCGTGCCGAATGGGTGGTGATCTACGACGAGCAGCAGGAGGCGGTCTGCGTGGAGCCGCAGTCCGGCCCGCCGAACGGCCTCAACACGGCGCCGCGCCTGGTCACCCCCATCGACCCGTTGGAGATCTCCACCACCTGGGCCTGGCGCACCCTGGCGTGACCGGCCAGGGCCCCCGTCCCTCGCTCCCGGCCCCGGCGTCGGGCCGGGGCCCGGGCCACCTTCTAAGCTCATGCACATGACTGACGACGTACGCGGCGATCTGCTGCAGCAGATCAAGGACAAGGCCGTGGTGCACGGCAAGGTGACGCTCTCCTCCGGCAAGGAGGCCGACTACTACATCGACCTGCGCCGGATCACCCTCGACGGTGCGGCCGCGCCCCTCGTCGGGCAGCTGATGCTGGACATCACCGCCGACCTGGACTACGACGCGGTCGGCGGGCTCACGCTCGGCGCCGACCCGGTCGCGGCCTCGATGCTGCACGCCGCCGCGGCGCGCGGCCGCCGGCTGGACGCGTTCGTCGTACGCAAGGCGCAGAAGACGCACGGGATGCAGCGGCGGATCGAGGGTCCGGACATCAAGGGCCGCCGGGTCCTGGTGGTCGAGGACACCTCCACCACCGGCGGCTCGCCGCTGACCGCGGTGGAGGCGGCGCGCGAGGCGGGCGCGGAGGTGGTCGCGGTCGCCACGATCGTGGACCGCGGGGCGGAGACGGCGATCGCCGATGCGGGTCTGCCGTACATCACCGGATACCGGCTCGGTGATCTCGGCCTCGGTTGAGTCCTGCGCGGGACCCGACGCTGACCAGCGCGGATCGCAAACGGGTGGTTGGTTTCACGTGAAACCGGCCACCCCTTTGCGTGGGGGTGGCGTGTACGGGATGTGGAGCAAACCGCCGAGTCTGGGAAGATGAGCTACGGCGATGTCGTCGCCCCCTGGTCAGGGCCCAGAACGCACACCCGCACATCACAAGGAGCGGACAGATGCCCATCGCAACTCCCGAGGTCTACAACGAGATGCTGGACCGGGCGAAGGCAGGCAAGTTCGCCTACCCGGCCATCAACGTGACCTCGACGCAGACTCTGCACGCAGCGCTGCGTGGTTTCGCCGAGGCCGAGAGCGACGGCATCGTCCAGATTTCCACCGGTGGTGCGGAGTTCCTGGGCGGCCAGCACAACAAGGACATGGTGACCGGCGCCGTCGCGCTGGCGGAGTTCGCGCACATCGTCGCCGAGAAGTACGACATCAACGTCGCGCTGCACACCGACCACTGCCCCAAGGACAAGCTGGACGGCTACGTCCGTCCGCTGCTGGCGATCTCCGAGCAGCGGGTGGCCAAGGGCCAGAACCCGCTGTTCCAGTCCCACATGTGGGACGGCTCCGCCGAGACCCTCGCCGACAACCTGGCCATCGCCCAGGAACTGCTGGCCCAGGCTGCCGCCGCGAAGATCATCCTTGAGGTCGAGATCACCCCGACCGGTGGCGAGGAGGACGGCGTCACCCACGAGATCAACGACGAGCTCTACACCACGGTCGACGACGCGGTGCGGACCGCTGAGGCGCTGGGCTTGGGCGAGAAGGGCCGCTACCTGCTGGCGGCGTCGTTCGGCAACGTGCACGGCGTCTACAAGCCGGGCAACGTCGTGCTCCGCCCCGAGCTGCTGAAGGATCTCCAGGAGGGCGTCGGTGCGAAGTACGGCAAGTCCGCGCCGTTCGACTTCGTCTTCCACGGTGGCTCCGGCTCGACGGCGGAGGAGATCGCCACGGCGCTGGAGAACGGCGTCGTGAAGATGAACCTGGACACGGACACGCAGTACGCGTTCACGCGGCCGATCGCGGACCACATGTTCCGCAACTACGACGGTGTGCTGAAGGTCGACGGCGACGTGGGCAACAAGAAGACCTACGACCCGCGCAGCTGGGGCAAGCTCGCCGAGGCGGGCATGGCCAAGCGCATCACGGAGGCCTGCGCGAACCTCCGCTCCACCGGCACCAAGATCAAGTAACCACCTGGCGCCATTGGGGTCCCGCGTTCACGTTGCGTGAGCGCGGGGCCTTTGCTTTGGCCGACGCGGTTGGGGGTGCGCGTTGTGCGCTGTCGGTCCGGTGGGTGGGGGGCTCGGGTCCCCGCAGGGGTCACTCCTCGACACCGTGCACGTCATCGGTGACGTAGTTGTGAACCCAGATACCCGGCTGCTCTGCGGGGAGACCCCTGCGTGGACCCGAGCCCCGCGCCGTGGGCGACTATCCGTACATCGTGGCTGGGAACCACACAGCCCGGTCCGGCGCGGAGCGCTGGACCGGGCCGGGTCCCCTGCGCGGAGCGCAGGGGCGGTTCCGCTGCGCGGAGCGCAGTGGGTGGGCTCGCCGCGCGGAGCGGGGCGGCGGGGTGGCGCCATCTGCGCTGCCCGTACTGCTTGGCGGCGGTGAGCAGGGTGCGAGGGCCGGGAGCCACGGGGGCCATCCTCCTCCCCGGGTGGTGGGTGAGCGCCCCGCCCTCTGTCACCGCGAGCCTCACCACACGGTGGGGCGCCGACCAGGGTGATCGAAATCTTCCCCACCAGCTGTCCGGGACGCGCCAAACCGGCCGGAGGGGGTGCGTAGGGGGCCATCCCCGCAGAGCAGCCGGGTATCTGGGTTCACAATCACGCCCCCGTTGCCGTGCACGGTGTCGAGGAGTTGGCCCCCTGCGCACCCCCGCCCCCAGAACGAATCCAATGCGACCCGCGCGACAGCGCAAACCCCGCGCGAAGCGCAAAGCCGCCCACCCCCACAACGTGAACCCAAAAACGGGCCCAGCCCCCTGAGGTACCTTCTCGGCCGGCCCCTCCGGGAAGATAGAGGTATGGCCATTCACGAGAACCTCCTCGGGGGACCACCCCCGACCGAACTGCCCGACGACCCCGAGCCCCGCGAGCTCCTCGCTTCGGGGGCCGCGCCGGCGGACGTCGCGGCGAAGTATCCGACCTCCTCGCTGGCCTGGGCGCAGCTTGCCGATGACGCGTTCCAGGCGGGGCGTACGGTCGAGTCGTACGCGTATGCCCGTACCGGTTACCACCGCGGCCTGGACGCCCTGCGCCGGGCGGGTTGGAAGGGGCACGGCCCGGTGCCGTTCGAGCACGAGCCGAACCGGGGTTTCCTGCGTGCCCTGCACGCTCTCGCCCGCGCCGCGCAGGCGATCGGCGAGCAGGAGGAGTACGAGCGGTGCTCGACGTTCCTGCGGGAGTCGTCGCCGACCGCGGCGGACACCCTTTCGTAAGGCGCTGAGCTGCGTTTCCGGCTGAGGCCGGGGAGGACCGCGGGCCGGTCGCGCATGCGCGACCGGCCCCTTGCGCGCCTTGTGCGGAGCACGGATGATGCCAGTGGGCCGGAAGATTTCGGGCCCGAGGGGACCGGGGCTCCGTTTGCCGACGGGAGGGAGCGGACCGCTACCCGGAAGCGAGCAGCATCGAGGAGTTCCTCATGTCGCAGCAGTCCGCCCCGCACGAGAATCCGGAGCACCCGCCGGCCGCAGAGGCCGAGGCAGCGGCCGAGGCAGCGGCCGAGACCGACACCCGGCGCCCCGATCTGCGCATCGGCAGCACGAGCACGACCCCGTACGAGGACTATGTCCACGCGGACGTGCTCACCCACCTCCAGCATCCGCTGTCCGACGACCCGGGCGAGATGGCGTTCCTGGTCACGACCCAGGTGATGGAGCTGTGGTTCACGGTCGTCGTGCACGAGTGGCACACCGCGGCCCAGGCGCTGCGCCGGGACGATCTGCCGGCGGCCATGGCGGCGCTGGAGCGTTCGACGTACGAGCTGGAGGCCCTCATCGCGGCCTGGAAGCCGCTGGCCCGGCTGACGCCGACGCAGTTCAACGCGTTCCGGGGCGCGCTGGGCGAGGGGTCGGGGTTCCAGTCCGCGATGTACCGGCGGCTGGAGTTCCTGCTCGGTGAGAAGTCGGCGTCGATGCTGGTGCCGCACCGTGGCGCGCCGCGTGAGCACGCCGAGTTGGAGAAGGCGCTGCAGGAGCCGAGTCTGTGGGACGAGGTGCTGCGGCTGCTGGCCCGCCGGGGCTACGCGATCCCCGGTGAGGTGCTGGAGCGCGAGACGACGGCGCGGTACGAGCCGGATGCGCGGGTCGAGGCCGTGTGGGCCGAGGTGTACGCGGGGCCGCGCGATGGTGAACTGGTGCGGTTGGGCGAGGCGCTGACGGACGTCGCCGAGTTGGTGTGGCGCTGGCGAAACGATCATCTGGTGGCGACGCGGCGGGCGATGGGAGCCAAGATGGGCACCGGCGGTTCGGCAGGCGTGGCATGGCTGGAGAAACGCGCCAGCAAGAACGTTTTTCCCGAGCTGTGGACGGCGCGCGGCCATGTCTGAACGGGCCGCCGCGCTGGACGCGAAGGACGAACTTCGCGACGTCCGGGAGCAGTTCGTCCTGGACGACTGCGTGTACCTGGACGGCAACTCGCTGGGGGCGCTGCCCCGCCAGGTGCCCGGCCGGGTCGCGGACGTCGTCGCCCGGGAGTGGGGCGAGCTGCGCATCCGCTCCTGGGAGGAGTCGGGCTGGTGGACCGCCCCGGAGCGGGTCGGCGACCGGATCGCCCCGCTGCTGGGCGCCGCGCCGGGGCAGGTGGTGGTCGGCGACTCGACCAGCGTCAACGTCTTCAAGGCGGTGGTCGGCGCCGTACGGATGGCGGGTGCGGGCCGGGACGAGATCCTGGCCGACGAGACGACCTTCCCGACGGACGGGTACATCGCGGAGTCCGCGGCGCGGATGACGGGCTGCACCCTGCGGGTGCTGCCGCCCGAGCGGATGTCCGGCGAGGCCGGTCCGCGTACGGCGCTCGCGCTGGTCAACCACGTCGACTACCGCACCGGACGGCTCAACGACCTGCCCGGCATCACCGCCGCGCTGCACGAGGCGGGCGCCCTGGCGGTCTGGGACCTGTGCCACAGCGCGGGCGCGCTGCCGGTCCGGCTGGACCTGCACGGCGTCGACTTCGCGGTGGGCTGCACGTACAAGTACCTGAACGGCGGGCCGGGCGCGCCCGCGTACCTGTATGTGCGCGAGGAGCTCCAGGCGCGCTTCGACTCGCCGCTGCCCGGCTGGAACTCGCACGCCGTGCCGTTCGGCATGGACACCGCCTACGCCCCGGCCGACGGCATCATCCGCGGCCGGGTCGGCACGCCCGACATCCTGTCGATGCTCGCCCTGGAAGCGGCCCTGGACGTCTGGGACGGCGTGCGCGTCGAGACCGTACGGGCCAAGAGCCTCGCGCTCGGCGACTTCTTCCTGGAGTGCGTGGAGGCGTACGTACCGGAGGGGCGGGTGCGCTGTGTCACGCCGCGCGAGCACCGCCTGCGGGGCAGCCAGATCGCGCTGGCCTGCGCGGACGCGGGGAAGGTGATGTCGGAGCTGATCCGCCGCCGGGTGATCGGCGACTTCCGCCACCCCGACGTGCTGCGCTTCGGCTTCACGCCGCTCTACACCTCCTTCACGGACGTGGCGCGCGCCGCGCGGGTGCTGGGCGAGGTCGTGGGGTGAGCGGTCCGGGCGCCGGGGACGAGGAGGCGGCACTGCTCGGCCTCGCGCCCGTGGCGCCCGACGCGACGACGGCGTACGGGCCGCATCCGGACCAGGTGCTCGACCTGTACGGGCCGCGGAACGGCGGGCCGGTGGTGCTGCTGTTGCACGGGGGATTCTGGCGGGCGGCGTACGACCGTACCCACCTGTCGCCGCTCGCGGCGGAGCTGGCCCGGCACGGGCTGCCGGTCGCCCTCGCCGGGTACCGACGGGTGGGGGCGGGCGGGGGCTGGCCGCGTACGTACGACGACGTGGTGGCCGCGACGGCCGCGGCGGGGCGGCCCGCGGTGGTCGTGGGGCATTCGGCGGGCGGGCATCTGGGGCTGCTCCTGGCGGACCGCACCGGCCCGGACGCGCCGCGGCGGATCATCGCCGTGGCACCCGTCGCGGACCTCGCGCGCGCTCACGAGCTGGGCCTGAGCAGCGGCGCGGTGGCGGAGTTCGTGGGCGGCGGGCCCGGTCGGGCGGACCGGCTCGCCGCCGCCGACCCCGTACGGCGGCTGCCCGGCGCGGTGCCCGTGACGATCCTGCACGGCACCGCCGACGCGGATGTGCCCGTCGAGGTGTCCCGGCGCTACGTACGGGCCGCGCGGGCCGCCGGCGGCACCGTCCCCGTGCTGCGCGAGCAGCCCGGAACCGGGCACTACGCCCCCGTCACCCCCGGCACCGCGGCCTTCCGCGTCCTCCTGGCCACCCTCCGTAGTACTTGAGGAGGACGTCCGCAGATCCGCTCAGGAGGGGACGACCACGGGCCGCCCGCTGCTTACCGTGGTGTACGTGAACCAGACGACCCACTCGCAGCGCGACGACCTGCGCTCGGAAGCCCGACTCGTCCGTGGCGCGCTGAACCGGCTGCGCCAGGACCTGATCGTGGACGCCTTCGCCTTCCGCCCGATGCTGCCCCTGGACGACGCGCGCGTGTCCGGGTGGTCGTGGGTCCCGCAGCGGCTGCGCCGCCATCTGCGCTGGGCGCCGCACCTGATGCTCGCGGCCGTGGCGGCCCTCGTGTTCCTCGCGACCACGAGCGTGATGGCCCGCAGCGGCCCGCTGAGTTTCCTGATCACCTCGGCCTTCAGCTTCCTGCTCGCCGCGCCGCTCGCGCTGACGCTGTTCCGCCCGATAGGCGCGTTCTGGCTGTCGGGCGGGGCGCTCGGCTTCGCGATGCTGGCCTATGTCGTGACCGGGTCCGGGTCCGTCGGGTACGAGATCGGCTTCATCACGCACACCGCGGTGATGGTCCTGGTGGTGCTCCGTACCCGGCCCCGGCTGGCCGCCGAGATGTGGCTGGCCACCATGGCCGGGTGCGCGGTGATGGTGCTGCTCAACCCCCGGGCGATCTCGGACGTGGCGCCGTTCGCGGTGCTGACGGTGTTCGTGCTGGTGCCCGCCGCCGCCATCCGCGCCTGGCGCGAGGAGCGGCAGAACGTCGTCGAGACGCAGACCGCCACCGCCGAGGAGCGCTCGCGGCGCACGCTGCTGGAGGAGCGCGCCCTGATCGCCCGCGAGCTGCACGACGTGGTCGCGCACCACATGTCCGTCATCGCCATCCAGGCCGAGGCCGCCCCGTACCGCGTCAAGGACACGCCGCCCGAGCTGGCCACCTCCTTCTCGACCATCCGGGAGAACGCGGTGGCCGCGCTGACCGAGCTGCGCCGCATCCTCGGCGTCGTACGCTCCGAGGACCCGGACGCCTTCGTCGAAACCGACCCCGAGGCACCGCAGCCGACCCTGGCCAGCCTCGACTCGCTGCTGGAGAGTGTGCGCGGCGCGGGCCTGATCGTCGAGGCCGTGGTCACCGGCGCGCCCCGGCCGCTGCCGCAGGGCGTCGAGCTGTCCGCGTACCGCATCGTCCAGGAGGCGCTGAGCAACACCCTGCGGCACGCGCCGGGGGCCGAGGCGCAGGTGGAGATCTCGTACGTGCTCGGCGGGCTCGGACTGCGTATCGTCAACGGCAAGGCCAGCCGGCTGGCCAAGCCGTCGCCGGGGGCCGGGCACGGTGTACTGGGAATGCGGGAGCGGGTGCAGATGCTGGGCGGGGAGATGACCGCGGACCACACCGCGGAGGGCGGGTTCGAGGTCGCGGCCTTCATTCCGGTGTCGGCCGCGCAGGGTACGGCGGGGGAGAAGACGGCGTGATCCGGGTACTGATCGTCGACGACCAGGTCATGGTCCGTGAGGGCTTCTCGGTGCTGATGGGCGCCATGCCGGACATCGAGGTCGTCGGCGAGGCCGTGGACGGCCGGCAGGCGGTGGCCAAGGTGGCCGAGCTGCGCCCCGACGTGGTGCTGATGGACATCCGGATGCCGGAGATGAACGGGCTGGAGGCGACCCGCGAGATCGTCGCCGCCGACGCGGACGCCAAGGTGCTGGTGCTGACCACCTTCGACCTCGACGAGTACGTCTACCAGGCGCTGCGCTCCGGGGCGAGCGGCTTTTTGCTCAAGGACGCCTCAGCGGGGCAGCTCGCGGAGGGGGTACGGATCGTGGCGAGCGGCGAGGCGCTGCTCGCGCCGACCGTCACCAAGCGACTGATCTCGGAGTTCTCCAAGCTGGACACGCCGCGGGCGCCCACCCAGGAGCGGGTCGGCGACCTCACCGAACGGGAGACCGAGGTCCTGGTGCTGGTGGCCCAGGGGCTGTCCAACGGTGAGATCGCCGAGCATCTGGTCGTGGCCGAGTCGACGGTGAAGACGCACGTCAGCCGGATTCTGGTGAAGCTGGGACTGCGCGACCGCACTCAGGCGGCGGTCTTCGCGTACGAGGCCCGGCTGGTCACGCCGGGCGGGTGAGGAGCGGCGGGCCGGGCCGGCGGATCACAGTTGTGCGATGTCGGACTTGGCCCGCAGCAGGGTGTCGCGGGTGATCACCACGATCCGTTCGTAGTCGGCGCGGCTGGCGTCGGCCGGCAGTTTGCCGTCCAGGTCGGTGGTCATGTCGGTGCCGATGACGGCGAAGCGTCCGTCGCTCAGTTCGAAGAGGTCGGGGCAACTGCCGTTGCCCATGCTGCCGCGCTCCTGAGGGGTGGCGCCCAACCGTCGAGAGATATCGAGTGCTGTCACCGGGCCGGAATACCCCGGTGGCGCACGGCAGCGCGAGCTGAATTGCGGAATTTTTTCTTTTCGGTACAGGCTGCTACACCTGTGAGCGCTTTACGGCTCGTTGTGTTGACCTTCGATCAAACGCAGGTTCGGTGAATGCGGTGCTTGTGCGTTCGTCTGGGTCAGCGCTTCGTCGACGAGTGCGGCGAAACGCCGTTCGTGCGATCCGGGGTCCATTTCGGCACGCATGAAGCGTGCCGATTCCCAGTAGCCGCGGAAGGCCGACGACCGGACGATGTACCGCAGATGACCCAGGGCCTCGCGGTCGTCGAGCATCTCCAGCTTGTGCGCGAGCATGGAGTGGCAGTAGATCAGGTTGGCGTACAGATACTGCCGGTTCTCCTTCGGCGTCAGACCCGGCGCGAATGCGGGCCAGACCTCAGCCAGTTCCGGATCGCCGATGCTCATTTTGAGCAGTTCCATGTGCAGGCGCCGCAGATCGGCTTCGGCGCTGCGGTGCAGTTCACCGGCCGACCGGCGCATCTCGTCCCGCTGCAGCTCCAGTTCGGTGCGCTGCAGCCGCATCTCCGCGCGCTGCAGTTCCAGTTCCTGCCGTTGCAGCGAGGTCTCGTCGCGCTGCAGGCGCAGTGTCCTCGCCATGTAGAACAGCACCAGTACGGCCGTGGAGGACGCCGCGGCGCCGTATGCCTGGCCCGCGTTCCCACTGCCCGGGGTACGCAGTCCGGGCACCATCGTCATGACCAGGCTGAGCAGAATGCAGGCTGCTCCCGCCGCCAGTACGACCCCCAGATTCTGCAGAACCCATATCGCCTTGCGTGGTTCCCTTTGATTCACGGATACCTCCGCCCCGCCCCTATGGCGCGAAACGGCGGCGTGTCGGCCTTTCTGCGCCGCCATCGCCGCTCGCGGAGGTTGTGCCCAGCGGGAAACGCGTACAACCGCGCCTCTCGGTGAGGTGCGGGGCACGGCGGCGCGGAAGGCCCCACTCACGCTCCGCTGGTCTTGCGGGGACCCTTGCGGAGCAGGAGTGGCGGCAGGAGGTCTCTACCAGTTGGAGCGGGTAAGGAGCGCGTACGGCGCAACGGCGCACGCCCCAGGGATGAATTCACTCCCGCCGGGCGACGCGGCGGTGCGGGCGGTAAGGCGGGATGGCGACGCGGCGGTACGGCAGTGCGGCGCCGGAGTCCGCTACAGCTCCGGCGCCGCACGTACAGGGCCCCCGTGACCGGCCGTCAGCCGATGTCGCGGCGGCGCAGCCCGGCCAGGCCCACCGCCACGAACACCGCCGTGAGGCCGAACAGCCACAGGAACGGCGCCGCCGTGGCCTCGCCGCCCGGCAGCTTCGGGAGGTGGCTGAACGGCGACAGGTTCATCACCCACTGGGGCAGCTGGACGGCCGGGCCCAGCCAGCCGATGCCCAGGCAGCCGCCGACCACCGCCCAGGTGGCGGCCGCCGCCCGGGGGAGCGCGCCGACGAGCAGCACCGCGAGGCCGGTGAGCGTCCAGACCGCCGGGACCTGGGCCAGCGCCGCGCCCGCCGCGGGGCCGAGCTGCCCGCCGACGTCGCCGACCGTCAGGCCGTACGCGAAGCCGAGGCCCAGGCCGCCCAGCAGCAGGATCAGGGCCGTACCGAGGAAGGCGACGGCCAGATGCCCGGCGGCCCAGCGCAGCCGCCCGACGGCGCCCGCCAGCACCGGCTCGGCGCGGTCGCCGGTCTCCTCGCCGCGCAGCCGCAGCACCGCGCCCGCCGCGTAGAGGGCCGCGACCATGCCGAGTATGCCGCTCAGGGCGGACACGAACGCTTCGGCCAGGCCCTGTTGCCCGCCCATCCGCTCGAAGATCTCGCGGGCCTGCTCGTTGTCGCCGACCAGGTCGGACACGCCGTCGGTGATGCTGCCGAAGACGGCCCCGGCGAGGAGGAAGCCGGCCGCCCAGCCGAACAGGGTGGTCCGCTGCAGGCGCCAGGCCAGCCCGGTGGGGCCGTTCAGGGAGGCCGGTGCGCGCGGCGGTCCCGGGCGGGCGGGCAGGAAGCTCATGCCGAGGTCGCGGCGCGCGGTGAGCGTGTACGCGGCGCCGACCGTGACGGCCGTACCGGCGAGGAAGAGCAGGAGCACCCACCAGCGCTCGTCGCCGAACGCGCGCAGGTTCTCGGCCCAGCCGACGGGGGACATCCAGGTCAGCGGGGACGAGGCGTCCTGGGACGCGGCGTCGCCCGCGGCGCGCAGCACGAAGGCCGCGCCCAGTACCGCCCCCGCCAGGCCCTTGGCGGCCCGCGCGCTCTCCGTGAGCTGGGCGGTGATCGCCGCCAGGCCCGCGAAGAGCAGGCCGGTGCCGCCGATGGCGAGGCCCAGGGCCAGCGCACCGTCCGCCGGCCGCCCGGCCCCGGCGAGACCGGCGGTGATGAGCAGGGCCAGCGCCGCGTCGGCGATGAACGCGGCGAGCAGGGCGGCCGTGAGCGGGGCGCGCCGGCCGACCATGGCCGCGGACAGCAGCTCCTGGCGGCCCGTCTCCTCCTCCTCGCGGGTGTGGCGTACGACGATCAGCAGGCTCATCACGCCGGCCAGCAGCGCGGCGACGCCGCCGATGCGCCAGGCGGTCAGGCCGCCGAGGGAGTCGCTGAACACCGGCCCGTAGACGGCGCGCAGCGAGCCGTTGGCGGTCATCGAGACCGCCACCTCCGCGCGCTTGGCGGCGGTGTCGTAGAGCTTCTCCAGAGCGCTGCTCATGCTGACGACGGTCAGTCCGAGCAGCACCACCCAGGCCGGGATCATCAGCCGGTCGCGGCGCAGTGCCAGGCGC
Source organism: Streptomyces sp. NPDC059788 (assembly GCF_042732265.1). Taxonomy (NCBI): domain Bacteria; kingdom Bacillati; phylum Actinomycetota; class Actinomycetes; order Kitasatosporales; family Streptomycetaceae; genus Streptomyces; species Streptomyces sp. NPDC059788. The sequence continues at coordinate 86,741 of NZ_JBHWHY010000034.1, read as the reverse complement.
AGCAGGGTGCCGGTGCCGGCCAGGTCGCGGGAGCCGCCGGTGCGGGCGGTCGCGGGGAGCGTCGCGGCAGTCATCGCTGGGGCGCCTTTCCGGAAGCGGCGGAGGAGGCGGAGGGGCCGGATGCGGAGGGACCGGGCGCGGGGGCCAGGGTGCCGTCGGCGTCGTCCTGGTAGTGGCGCAGGAACAGTTCTTCCAGCGTCGGCGGCGTGCTGGTCAGGCTGCGGACGCCGGACTGGCTGAGCGAGCGCAGCACCGCGTCCAGCTTGTCGGTGTCCACCTGGAGGCGGACCCGGTGGCCCTGGATGTCGAGGTCGTGCACGCCGGGGAGGCGGGAGAGCCCGTTGGGCGTCCCGGCGAGTTCGGCGGTCACGCTCGTACGGGTCAGGTGCCGCAGGTCGGCGAGGGAGCCGGACTCGACGGTGCGGCCCTTGCGGATGATGCTGACGCGGTCGCAGAGCGCCTCGACCTCGGACAGGACATGGCTGGAGAGCAGGACCGTACGGCCGCGGTCGCGCTCCTCCTCGACGCAGTCCTGGAAGACCTCCTCCATCAGCGGGTCGAGGCCGGAGGTCGGCTCGTCCAGGATGAGCAGGTCCACGTCCGAGGCGAACGCGGCGACCAGGGCGACCTTCTGGCGGTTGCCCTTGGAGTACGTCCGGCCCTTCTTGGTGGGGTCCAGCTCGAAGCGCTCCAGGAGGCCGTCCCGGCGGGCCGTGTCGAGGCCGCCGCGCAGCCGTCCGTAGAGGTCGATGACCTCGCCGCCCGAGAGGTTGCGCCACAGCGTGACGTCACCGGGCACGTACGCGATGCGGCGGTGCAGGGCGACCGCGTCGCGCCACGGGTCCCGGCCCATCAGCTGCGCGCCACCCCCGTCGGCGCGCAGCAGGCCGAGCAGGACGCGGATGGTCGTGGACTTCCCGGCGCCGTTGGGGCCGAGGAAGCCGTGCACCTCACCGGCCTCGACGTCGAGGTCGAGACCGTCCAGCGCGTGGGTCCGGCCGAATGCCTTGCGGAGGCCGGACACCGAGATTGCCTTCGTCATGTTTCTGAACGTACGCTTCTTTCACAAACTTGTGAAGTTAAGAAACCGTATAAAGTCGGTGGCGGGGGAGCGTCGGGCCACGGGAGCAGGGGAGAGGATCAGAGGGTGAGCGAGCAGGCAGGCCGGCACCAGGGCGAGGAAACCGTGCGGGACGAGGAGGCGGTCTCCCGGTTCGTGGAGCGCTTCGCCGCGGAGCTGACCGAGGCGGGGATGCAGCGGATGGCCGCCCGGGTCTTCGCGGCGCTGCTCTCCAGCGACTCCGGCGCCCTCACCTCGGCCGAACTGTCCGAGCGGCTGCAGATCAGCCCCGCCGCCATCTCCGGCGCGATCCGCTACCTGGTGCAGGTCAACATGGTCCGCCGGGAGCGCGAGCCGGGCACCCGCCGGGACCGCTACCGGCTCTACAACGAGCTCTGGTACGAGACGCTGGGCAGCCGCGACCACATGCTGACGCGCTGGGAGGACGTGCTGCGCGAAGGCGCGAAGTCGCTGGGCCCCGACACCCCGGCCGGCGCCAGGGTCGCGGAGACCGTGGCCTTCTTCGAGTTCATGCAGGGCGAGCTGGCCAGGATGCTGGACCGCTGGCGCGAGCACCGGGACAAGCAGCTGCGGGGCGAGGCCTGAGGGGCGAGGTCTGCGGGGCCAAGCCTGGGGGGCCAGGCCTGCGGGGCCAGGCCTAGAGGTGCTTCCCGGACGCGGCGGCGTCGACGCGTGCGCCGTACGGCCGCCGCGTCCCGGCGTCAGTCGTGCGGCAGCGTCAGCCGCCACGCGTCCGGGTGCACCGTCCACGTACGGGTCCTGACCGGCCCGCCGACCACCACGTCCGCCCGGTAGCGGAAGTCCGCGCCCGACACGGTCACCGCCCGCGCGCGGGCCCGCACCGGGGGCTCGGCCTCCTGCCAGTGCACCACCACCTCGGCCAGCCCGGTGCCGTCGGCGCCCTCGCCGGGCGTCACCGACACCCAGCGCACCGGCCGGTCCAGGTCGGCCAGCACCACGCCGTCCGCCTCGACCCGCAGCCGGTGGCCGGGCGCGGCGGAGCGGTGGCTGTCGGGCGCGCCGGGATCGCCGGCCGGGGCGGCCAGCAGCGACAGTGCCGTACGGGCCTTACGGACGAGCGCGGCCCACCAGGGGGCGCGGGCCTCCGACCGGAGAACGCTCCCCGGGCCGGCCCCCGCGCCGGCCCCTGAAAAAGGTCCGGAACCAGCCCCCGAGCCGACCCCCGGAGCCGCCACGGGCCCCGCTTCCACCCCGTCGCGCGGCCCCGGCAGCCGCCGCCCGCGCCGCGATCGGGGGCCCGCCCGGCGCCGTCGGCCGTCCCCGCCCCGCGGCGGCTGCTCCGCCGTCCCGGAAGGGATGTCCAGGCCGCCCAGCACGATGCCGTCACTGTCGTCCGTGAGCAGGTGCAGGCTGTGTTCGGTGCCGTCCAGGACCGTCCGGGCGGCCGCGACGGTGTCCGTCGGCACGCCCAGCGCGCGGGACAGCGCCACCGCGCCCGGCGCGCCCACCGGCACCACCGCGAGTGCCACACCCGCCAGGTCGCGCTCCTTGTGCAGCAGCGCCACGGCGCGCAGCAGGGCGCGGTCGTCGCCGATCACCACGGGACGGCGATGGCCGCGGCGGGCGAGGGCCCGCGCGTACTCCTCGGGGCCGTCCGGAAAGCAGATCTTCGCGGCCGCGCCCGCACACAGGACGTCCTTGGCGATCCGTACGGACTCGCCGTCCGTACTGCGGGCGACCGGGTCGATGACCACGAGCAGGGGGTGTCCCCGGACCCCGTCCGGGAGAGAGTGCCCAGAAGGCTGCGCCGACACCTCGGTCCTTCCTCAGGTAGCATCTCGGTGCAAGAGCCCCTTGCGCTATTGCGCCAGGGGCTTCGTCTATTCCGGGGCACCGGTTCGACGGCTTGGGCGATGTCGTAGGCGTTTTTCCACACGCACACGGCCTCGCGCACGTTGGACATGCCCCGCCCGGAAGGGGTGTACGCCTGTGCCCGCACTTGTGCTGCTCGGTGCTCAGTGGGGTGATGAGGGCAAGGGAAAGGCCACCGATCTGCTCGGTGGGTCCGTCGACTATGTGGTGCGTTACCAGGGCGGCAACAACGCCGGTCACACGGTTGTCGTAGGCGACCAGAAATACGCGCTGCACCTTCTCCCTTCCGGAATCCTCTCGCCGGGGTGCACCCCGGTCATCGGCAACGGTGTCGTCGTCGACCCGGCGGTCCTGCTCTCCGAGCTGAGCGGACTCAACGAGCGCGGCGTCGACACGTCCAAGCTGCTGATCAGCGGTAACGCGCACCTGATCACGCCGTACAACATCACGGTCGACAAGGTCACGGAACGTTTCCTCGGCAAGCGGAAGATCGGCACGACGGGCCGCGGCATCGGCCCGACCTACGCCGACAAGATCAACCGCACCGGCATCCGGGTGCAGGACCTCTTCGACGAGTCGATCCTGCACCAGAAGGTCGAGGCGGCCCTCGACTTCAAGAACCAGGTGCTGGCCAAGCTCTACAACCACCGCGCGGTGGTCGCCGAGCAGGTCGTCGAGGAGATGCTCAGCTACGCGGACCAGATCAAGGGTTACGTGGCCGACACCACCCTCCTGCTGAACAACGCGATCGACGACGGCAAGGTCGTCCTCTTCGAGGGCGGCCAGGGCACGCTGCTCGACGTGGACCACGGCACGTACCCGTTCGTGACCTCCTCCAACCCGACCGCGGGCGGCGCCTGCACCGGCGCGGGGGTCGGCCCCACGAAGATCAGCCGGGTCATCGGCATCCTCAAGGCCTACACGACCCGGGTCGGCGCGGGCCCGTTCCCGACCGAGCTGTTCGACGCGGACGGCGAGGCGCTGCGCACCATCGGCGGCGAGCGTGGTGTGACCACCGGCCGCGACCGGCGCTGCGGCTGGTTCGACGCGGTCATCGCCCGCTACGCGACGCGCGTCAACGGCCTGACCGACTTCTTCCTCACCAAGCTGGACGTGCTCACCGGCTGGGAGCAGATCCCGGTCTGCGTGGCGTACGAGATCGACGGCAAGCGCGTCGAGGAGCTGCCCTACTCGCAGTCCGACTTCCACCACGCGAAGCCGATCTACGAGAACCTGCCGGGCTGGTCCGAGGACATCACCAAGGCCAAGACCTTCGCCGAGCTGCCGAAGAACGCGCAGGCGTACGTCAAGGCGCTGGAGGACATGTCGGGCGCCCCGATCTCCGCGATCGGAGTGGGCCCGGGCCGGGACGAGACGATCCAGATCAACTCGTTCCTGGACTGACCGGTCCCGGGGCCCGGCAGGGCCCGGGGCGGTCTCCCGCCCGTCCGCCGCGACCACGGCACCCGAGCCGCGTCCCGCTCCGCACCGGAGCGGGGCGCGGCTCACGCGTTTCCCGGGGGCCGGCCCTCAGCCTTTCTTCGTATACGTCAGCGTCGGCTTGCCGTCGTCGAAGACGCGGCGGAGCTTGCCGTCCGGGTGGATGCGCAGGGTGGTGGGCGCGCCCGCGCTGCAGCTGGTCGCCGGGCCCTCCACGACGGTGGTCGGGCCGATGCGCAGCGGTGGGCCCGCGTTCATGAGGATGGCCTTGAACTCGCAGCGGAAGGCGGACCCGCGCGCTTCCATGGTCAGGACGGTGTCGCCCACCTCGCCCTGGGCGAGGGTGAGGCGGTAGTTGGGGCCGCCCTTGCTGTTCTTGGACTCCCACTCGCCCAGGAACTTCTGCGGGATGACGCCGGGCTCCTTGCCCGCCGACTTGCCGACCTTGCCGTCCGCGGCGGCCACGGTGCTGCCGTCGGCCTGCCCGGGCGTTCCGTCGTCCTTGGGGGCGAACAGGATGTAGGCGACGCCGATGCCGACGGTGACCAGCCCGAGGCCGACGGCGGCGGCCAGGCCGGCGGTGCGGGTACGGGTGCGCGTACGGCCGGTGGTGCCGGAGGCACGCCCGCGGCTGGTGTGGTTGGTGTGGTTGCTCTGTCCGGCGTGACTGCCCTGGCCGGTGCGGTTGTGCTGACCGGTGTGCTGCCCCGTGTGCTGACCGGCGCGGCTGCCGAGGCTGGTGCGGCCGGTGGGGCTTTTGCGGCGGCGCCCGTGGGTCGTGGTGACCGTGGAGGTGGCGGGGGCCGGAGTGGCGTCCGGGGCGCCCGGCGGAGGCGTTGCGGGGGCCGCGTACGGCGGCGGGGTGGCGGAGCCGGAGGCCGGGGGAGGGGTGGCGGCGGGGGCGGGCGTCGGGGTGTGGTCCCAGGACCCGTCGCCGGGGCCGTCCCAGGCACCGTTCGGGTTCTCCGCGTCGAGCAGTTCGACCGCGTGCCGTCCCAGCTGGGCTATCAGCGCGCCCGGCAGCCAGGGCTCGTGGCCGTCGTCGTCGGATCTGGCGTACGCGATGAGCTGGTCCGGCGTCGGGCGCCGCGCCGGGTCCTTGGCCAGACAGGCGGCGACCAGGCTGTGCAGCCCGTACGGCAGCCCGGTCAGATCGGGCTCCTCCTGGGCGATGCGGTACATCAGCGCGTGCACACCGCTGTCGGACGTACCGAAGGGCAGCCGTCCGGTGGCCGCGAACATCAGCACCGACCCGAGGCAGAAGACGTCGCTGGCCGGTGTGACGGGCCTGCCGCGCACCTGCTCGGGTGACATGAAGCCGGGGGAGCCGACCGCCTGGTTGGTGCGGGTGAGCCCGCCGCCGACGGTCACCGCCTCCAGTGCCCGCGCGATGCCGAAGTCGATGACCTTGGGGCCGTCGATGGTGAGCAGGATGTTGGACGGCTTGAGGTCGCGGTGGACGATGCCGGCGGCGTGGATGCTGCGCAGCGCGCCCGCCAGGCCGGCGGCCAGGATGCGTACGGAACGTTCGGGCAGCGGCGTGCGGCCTTCGGTGATCACCTGCCGGAGCGAGGGGCCGGCGATGTAGCCGGTGGCGACCCATGGTGTGTCGGCCTCGGTGTCGGCGTCCAGGACGGGCGCGGTCCACTCGCCGCCGACGCGGCGCGCGGCCTGCACCTCCTGCCGGAAGCGCGCCCGGAAGTCGTCCTGGCCCGACAATTCGGTTTTGACCAGCTTGACGGCCACCGTGCGGCCGCGGTCGGAACGGGCGAGGTAGACCCGGCCCATGCCGCCCTCGCCCAGCCGGCCCAGCAGCCGGTACGCCCCGATCCGTGGCGGGTCCTGGGGGCCGAGCTGCCCGAGGCCGCGCTCTGCGCGCTCATTCACGTTCCGCTTGCCCTTTCACCTTGTTCGCCCCGTGCTCCCGGACGTGCCCTGCGGGGACGGTGCCGCAGGCGCGAACGTAACGGACGACGCAGCCGGTTCCGATTCGGTTCCCCGGTGTCCTTACGGGCCGTGGCCGGGCCGGGTGGTGCGTGATGAGCGGCGGTGTGGTCGGGCCGGGCGGGCCGGGCGCGGGCTTCGGAACGGTCGTCAGGACGCGGGCGTGAGCCCGTACTTCGGTGGGCTCAGTAGCCGAGGTTATCGAGCGCCTGTGACAGCGTCTCCACCGCCTCCGCCACGGGGGGGAAGTCGGCCGTTCCGCCGAGCCGTTCGGACAGCTCAGGGGCGAACTCACCGTGATCCGGGGTGATACGGCGCAAAGCGGTCAGACCGTCGTCCGTGAGCGCGAGCAACTCGGCCCGCTGCCGCGCCGGATTGGGGCGGTACTCCGCCGGCCCCTCCGCCACGGCCGGGTCCGCGACCCGCTGCACGCTCTGCCGGGTGATGCCCATGGTCCGCGCGATCCCGGCGACGGGCAGCGGCCCGCCCGCGACGGCGCCCGGCACCTGCCGGCGGGCGGTGGACAGCCCGGCCGGGCGCGCCGGCTTATCCGGCACGGCGGGTAACCGGCCGTTGAGCCGGAAGAGAGGCAGGAACGTCGGCCGTCCGGGTGGGCCGGGCGCGTTAACCCGTGGGGAGGGGCGGAGTTAACCCGTCCGTTCCTAGCGTCTGACGCGTACCGATCAGCGACCGAACGACAGGAGACGCGCCATGGAGACGCTGGGGCAGCTGGCCGCCCACCTCGCGCTGGACCTCGCCGCGGTGAGCGTGCTGGCGTTCGCCATCTACTACCCGCGCCACCGGCGCCGCGACCTGGTGCCCGCCTACCTGGCGCTCAACGTCGCGCTGTTCGCCGTCGTCTCGGCGCTGGCCCAGGTCGGCGGGGGCGGTACGGCGCTCGGTTTCGGCCTGTTCGGCGTGCTGTCGATCATCCGGCTGCGCTCCGACTCGATCCAGCACGAGGAGGTCGCGTACTACTTCACGACCCTGGTCCTCGGCCTGCTGTGCGGCCTGCCGCACCTCGGCTTCGCCGTCGCGGCGGCGCTCGCCGGCCTGCTGCTCCTGGTCATGTACGGCGCCGACCACCCGCGGCTGATGGCGCGCACCCGCCGTACCGTCGTCACCCTCGACGCCGTGCACACCGACCAGCGGGCGCTGCGCGAGGATCTGGCGCGCCGCGTCGGCGAGCCCCTGAACTGGACCGTCAAAGAAATCGACTTTGTCCGGGACGTGATGGTGGTGGACGTCCGGTTCCGTTTGCCGGAACCTTTCCGCACGCCCGCTCGTACGACCTCACAGCGCGCCCGCCGCAGCCGGCCCCGCGCGATCACCCGATCCCCCGCGCACCCACAGCCCCGTCCCCTTTCCGAGGAGACCGTGTGATTCCCGCCGTACGGGCCATCGCCCGCGCCGCCATGGCCGCGCGCCCGATAACCCTCTCCGAACTCCAGGCCCGCGCGGAGCTGATGGCCCGCATCGACCACAGCTACCTCGTACCGGTCGAGGTCTTCGCGGACTTCGCGGCCCGGCTGACCGACCCGCGCCGGCCGGGCGGCCCCTTCCAGGCGCTGTGCATCAACGGCCGCCGCTGGTTCGGCTACCACTCCGTCTACTACGACACCCCCGAACTGCGCTCCTTCCACGACCACCGGCAGGGCCGCCGGTACCGCTACAAGATCCGCGAGCGGCTGTACGAGGACTCCGGCGAGCGGCAGTTCGAGATCAAGCTCAAGGGGCGGCGCGGCGAGACGCTCAAGCGGCGTCAGCCGCTGCTGCCCGGCGAGGCGACGCTGGGACGCGGCCCGCGCGGCTTCCTGGCCTCCGTCCTGCACGGCACGTACGGCATCGCCGCCCCCGAGGAACTGGTGCCGTCGCTGGTCACCGACTACCGGCGCGCCACGTTCGTCGCCGACGAGCAGCGCATCACCTGCGACGCAGGCCTGATCTGCCGGGACGCGGGCACCGGCCGCAGCGTACGGGCCGACGGGGGCCTGGTCCTGGTCGAGACCAAGACCGCGGTGACCGGCCATCTGACGGAGGCGGACCGGCTGCTGCACACCTACGGGCTGCGCGCCGCCGAGTTCACCAAGTACTGCGGCGCGATGGCGGCGCTGCGGCCAGGCCTGACGGCGAACCAGTGGCGGCGGGCGGTGCGGAAGGCGTTTCCGCGGTCGGCCGCTTAGGGGCGGGCCGCCGACAGGACGCAGGGGGCTGTGGCGGAGGGGCGGCGTGTTCTCGCCGTCAGCCGCCGGGGACCGGCCCGGCCGGGCCGAAGCGGACCGTGACACGGGCGCCGCCCCCGGCCGCCGCGCCGCACTCCAGCGAACCGCCCGACTCCTCCGCGGCCCGGCGCACGATGTCCAGACCCAGCCCCGTCGAGCCGCCGCCGCTGCGGCCGCGCTCCGGGACGTGCCCCGAGGGGAAGCCGGGACCGTCGTCCTCGACGGTCAGGACGCCGCCGCCGGTGTCCGCGCGGGTGACCGTGATGCGCAGGCCGGCGCCGTCCGGTGTGTGGTCGAGGACGTTGCCGATCAGGGCGTCCACGGCCGCGGCGAGCCCGGCCGGATCTGCCCGTACGGCGAGGGGGCCGTCGGGGGCGGCGAAGACCGGCTCCCGGCCCTGGTCCTCCGCCAGCGGGTGCCAGAAGCCGGCGCGTTCGCGGGCCACGGCGGCCAGGTCGGCGCGCGGGGGTCGCTGGTCGGCCGGAGCCGGGTCCTGTCCCGCGTCGGCCCGGCTCCGGCCCGCCTCGCGCAGCGGCCTGCGCGCCGTACGGATCACGTCGTCGACGCTGCGTTCCAGCGCCGCCACGTCCGCCGCGATCCGCTCCGCCTCCACCGGGTCGCGCAGCCCCTCCGCGTCCAGGCGCAGCGCGGCGACGGGCGTGCGCAGCCGGTGCGCGAGGTCGGCCGCGTTCTCCCGTTCGGCGGTCAGGAATCCGTCGATACGGTCCGCCAGGTGGTTCACCTCGCGCGCCACCGCGCGCAGCTCGGGCGGCCCGGACGGCTCGGCGCGGGCCGCGAGATCGCCGGCGGCCAGCCGGTCGGCGACCTGGGACAGGCGGCGGGCCGAACCGACCAGCCGGGCGCCGAGCCGGTCGGCGACCAGCAGCCCGAGCAGGACCAGCGCCGCGCCGATCCCGGCGATCTCCAGCGAGGAGGCCAGCGTGCCCGCGTACAGCTGGCTTCCGGTGAGGGCGACCAGGACGACCGCGGTGCCGCCCGCCACGCCCTGGACCGGCACCAGCACGGTCCGGCCGCCGCCGGGCGGCTCGTAGGTGAACGCCCGGCCGTAGCGCGCGAGCCGCACCGCGTCGGTGACGGGGGCGGCGGGCCCGAGCACGGTGCCGTCGGCGAGCACGACCGAGGTACGGGGGAGGCCCGGGCCGTTGGCGGAGTCGACGATGCCCGCGGCGGCCCGGCGCGCGTCCGGGTCCCCGCCGGGGCCGCCGCCCCGGGCGCCGGCCAGCGCCTGCCCGACCCCGGCGGCCAGCGAGTGGGCGCGCGAAGTGGCGTCGGCGGTGGCCCGGTCGGCGGCGTGGCTGCGGGTGAGCAGGGCGAGCGGGACCAGCAGGGCGGCGAGGACGAGCGCGGTGGTCGCGGCGGTCAGGAGGAGCAGGCTGCGGCGCATGGTTACGGCTCGGGGGACGGGGCGGGGGCGCAGCCCCGGCCGTCGTCGGACGTGGCGTCCCGGCCGCTCGCGTCGCCGGGCCCGCCCGGCGCGTCCGCGGCCTCGGGCGCCGCCAGCTTGACCCCCACCGTACGGACCGTGTGCAGATAGCGCGGCCGTTGCGCCGTCTCGCCCAGCTTCCGCCGCAGCCACGACAGGTGGACGTCCACCGTCTTGTCGGCGCCGCCCAGCGGCTGCTGCCACACCTCCGCCAGCAGCTCCCGCCGGGAGATCACCTGCCCGGCCCGCCGCGCCAGATAGGCCAGCAGGTCGAACTCGCGCGGCGTCAGGTCCAGCGGCTCGCCGTCCAGGGTCACTTCGCGCGCCGCCGCGTCCACCAGCAGGCCGCCGACCCGCAGCGCGGGCTCCGGCCCGGCGGTGCCCAGGCGGCGCAGCACCGCCTTGATGCGTGCGTCCAACTGCGCAGCGCCGAAGGGCTTGACGATGTAGTCGTCGGCACCGTCCCCCAGGACCGCGACCATGTCGGGCTCCTCGTCGCGCGCGGTGGCCACGATCACCGGTACGTCGCTGACGGCCCGCAGCATCCGCAGCACCTGCGCGCCGTCCACGTCCGGCAGCCCGAGGTCCAGGACGACGAGGTCCGGGCGGTCCGTCACGGCGGCGTCCAGGCCGGACATGCCGGTCGCCGCGGTGGCCACGGCGTGGCCGCGGTCGCGAAGCGCGCGCAGCAAAGCGCCGCGCAGCTGGGGGTCGTCCTCGACGACGAGGAGGTGGGACATGCCCGTCACCGTAACCAGGCGTGCCACCCCCGGGGGAGACGGTGCGGGGGGCCGGCCGGGGCGGGGCCGGGGTTTTGGCCGCGCCTTAACCGGGCGTTAGGAAAGGGTGCGGGAGGGTGGCCGCGAGGGAGACGAGGCCGTACGGGTCCTGGCGCCGTACGGCACGACGGCAGGAAGGGGCGGCGCGATGGCGTGGCGCAGTGTGGCGGCGACGGCGGCGTGGGTGTGCGCGGTGGCCGCGGCGGGCGGCCTGGGCGCCTGGTCGCTGGCGAACGCCGACACCGGTGGCCGCAACGCGCGGGCGGTCCCGCTGGACGACGGGGGCGTACGGGAGAAGCTCGCCGCGGCGCGTGCCGCTTCGCCGGGCCCGTCCTCGGGGACGCCCTCCGGCCCGGCCGCGACCGGTTCGCCGGGGTCCCCTCCGGGTGTGCCGTCCGGGTCCGCCTCCGGTTCCCGGGCCCGGCCCGCGGGCGGCGGAACGGTTCGCCTGGCCGGGGGCAGCGCCACCGCCGAGTGCCGTACGGACGGCCGAATCCACCTGACGGTCTGGAGCCCGGCCACCGGCTACCGCGCGGACGACGTACGGCGCGGGCCGGCCGCCACCGCCGCGATCGAGTTCGAGCCGCTCGACGACCACTCCGGCGACGACCACACGTACACGCTGCGCTGCACGGCGGACGGCCGCCCGCAGGCCGTACCGGCCCCGGACGACGACGATGACGACGACTGAGGCCGTCCCGCCCTGACCGAAACCACACCCCGGCCGGACCGATACCCGGGAACCGCCGCGACGCGCCCGCCGCCCTGGAGCTTCCTACAGCCCCACCGACAAACTGTCCGCGCCCGTGACGAGCGCCTTACACAGTGTCGGTATCTGCGGCCGCGCGCCGGTCCCTAGGCTGAGGGCGTCCGCCGTACCGTGTCCCTTGGCGGGCCCGAGTGATCCGAGGTAGCCACCGTGACCACGACGCAACCCGACCCGGCAGCCGGCGCGGCGGTGCACGCCGCCGACCGCGCGCACGTCTTCCACTCCTGGTCCGCGCAGGGCCTGATCGACCCGCTGCCGGTCGCCGGCGCCGAGGGCTCGTACTTCTGGGACTACGACGGCAACCGCTACCTCGACTTCTCCTCCCAGCTGGTCAACACCAACATCGGTCACCAGCACCCGAAGGTCGTCGCCGCGATCCAGGAGCAGGCCGGCCGGCTGTGCACCCTCGCGCCGGGCTTCGCCGTGGACGTCCGCGCCGAGGCCGCCCGGCTGATCGCCGAGCGCACCCCCGGCGACCTCGACAAGATCTTCTTCACCAACGGCGGCGCCGAGGCCGTGGAGAACGCGGTCCGGATGGCCCGGCTGCACACCGGCCGGACCAAGGTCCTGTCCACGTACCGCTCGTACCACGGCGGCACCGCCGCCGCGATCAACCTGACCGGCGACCCGCGCCGCTGGCCCTCGGACACCGCCTCGGCGGGAGTCGTGCACTTCTGGGGCCCGTTCCTGTACCGCTCGCCGTTCCACGCGGACAACGAGGCCCAGGAGTGCGAGCGCGCCCTCGCCCACCTGGAGGACACCCTCGCCTTCGAGGGGCCGCAGACGATCGCCGCGGTCATCCTGGAGACCGTCCCGGGCACCGCCGGGATCATGGTGCCCCCGCCCGGCTACCTGGCCGGGGTCCGGGAGATCTGCGACCGGTACGGCATCGTCTTCATCCTGGACGAGGTGATGGCGGGCTTCGGGCGCACCGGTCACTGGTTCGCCGCCGACCACTTCGGCGTCACGCCGGACCTGCTGACCTTCGCCAAGGGCGTCAACTCCGGCTATGTGCCGCTGGGCGGCGTCGCCATCTCCGCCGAGATCGCCGCCACCTTCGACCAGCGCCCCTACCCGGGCGGCCTGACCTACTCCGGGCACCCGCTGGCCTGCGCCTCCGCCGTCGCCACGATCAACGCGATGGCCGAGGAGAAGATCGTGGAGAACGCCGCGGAGCTCGGCGAGAAGGTCATCGGGCCCGAGCTGCGCGCCATCGCGGAGCGCCACCCCTCGGTCGGCGAGGTGCGCGGCCTGGGCGTCTTCTGGGCGCTGGAGCTGGTCAGGGACAAGGAGACCCGCGAGCCGCTCGTCCCGTACAACGCGTCGGGCGCGGCCAACGCCCCGATGGCCGAGTTCGCGGCGGCCTGCAAGCGCGGCGGCCTGTGGCCCTTCGTGAACATGAGCCGCACCCACGTCGTCCCGCCCTGCACCATCACCGAGGCGGAGGCGAAGGCGGGTCTGGCCGCCCTCGACGTGGCACTGTCGGCGGCGGACGCGCACACGCGCTGAGCCGGGAAACGGGCGTCCGGGCACGGTTCGGTGACGGGCGGGGCCGTTGCGGAAACGGCCCCGCCGCCGGGCCGGACCCGGCTGCGGACCGGGTCGGCAGCCCCGTCCGCCCCGGCCCGCTCCCGCGTCACCGTCGCCCCGCCCGCCCCCCTCGCCTATCGTGAGGGCGAGGGCCGCTCTCCTTGCGCGGTCTACGGACCATGCGGTCGTACGGGCCAGCCGGTCCACGAGGCCGCCGAAGGAGACGGACACGATGCCCGCCGGCCCAGGCAGCGGAGTCATACGGCGCAACACGCTGCGCCAGCAGATCGCCGACGCGCTGCGCGACGAGGTGCTGGCCGGGCGGCTGCCCAGCGGACACCAGTTCACCGTCAAGGAGATCGCCGAGCAGTACGGGGTCTCCGCGACGCCGGTGCGCGAGGCCCTGCTCGACCTGTGCGCCCAGGGCCTCCTGGACGTCGAGCAGCACCGCGGTTTTCGCGTGCACGCCTTCACGGCCGCCGACTACCGGGCCATGGTCGAGGCCCGCACCCTGATCGTCGAGGGCATCTTCCGCACCCGCGCGCAGCGGGCGCTGAGCACCGCGTCCCCCGAGGTGGTGATGTCCATCAGGCGCCGCGCCGAGGAGGCGGAACGGGCCGCGCGGGCGGGTGACTTGGACGTACTGATCGGATACGACCTGCGGTTCTGGCGTGAGCTGGGCAGCCTGGTGGGTAACCCTTACATCAGTGACTTCCTGGACCGGGTGCGCGTGCAGAGCTGGGTCTTCGCCGTGCCGCTGCTGCGCCGCGTGAGCGACCTGCGCGGCCGTCTGTGGCACGGCCACCGGGAGCTGGTCGCCGCCGTCGTACGGCGCGACCTGCCCGAGGCGCAGCGGCTGGTGCGCGAGTACAACGAGCACTGCCTCGCCCTCGTCGAAGGCCCTTGTTAGCGCCCCGACCCGGGGGGATCCGAAAGACACGCCCTGGCACTACGCTGTCCCGACCGCCCCCCACCCGACCGGAAGCGAGCTCTTTCGTGGCATGTGACCTGTGGCTGGTCCCCCTTGTCGATGTGCTGTGCCACAGCCCCGACAACCCCTTCTCCGAAGAGATCGCGGCCTACGACAAGGCCCTCACGGAAGCCGGACTGCCGCCCGTCCCCGTCTTCAGCTATATGCCCGGACTGTCCGGCGACGTCGCCCCGGTCGCGGGCTTCGACTACGACGCGCTGCACTTCCTGCGGCGGGCGTACCTGCTGCGGATCTGCGGGCTCGAAGTGACTCCCGTGGACGAACTGGGCGGGGACTACGAGCAGTTGCTGGAGATGTTCGAGACCACGGCCCAGGAGTCCCACCTGGTCTGGCACTACGACCATGCCGGGGCGTACGTTCCGGTCGACTTCCCGCATCCGCTGGCGACCGACGAACTGCTGGAGGGCGGCGGGCCGCTGGGTTCCGCGCACGGCCTGCTGCGCGACCTGGAGCTGGTCGCGCCGTCCATCGGTATCGATCCGGCCAATCCGCCGGCCGCGCCCGAGGCGCCCGCGCGGCCCACCACGCTGGAGGAACGGGTGACGGGGCTGCCCCTGGACGACAGCCCGTTCGCGCGTGAGCGGCACGTCTGGCTGGGGCTGCACGCCGCGGCGACGCGCAGCCTGGGCCAGGGCTCGATGATCGTCTTCAGCTGACGGCGGCCGGGCGGCGGTGCCGCCGGTCTCTCCGGACTCCCCCTCGATGTGCGGTCGCCGGTGCGCGGTGACCGTTATCCGGTGCCCGCGCGGCGCCCGTTGTCCGATGTCCGGTGCCCGGTATCCGCTGTGCGGTGCGCGGACGGGCGTACGGAACGCCCGTCCTGCCCGCCCGGCTGCCCGCGAGCGGGCGTACGCCTCAGCGCGGCGACTCGGGCGGGCGCTGCCGCGGCATGTTCGGGCGGGTGCCCGGCGGGAGCGTGATCCGGCCGGGCTGCGGGCCGCCGGGCTCCGGCCGCTGTCCCCACTGCGCCGTCGCGCGCGCGGCGGGCGGCAGCGGGCCGGGCCGGAACTGGGACATCCAGTCGGCGGTCTCGGCCCGCACCAGCTCCGCGATGTCCTCGTTGAAGCGGCGCAGCACGCCCAGGCAGCGCTCCGCCGCCTCGCTGGCGGTGCCCTCCGTCGGGCCGAGGACCTCGCGCACGTTCTCCGAGGCCCAGTCGAACTGGAGTGCGTCCAGTCGTCGTTGCACCGCCTGCGCGGTCGCCACGTCCCGCATCCACCCCGCCGTCACCCCGAAGAACCGGTCGCTGCCGACACACACCGCCGCCACCAGCAGCGCCAGATACCCCCACTTCGCGCCCCCGGGAGCCGCCCCGGTCAGATCGAGCAGCGGCATCAGCCCGCCCGCCGCCACACCGGCCGCGGCCCCCAGGCGCAGCGCCCGCGCGCCGCGCCGCTTGGCCACCCGGTCGTGCAGATACCAGGACGCCGCCTGCAGGGCGCCCTCCTCGACCCAGTGGTACAGCTCGTCGAGGCGCTCAGCCGGCTCGCCCCAGTCCCCGAGCGGGAAGGGGCGGCCGCCCAGATCGCCGCGACCGCGGCCGCCCCCAGGCCCGCGCTCCTCCCGAGGGGGCCCCTCGGGCTGCATCTCCGGCTGACTCACCCGTGCACTCCCTCATGCAGATACGTGCGATGCGCGCGGTACGTACGAGACGGCCGGTGCGCACCCACCTTCCTACCGCCGAACGGTGGGCCTCGCCCCCAAGATCGCTTTATTTCCGCCCGGAAGTGGTGCGGAATCCGGTATAGGGCCGGGCCCGCTCTCACTCGAAAGAGTTGCCGCCGCCCTACGTTCGTACGGTTTCCACGGCTTCCGCCCGCCTCGTCCCCACCTTGTCCACACCTCGCCCCGCCCCGCACGGTCCGCCGCCGGCCCGGCCGTACGCCGGCCGCCGGGGGCACCGACCCTGGCCGGGGCCCGCGGCGACTAGGCTGCGCATGTGAAGGTCCTCGTCATCGGCGGCGGCGCCCGCGAACACGCCCTGTGCCGCTCCCTGTCCCTCGACCCCGACGTCACCGCGCTGCACTGCGCCCCCGGCAACGCCGGCATCGCGGAAGTGGCCGAGCTGCACACCGTCGACGCCCTCGACGGCGCGGCCGTGGCGGACCTGGCGCAGCGCCTGGAAGCGGAGCTGGTGGTCGTCGGCCCCGAGGCGCCGCTGGTCGCCGGGGTCGCCGACGCCGTCCGCGAGCGCGGCGTCCCGGTCTTCGGCCCGTCCGCGCAGGCCGCCGAGCTGGAGGGCTCCAAGGCGTTCGCCAAGGACGTGATGGCCGCCGCCGGGGTGCCCACCGCCCGCAGCTACCTGTGCACCACCCCCGCCGAGATCGACGCGGCGCTGGACGCGTTCGGCGCCCCGTACGTGGTCAAGGACGACGGCCTCGCGGCGGGCAAGGGCGTCGTCGTCACCGAGGACGTCGAGGCGGCCCGCGCGCACGCGCTGGCCTGTGACCGCGTCGTCATCGAGGAGTTCCTCGACGGCCCGGAGGTGTCCCTGTTCGCGGTCACCGACGGCGAGACCGTCGTGCCGCTCCAGCCCGCCCAGGACTTCAAGCGCGCCCACGACGCCGACGAGGGTCCGAACACCGGCGGCATGGGCGCCTACAGCCCGCTGCCGTGGGCCGACCCCAAGCTGGTCGACGAGGTCCTGCGGACCGTGCTCCAGCCCACCGTCGACGAGCTGCGCCGCCGCGGCACGCCCTTCTCCGGGCTGCTGTACGCGGGCCTGGCGATCACCTCGCGCGGCGTGCGCGTCATCGAGTTCAACGCGCGCTTCGGCGACCCGGAGACCCAGGTCGTGCTGGCCCGTCTGCGTACCCCGCTGTCCGCGCTGCTGCACGCCGCCGCGACCGGCACGCTCGCCGCGCTGCCGCCGCTGGGCTGGAGCGACGACGCCGCGGTGACGGTCGTCGTGGCCTCGCACAACTACCCCGGTACGCCGCGCACCGGCGACCCGATCGGCGGCCTGGCCGAGGTCGCGGAGAAGGACGCCCCCGGCGCGTACGTCCTGCACGCGGGGACGAAGCAGGACCCCGCCACCGGCGAGGTCGTCAGCGCGGGCGGCCGGGTGCTGTCCGTGACGGCCACCGGCGCCGACCTGGCCGCGGCCCGGGAGCGCGCCTACCGGGCGCTCGGCCGGATCACGCTGGACGGCTCGCACCACCGTACGGACATCGCGGCGCGGGCGGCGGGGGAGAGCTGAGGGGGCCGCGCGCCCTCGTACCCCGCTATCGGGCCTGCCCGCGAACGCGCCGGTCACGCCCGCTACGGCCCGTTCCCGGCCGCCCGGACGATTTTGGCCGGGATGGGGCTCCCGGCTTTGCCCAAAGCCATTCCATCGAGTGACCGCGCCGCCATCCGGCTGACGGGGAGGACGCCCCCAACTAGGGTCTCCCGCAAGCGTCGTGCGGCGCCCGTGCCGTCCGGCGGCGCGGCTGCCGCGGCGGCGTCCGGCAAGTGGCTCACCGGCATTGCGATGTCAGTGGCCGGTGCCACAGTGGTGGAGAGTGGGCTACGCCGTCGAGGCCGTTCGCGTCCCCGGCACCGTTGCCCCGCTCTTGTCGTCCCGTGTTCTCTTTGTCCGTTGAATCAGGGCAGCAGGGGGTGTACAGGCTGGTGGCAGGTCCGGAAGCAGGAGCTGAGGCGGCGCGCGCCCGCGCGCTCGCGGTGCTGCGCATCCGCGGCGCGGCGCTGGGCGTGGCCCTGGTGCCCGCCGCGGTGGCCGTGGTGCTGCTCGTCGGCGGTCTCACCGGCCGGATCGGCCGCGCCGATCCGGTGACGAGTTCCAGTGGCTGGGACACGGCGCGCTGGGTCGTGACGGGCCTCGCGCTGGTCGTGCTGCTGCTGGCGGCGCTGGTCACGGCCGTCGTCGTGCGGGCCCGCCCCGCGCTGAGCCCGTCGGTCCCCATAGCGGAGGCCTCCGCGCCCGATTTGTACCGCCTCGTGCGGGACCTGGCCGACCGACTGGAGGTCCCCGCGCCGTCCGCGATAGCCCTGACCCCCGACTGCGACAGCTGGCTGGAGGACCGTACGCACCGCGCGCACGGCCCGTCGCGTGACCGGGCGGGCGGCGGCGGGGCGGCGGGCGCGGGAGCGCGCGACGGGGTGCGCGCCGCCCAGGCGCCGGTCCTGGTGATCGGCTCGCCGTTCATGTGGTGGATGCGGGTCGCCGAGCTGCGGGCGCTGCTGGCGCCCGTCGTGGCCGGCACGGGCCCCTCCGCCAATCCGGACATAGCCGCGGCCCGCCGCTTCGTACGGGGCCTGGACGCCGCGGTGGCGGTCTCCGCACGCGCCAAGGGCCCCCTGGCCGCCCCGGCTCCGGCGTTCGTCGGCTGGGTCGCGCGCCTGCTGCTGCGGGCCTGCCGTGAACACGCCCTGGAGATGGAGCGGTGCGTCGCCGCCGCCGCGTCCGAGCGCGCCCAGAGCGTCGACTACGGCCTGCGCATCGTCGCCCAGGAGCAGGTCGGCCTCGCGTACGCGGGCTGGGACCGGCTGCTGACCCGGGTCGCGCTGCCCGCCTGGCGCATGGGCCGCTGGCCCTCCCGGCTGGACGCCGGCGTGGTCTCCGCGCTCACCGAACTCTCCCGCCGCGACCGTCTGGCCGAAGGTTTCACCTCCCGCCTGGGCGAGCGCCCGGCATGCGATCTCCTGGAGGAGCCCGGCGCCGTGGACCGCGCCGCCTCCCTCCTCGCCGCCCGCCTCTTCCACGGTGGCCCGGCCGAGCCCGGACCCGACTGGTCCCCGGTCGGCTGGCAGCAGTATCCGGAAGAGGTCGTGGACCGCAAGTGGCGCCAGGAGGCGGCCCGCCTGCACCACGTCCTGGACACCCTCCCCTCGGACGCCTTCCCCTCGGACGCGTCCCCGCCGGACGCGTCCCCCTCGGATGCGCGCCCCTCGGACGCTCTCCCGCCGGACGCGGGCGCCGGTCGGCCGCAGGGCTCTCCGGCGGCGCCGGAGCGGGCCGCCGGGTCCGCGTGCCGCATACCCCACCCGACACCGCGGCCCCCGGCACCGGAGAAGCGTGCCGGGTCCGCGGGTGCGCCCCCGGACCCGGCGGCCGCCGTGCGGGACCCGGCGACTCCCGGACCGGCGGCCGAGCCGGAGCCGCGGCCGTCCGCCCGGTCCGCCGACCCGGGCCCGGAGAGCTCCGGCCCGACGCTGATACGGGTCATCGAGCGGTTGATGGCCGACCCGGGCGCGAGCGACCTCGTCGCCGCCCGGCTCGGTGCCGAGCTGGCGCGCGAGGAGCGCGCCGAGGCGGCGCGCCAGGCCGCCCGCGCCCCCGCGGCAGACGGCCCCGACGCGGGCGTGACCTGGGGCGACGGCCTCGCCGACGGGCTCGCGCTGTTCCCCATGCAGCCGCCGCGCACGGGCCGCGAACTGCTCGCCGACCATGTGACCGCGATGGTCTGCTGCGCCGCCGTGGACACCGCGGGCGCCGCCCCCGGCCTGGACTGGCTGGACGGGCCGGTCCTGCTGGTCGACGGCGTGCGCCGCTCGGACCTGGGCCACCCGGTGCTCCGCCTCGTCGACGACGGCGACGCCGGGCCGCTGGGCGACTGGCTCGGCGAGGTCGGGGTGCGGCCCGAGAAGCCGGTCCGGCTCGTGTGAGGGGCGCCAAGGGCGCGCGGGGAGCGTACGGGGGCGCATTCGGGGGCATGAGAGGGCCGAGTGCGCCTGTTTTCGGCACCCGCTCCGCATCACCCGCACGACCGGGCTGAATGTTCCCCTCCAGTTCGTCGTTCATGGCCTGAACCCTTGCGAATTCACGACGAAGGGTGACGGGGCAAGTGCGTAATGTGATGTGCTGGGGGCGGCCCCAGTCGTTCAATCGAGCACGAAATCTGAGTGCCGCGGCGGCCTGCTCAGTCGGCGGGGGGACGCAGGGAGGGGAGTACGAGGTGGGGACGGAGCAGATCCGGCGCTGGGAGTCGGGAGCGCTTGCGCATGCGGTCACGGACCCGTTCGGACAGGGCCCGCTGCCCTGGCTGCGCGGCAGTGAGAACTACTTCGACTCCGGTCAGGTCGTTCCCTGGTACGTCGACCCGGCGGTGGCCCCCGGCGAGAAGCGTCTGCCCTCGCCCCGCTCCAGCGCCGGACCCCGCACGGCCGACGACGTACGGCAGCAGATCAAGGGCTTCGTGAGCACCGGTGCGGTGGCCCCCGGCGAGGCCATCGACTTCCGCGTCTCGGTCGACCCGCCCCAGCCCTTCAGCATCGACATCTACCGCATCGGCCACTACGCGGGCACCGGCGCCGCGAAGATCACGACCAGTCCCCGGCTGGCGGGCATCGTGCAGCCCGCACCGCTCGCCGCCGACCGCACGGTCTCCTGCCACCACTGGTGGCTCTCCTGGCGCCTCCAGGTCCCCGCGTACTGGAAACTGGGCGCCTACGTAGCCGTCCTGACCACCGCCGGCGGCCACCGCAGCCACGTCCCCTTCACGGTCCGCGACGCCCACCCCGCCGACCTCCTGCTGCTCCTGCCCGACATCACCTGGCAGGCCTACAACCTCTATCCGGAGGACGGCCGCACCGGCGCCAGCCTCTACCACGCCTGGGACGCCGACGGTTCGCTGCTCGGCGAGCCGGACGCCGCCACGACCGTCTCCTTCGACCGCCCGTACGCGGGCGCCGGACTGCCCCTGCACGTCGGCCACGCCTACGACTTCATCCGCTGGGCCGAGCGCTACGGCTACGACCTCGCGTACGCCGACGCCCGCGATCTGCACGCAGGGCTGGTCGACCCGTCCCGCTACCGCGGCCTGGTCTTCCCCGGCCACGACGAGTACTGGTCCCAGCCCATGCGCCGGACCGCCGAACTGGCCCGCGACAGCGGCACCTCGCTCGTCTTCCTGTCCGCCAACACCATGTACTGGCAGGTCGAACTGGCCCCCTCGCCCGCCGGCCCGGACTCCCTGCTCAGCTGCCGCAAACGCCAGGGCCCCGGCAAGCCCGCCCTCTGGCGCGAGGCCGGCGACGCCGAGCAGCAGCTGATGGGCATCCAGTACGCGGGCCGGGTGCCGGAGCCCGCGCCCCTGGTCGTGCGCAACGCCGACCACTGGATGTGGGAGGCGACCGGTGCCCATGAGGGCGACGAGCTGCCGGGCCTGGTCGCCGGGGAGGCCGACCGTTACTTCCCCCGTACGCCGCTGCCCGAGCACAGCCACCGCATCCTGCTGGCCCACTCCCCGTACGAGGACAGCGAGGGCACGCGCCGCCATCAGGAGACCTCGCTGTACCGGGCCCTCAGCGGCGCCCTGGTCTTCGCGTCCGGCACCTTCGCCTGGTCCCCGGCCCTGGACCGGCCCGGCCATGTGGACGAGCGCGTGCAGCGCGCCACGGCCAATCTGCTCGACCGCATCTGCAAGCGCGACTGACGCGGCGGGCGCCACGGCCCCGGCGCCTGCGGGCCGTCCGTGGCCCGCTGCTAGCGCGCCGCGAGTGTCCCCAGCTCCCGCGCCAGCGCCACCGTCAGCGCCCGGAAGATCCGCACCTCGGGGTTGGGGTCACCGGCCCGCGTCGCGAGCACGCTGTGCGCGTACGGCGCGTCCAGCACCGGCACGTACACCGTCCCGGGCCAGGGGTAGTAGCGGGCGAAGGACGCCAGCCCGGAGCCGGCGCCGCGGCCCGCCGCGACGCTCGTCAGCACGTCGTGCGGGGTCAGCGCGCAGTCCGGGGCGCGGCGCTCGCCCTCGTCGAAGTACAGGTAGTCGGTGAACGGCCGCGGCGTGTGCCGGGGCAGCCGCAGGTACGGCAGGTCGATGACGTCCGCGACCCGTACGCCGGTGGCCGCCGCGTCCGCGAGCCGCGAGGCCGCCGGGACCGCGACGATCCGCTGCTCGGTGGTCAGGATGTCCACCTCGATGTCCTCGCTGCGGATCGCGGGCCGCACGAACGCGACGTCCACCCGGTCCTCGCGCAGCGCGCTGCAGTGCTCCGTGAACGTCAGCTGCACCAGCTTCAGCGGGACGTCCGGCCGCGCCCGCCGGAAGGCGTTGACGGCCGCCGGGGTGACCTCGCCCGACCCGTGCCCCATCACGCCGACCCGCAGCCCGCGCGCGGCCAGGGACGACGCCGACGACGCGTGCTGCGCGGCCTCGGTCACGTCCTCCACGGCGGCGTTCGCGGCGGCCAGCAGCGTACGGGCGTGGGAGGCCAGCCGCCGGCCCGCGGCGGTCGGCCGGACGGGGCCGCTGCCGCGGTCCAGCAGCCGGGTGCCCAGCTCGCGCTCCAGCTGCTGCACATGCTGGGTGACCGCGGCCGGCGACAGGAAGAGCCGCGACGCGGCCCGTCCGAAGTGTCCTTCCTCGACCACCGCCAGGAAGGAAGACAGCCGTCGCAGATCCATACCTGCCACGATAAATCGCTCGGCGTCCGGGCCCGGGGGCCGTTCACGATTCCTGAACGGGGGCGGCGCGAAGCGCCTCCGACCTCGTACAACGGCTTTCATGAGCACGTCCGCCACCGAACGCCGCACCGCTGCCGACTCCCCGAACCCCACCGGCACCACCGCCACCGGCCCCGCCGAGCCCGCCGCCCGGCCCCGGCACTGGCTGCGCGCCGGCTGGATGATGACGGCCTCCGGCTGGAGCGCCAACCAGTTCTCCGCCCTCCTCGGCGCCTACCGCACCGACCTGGGCCTGACCACGGCCACCACCACCGCCCTCTTCGCGGTGTACGTCCTCGGCCTGATCCCCGGGCTGCTGCTGGGCGGCCCGCTGGCCGACCGGCGCGGCCGGCGCCCCGTCGTCTTCGCCGCGCTCGCCACCGCCGCCGTGGCGACGGTCCTGCTGATGGCGGGCCCGGCCGCCGCCTGGCTGATGTGGCCGGGCCGCTTCCTGACCGGCCTGGGCGCGGGCGCCCTGCTCACCGCGGGCAGCGTCTGGATCAAGGAACTCTCCTCCGCCCCGTACGACCCGGCCACCGCCCCCGGCACGGCGGCCCGCCGCTCCGGTCTCTTCCTCTCCGCGGGCTTCGCCTCCGGGGGGCTGGCCGCCGCGCTGATCGCCCAGTGGGCGCCGTACCCGATGATCACTGCGTACGTCCCGCACCTGGTGCTCTCGGCGGTGGCCGCGGTGGCCGCCGCCCGGGTGCCGGAGACGGTCCGGGCCGGGGCCGCGGGCCCGGCCGCCCACGAGGCGGGCCGTACCGCCCACGAAGCGGGCCCGGCCGCACACGGAACGGCTTCCGCGGCCCGCCGTTTTGCCGGTGCGCCCTTCCGGCGTCTGGTCGTCCCGATGGCCCCCTGGGTGTTCGCCGCGCCCACCATCGCCTTCGTCACCCTCCCCGGCCTCGTCGGCGACCGCCTGGGCGGCTGGCAGACCGTGTACGCGGGCGTCGCCACCGCCGTGACCCCCGGCGCCGGGCTGCTCGTTGCGCCGCTCGCCCGCCGTCTCGCGGCCCGGCACCGCCTCGCCACCGCCGTCGCCGGACTGGCCGCCGTCGCGCTCGGCCTGCTCGTCGCGGCCGTCGCCGTGGCGGCCGTGCAGCCGGCCGTGGCGCTGCTCGCCGCCGCGGTGCTCGGCGCCGGGTACGGGCTGTGCGTGGCGTACGGCCTGACCGAGGTCGCCGCCCTGGCGCCGCCGCACCGGCTGGCCCGCCTCACCGCCCGCTTCTGGACCCTCGCCTACCTGGGCTTCTTCGCCCCGTACGCCATCACCCTGCTCGGCGCGCTCGCCCCGCCGCCCGTCATCCTCGTGGCCGCGGCGGTGCTGGCCGTCCTCACTCTCGCGGCGGTCGCCCGGGCGGGGCGCCGCGAACGGATCTGACCGGCGCGCCCCTCCCGCCCGTACGGGCCGCCCGCGCCTTTCGCCCGCACCGGACCGTCCGTGCCCGAGGTCGCCCACAACCGGCCGCCCCCGACCCTGTGACGCCGTCCCGTCACCGCATACGGGAGAATCAAAGCGACGCCTGGATCAACCTACGCGGAGGCAGCGTGTCCGGTTTTGTAGAAAAGCCCGAGGCAGTGGAGGTACCGGGGCTCACCCACCTCCACACCGGCAAGGTGCGCGACCTCTACCAGAACGCCGACGGCGACCTGGTCATGGTCGCCAGCGACCGCATGTCCGCCTTCGACTGGGTGCTGCCCACCGAGATCCCCGACAAGGGGCGGGTGCTGACCCAGCTCTCGCTGTGGTGGTTCGACCAGCTCGCCGACCTCGTCCCGCACCACGTGCTGTCCACGGAGCTGCCGCCCGGCGCCCCGGCGGACTGGGAAGGCCGTACGACGGTCTGCACATCGCTCGCGATGGTCCCGGTGGAGTGCGTCGCCCGCGGCTATCTCACGGGCTCCGGCCTCGCCGAATACCAGCAGACCCGTACGGTCTGCGGGCTGGCGCTGCCGGAGGGGCTGACCGACGGCTCGGAGCTGCCCGCGCCGATCTTCACCCCCGCCACCAAGGCCGCCGTCGGCGAGCACGACGAGAACGTCGCCTACGAGGAGGTCGCCCGCCAGATCGGCGCCGAGACCGCCGCCCAGCTCCGGCAGGCCACGCTCGCCGTGTACGGGCGGGCCCGCGACATCGCGCGCGAGCGCGGCATCATCCTGGCGGACACCAAGTTCGAGTTCGGCTTCGACGAGGCGCGGCAGCTGACGCTGGCGGACGAGGTCCTCACCCCGGACTCGTCCCGCTTCTGGCCCGCGGACGCGTGGCAGCCGGGCCGGCCCCAGCCCTCCTTCGACAAGCAGTTCGTCCGCGACTGGCTCACCTCGCCCGCCTCCGGCTGGGACCGCGCGAGCGAGCAGCCGCCCCCGCCCCTTCCCCAGGAGACGGTCGAGCGCACCCGCGGCAAGTACATCGAGGCGTACGAACGGCTGACCGGCCTGGCCTGGTCGTGACGGCGGGGCGGCCCCGCGCCGCACCGCGTCGCACACGAAGAAGGCCCCGGTCACCAGGACCGGGGCCTTTTCCCTGAGCGGACGACGAGGCTCGAACTCGCGACCTCAACCTTGGCAAGGTTGCGCTCTACCAACTGAGCTACGTCCGCCTGCCCCGCGCTCGGCGGCGCGGTGCGGGCTCCACTATAGCCAACCTCGCGCGCGGGCGATGCGCGCCGCCGCATGACGGTTCTCCGCGGACAGCTTCGCGGCGGCCGAGGAGAGATAGTTGCGCACCGTTCCCGGGGACAGCGCGGCCCGCTCCGCGATCTCCGCGATGGGCGCGCCGTTCTCCGCGTACTCCAGCACCTCCGCCTCCCGCACGGTCAGCGGCGAGTCCCCGGCGCTGATCGCGTCGGCCGCCAACTCCGGGTCCACATAGCGGTTTCCGGCGTGCACCGTACGGATGATCTCGGCCAGCCGCTGGGCCGAGACGGTCTTCGGGACGAACCCCCGCACCCCCGCCTCCAGGGCCCGCTTGAGGTGGCCGGGGCGCCCGTGACTGGTCACGATCATGGTCCGGCAGCCGGGCAGCCGGCCGCGCAGGGATGTGGCCACCGCCACACCGTCCGCCCCCGGCATCTGAAGATCCAGTACGGCGACGTCGGGACGGTGCGCCAGCGCCATCGCCAGCGCCTCCGGACCCGAGCCGGCCTCGGCCACGACCTGGAGATCGTCTTCCAGGGCCAGCAGCGCGGCCAGCGCGCCCCGGATCAGGTGCTCGTCGTCGGCCAGCAGGATGCGCAGGGGCGCCGGGGCCCCCGCTTGCGTGTCCGCGTCCGCGTCCACCACGGTCTCCGCTTCTCTCACGTCGTTCTGTCCCTACGGCCGGGCACCCGGTGGCGCCCGGCCGATCGCTCGGCATCCGTACTGCCCGTACTGCCCGCCTGTACTGCCTGTACCGCCCGTACCTACGCGGACTCCTGCGTCCCGGCGGGCCGCCCGTCCGCGGCGGCCCCCGGCGCGTCCCCCTCCGCCATCCGGTGCTCTTCCAGCGGTACGTGTGCCCGCAGCCAGAATCGCCCGTCCGGCCGGGGGCCGACGACCAGCGAACCGCCGAGGGCGGCGAGCCGTTCCCGCAGCCCGGCGATGCCGCTTCCGGCGCTGCCGTGCGCCGCGTCTTCCCGTACGCCGTCGTTCTCCATCGTGAACACCACCGCAGGTCCGGCCGACGCCGCGGCACCGCTGTCGGCCGTCACCCGCAGCGTCAGCCAGCAGGTGACCGCGTTCGCGTGCCGCAGCACGTTGGTGGTGCCTTCCCGTACGACCCAGGCCAGCACCGACTGCACCTGCTGCGGCACATCGGCGCTGTCCTCCTGTTCCATGAGGCACTGCACCCCGGCCGCCTGGAGCACCGCCCGTGCACCCGCCAGCTCGACCTGGAGGTCGGCCTCCCGGTAGGCGCGGACCACGTCCCGCACCTCCCGCTGGGAGTCCTGGGCCATCTGCTGCACCTCCGCCATCTGGTCGGCGGCCTCCGGCCGTCCCTTGCGCGCCAGCCGTACCGCCAGCTCGCTCTTGAGGGCGATCACGGCCAGGTTGCGGCCCACCACGTCGTGCATGTCCCGCGCGAAACGCAGGCGCTCCTCGGCCACGGCGAGCCTGGCCTGCGCGCCCTTGGCCTCGTCCAGCTCGCGCATCGCGGCGAGAATCCAGGCCCAGCTGCGGCACGTCAGCGGCGCGAAGGCCGCGGAGACGGCGAGGACGATCGGCAGCCCCGCCACGAAGACGAGCGGGGCACCCGCGAGGACCATCCCCACCACGATCACCGCCGTGGTCACGCAGTACACCAGTGCCTGCCAGCGCTTCTTGATCACCAGGCACAGCAGGCTGTTGAAGGGCAGGGTGGGGAACAGCATCACCGAGAACAGATCCCCCGGCCTCGGCCGCAGCTCGGACATGACCAGCATCGTGACCATCACCACCGAGGCGGCCGACAGCACCGCGGACACGGCGATCAGCCGCCACGGCGCGGGGGTGCCGTACACGTAGTGCGAGAGCCCGCGCCGTACGCCGGGGATGTAGACACCGCACTGCACCAGCCCCAGCAGCACGACCGGCAGGGCCGGCAGCAGGGAACGGTGCTGCGGGGCGGCCGCGGCGACGATCGGCGCGAACAGCCAGCCGAAGAGCATCAGCCACGGCGCGACGTACAGCGACCACCGCGCCCACATGGATACCTGCGCGACCCTGCCACGCCCCCGCAACTTGCGCAGCTGCCCGTGGAACACCGGCCCCGCACCCCCGTCGTCCTCAACGCCGTACATCGTCAGTGCCGTGGCTCCCAACGGAACCACCGACGTACAGCAAACACCGCGAGCCCGGCCCAGACCAACGCGATGACCAGCCGCCTGACCGTGTCGGTGAGGTCGCCGCCGCCGGTCCAGCCGTCCCGG
This sequence comes from Streptomyces sp. NPDC059788, assembly GCF_042732265.1. Taxonomy (NCBI): domain Bacteria; kingdom Bacillati; phylum Actinomycetota; class Actinomycetes; order Kitasatosporales; family Streptomycetaceae; genus Streptomyces; species Streptomyces sp. NPDC059788. The sequence continues at coordinate 59,436 of NZ_JBHWHY010000034.1, read as the reverse complement.
ACCAGGCCCATCACCGGCGACAGGGGCAGCAGCTCCAGGATGTTGGCGATCTTGTCGGGCAGGACGTCCAGCGGGACGACCATGCCGGAGCCTCCCATCGAGATGAAGACGAACGGCATCGTGGTCAGCTGGGCCGCCTCGGCGGTCTTGGTGATGGCGGTGGAGGCCGCGGCCATCGACACGGCGATCACCGTGCCCAGCAGCACCCCCAGCACGACCAGGTGCGGTGCCTGCGGCAGGCCCGACTTCAGCATCAGCCCGCCGCAGACCACCAGCAGGACGCACTGCGCCAGCCCGAGGAGCACCGCCGGCAGCGCCGTGCCGGCCAGCACCTCCCGGTCCGTCAGCTCACCGCAGCGCAGCCGCTTGAGCACCAGCTCCTCGCGCCGCGTCACCAGCGAACCCGTGACGGACGAGTACACCGCGAAGAGCAGGACGAAGCCGATGGTCCCCGGCAGCAGCACCGTGCCGACCGACAGGCCGTTCTCCTGCAGCGGCATCTGGGAGACCGCCTGCCGCATGGCGAACGCCATGATCAACGGCAACAGCAGCGTCATGAACAGCGCGGTCTTGTTACGGCCCAGGAGGGTCAGTTCGGCGCGGAACAGCGCGGTCAGCCGCGCACGCGGTCCCGTACGGGCGGCCGTCGCGGCGCCCGCCCCCGGACTGTTCTCGACGGTCTTGAAGTCGGTGACGCTCACTTGTCCTCCAATCCCTTGGCGATCCGCAGGAACGCCTCTTCCAGCGACGCCGAGCGGGCGTCCAGCCCTCGCAGCCCGACTCCCTCGCTCCGCGCCCAGAGCAGCACGCCGGTCGCGGCCCGTTGCAGGTCGGAGGTCTGCAGCCGCAGGGTCCGGCCCGTCATGGCGTGTCCTTGGACGCCCATCTCGGGCAGCGGCGGCAGGTCGCCCACCGTGTAGCCCGCGGGCAGTTCGAAGGAGATCTGCGCGGGGTGGGTGGCCACCACGTCCGCGACGGTGCCGGCCGTCGCGATCCGGCCCTGGTGCATGATCGCCAGACGGTCGGCCAATTCCTCGGCCTCTTCCAGGTAGTGCGTGGTCAGTACGACCGTGGTGCCGCCCTCGCGCAGCTCGCGGATCAACTCCCAGGTCGTGTGGCGGGCTTCGGTGTCCAGGCCGGTGGTCGGCTCGTCGAGGAAGAGCACCTCCGGCCGTCCCAGCGTCGCCGTGGCCAGGTCCAGCCGCCGCCGTTCGCCGCCGGAGAGCTGCTTGATCCGTACGTCCTTGCGCTTGGCCATGCCGACCGTGGCCAGCGCCTCGCCGACCGGCCGGGCGCCGGTGGTGGCACCGGCCCACATCCGTACGGTCTCCTCCACGGTCAACTCCGCGGGGAAGCCGCCCTCCTGCAGCATCGCGCCGACGCGCGGCCGTACCTTCGCGCGCTCCGTGTACGGGTTGTGGCCCAGCACCCGCACCGAGCCGCCGGTGGGCGCGGCCAGCCCCTCCAGGAGCTCAAGGGTGGAGGTCTTGCCGGCCCCGTTCGTCCCCAGCAGGGCGAACAGTTCTCCGCGGGCCACGGAGAAGTCGATGCCCCGTACCGCCTCGAAGGCCGCCGCGGCCCCCTTCCTGCTCTTCCGGCCGCCCCCGGACGGCCCGTACCGCCTGCGCAGCCCCGTGACGTCTATCACGTGCTCACTGTTGTCCCCGATGTTCATGCTTCAAGGCTCGCGTCGGAACCGGGCACCGGGCAGTGCGGCTTGTCATCACCCCAGATGACAAATGTCAGGAGGGCGCGGGAGCGGGCCGGGTCCGGGCGGCGGGCGGTCCGGGGTGGGGGAGTGGAGCGGGCTGGGTGGCGGCACGGGCCGAGTGGCGGCACGGATGCATGCAAAAGGCCCCGGTCGTGATGACCGGGGCCCTTTTCCTGAGCGGACGACGAGGCTCGAACTCGCGACCTCAACCTTGGCAAGGTTGCGCTCTACCAACTGAGCTACGTCCGCAGGCATCCGACCGGCTTTCACCGGGCGGCGCGACAGCTACTCTACCTGATCCACAAGAGTGGTCGGTACTGTCGGAGCGGGTGACAGGGATTGCACACTGCGCCTCCCCCTTGGAAAGGGGGCGCTCTACTACTGAGCTACACCCGCATGACCACCATCCACCGGCCCCGAAGGAACGGTCGATGCTGTCAGAGCGGGTGACAGGGATTGCACACTGCGCCTCCCTCTTGGAAAGAGGGCGCTCTACTACTGAGCTACACCCGCGTGACTCCTCGGGATTCGGCCTTTCGGCCTCGCCCCTCGGCGTGCTCCAGACTCTAGCTGATCAACAGGGGTGCTGCGCAACTCGGCTGCGGGACAGCCGAAACCGGGCGGTGCCCGATGTCTGCCGGGTCTTTGTCCGGACGATGCCGGTCCCCACCCGGCGGGCGGGCGGTCCTCGCTCGGCGGGCGGTTCTCGCTCGGCCGGTGCCCGGCCCCGCCCGGAGGACGGCCCTCGCTCGGCCGGTGCCCGTTGTCTGCCAGGCCCTCGCTCGGCGGGTGCCCGGTGCCTGCCGGTCTCGGACCGGCCGTCACCTGCCCGTCCTCGCTCGCCTCCACCTGGCCGTGGCCAGGACACCGTCAGGTCGTTGCCCCCGCCGCCCGGCCGCGGATCTACGGCCGGGCGAAGTGCGGGCGCGTGGGGGCGGGTGCGGGTGAGGGGTTGATACGGGATAGGCCGGGTCGGGATGGGCCGACGGTGGCCGGGGCGGGGCTGCGGCGGCCGGTCGGGGTCAGCTGTTGGCCGCGTCGAAAGCCTCGTAGATCTTCTTCGGAATCCGGCCGCGCGGGGGCACGTCCATACGGTTGGAGCGCGCCCAGGCGCGCACGGCGGCGGGGTCCGGGGTCACCGAGGTGTGGTGGTACGCCTTACCGGACTTCGACCGCTTGCGGCCGGCCTCCACGAACGGCGCGAGGGTGCCGCGCAGTTTCTTCGCATTGGCGGGATTGAGGTCGATCTCGTACCACTTCCCGTCCAAACCGAAGGTGACCGTCTCTGCGGCTTCTCCGCCTTCGATGTCATCGGAGAGCGTGACTACTACGCGCTGCGCCACGGATATCGGTCCTTTCGAGCAGCAACCCCGCCTTGACGTGGGGGGATGCTCCAGATCCGGCTGATTGGGATCAATGCATTTTCATTTGTACAGCGGCAGGCATTGCATGGTGAAGCCCAGTTAATTTCCTCAGCGTGTCCCTCCGCAATGCGGACCCTAGGTCTTTTCTGAGATTTTCCCCACCACTTACCGCGGCCGACGCCGTACCGTGACCGCACCGTCACGATATCTATGCGCGTAGATTTTCGAACACGGTACTGTGAGGGCACCGCCTTACGCACCACACCATCGGGAGTGCCAGTGGCACGCGTCGTAGTCGACGTCATGCTCAAGCCGGAGATCCTCGACCCGCAGGGGCAGGCGGTGCAGCGCGCACTGCCTCGCCTGGGATTCGAGGGGATCGGCGACGTCCGTCAGGGCAAGCGTTTCGAACTTGAGGTGGAGGGCCCCGTCGACGACGCCGCCCTCGCCCGTATCCACGAGATGGCCGAGACCTTCCTCGCCAACACCGTCATCGAAGACTTCACCGTCCACGTCGAGGACCGGGCCGGATCATGACCGCACGCATCGGAGTCGTGACCTTCCCGGGCACGCTCGACGACCGTGACACCCAGCGCGCCGTACGGCTCGCCGGGGCCGAGGCGGTGCCGCTGTGGCACCGCGACAAGGACCTCAAGCAGGTCGACGCCGTGGTCCTGCCCGGCGGCTTCTCCTACGGCGACTATCTGCGGGCCGGCGCCATCTCCCGCTTCTCGCCGGTCATGGACACCGTGATCGAACAGGCCAAGGGCGGCATGCCGGTGCTCGGCATCTGTAACGGCTTCCAGGTCCTGACCGAGACGCACCTGCTGCCCGGCGCCATGCTGCGCAACGACAGCCTGCACTTCGTCTGCCGCGACCAGAAGCTGCGGGTGGAGAACGCGGACACCGCCTGGACCACCGACTACACGGCCGGCCAGGAGATCTCCGTACCGCTGAAGAACATCGACGGCCGGTACGTCGCCGACGAGCGCACGCTCGACCGGTTGGAGGCCGAGGGCCGGGTCGCCTTCCGCTATCTGACCCAGGGCGACACCGCCGACGGCTACGGCAACCCCAACGGTTCGCTGCGCGACATCGCCGGCATCACCAACGAGGCGGGCAACGTCGTCGGCCTCATGCCGCATCCCGAGCATGCCGTCGAGCCGCTGATCGGCACCGGCCGCACGGACGGCCTCGGATTCTTCACCTCGATCCTGAAGAAATTGGTCAACGCATGACGCTCGACACGGTCAAGCACGCAGCCGAGACGCCGGACACCGACCAGCCGTGGGCCGAACTGGGCCTGAAGCAGGACGAGTACGAGCGCGTCCGCGAGATCCTCGGCCGCCGTCCCACCGGCGCCGAACTCGCCATGTACTCCGTCATGTGGTCCGAGCACTGCTCGTACAAGAGCAGCAAGGTCCACCTGAAGCAGTTCGGGCAGAAGGTCCCGGAGAACGACGCGATGCTCGTCGGCATCGGCGAGAACGCCGGCGTCGTCGACGTCGGCCACGGCCTCGCGGTCACCTTCAAGGTCGAATCACACAACCACCCCTCCTACGTCGAGCCCTACCAGGGCGCCGCCACCGGCGTCGGGGGCATCGTCCGCGACATCATCGCCATGGGCGCCCGCCCGGTCGCGGTCGTGGACCCGCTGCGCTTCGGTGCCGCCGACCACCCCGACACCCGGCGCGTCCTGCCGGGCGTCGTCGCGGGCATCGGCGGCTACGGCAACTGCCTGGGCCTGCCCAACATCGGCGGCGAGGTCGTCTTCGACGCCTGTTACCAGGGCAACCCGCTGGTCAACGCCGGTGCCATCGGCGTGATGCGGCACGAGGACATCCACCTGGCCAAGGCCTCCGGCGCCGGCAACAAGGTCATCCTCTACGGCGCCCGGACCGGCGGCGACGGCATCGGCGGCGCCTCGATCCTGGCCTCCGAGACCTTCGACGACGCCAAGCCGTCGAAGCGCCCCGCCGTCCAGGTCGGCGACCCCTTCCAGGAGAAGCTGCTCATCGAGTGCACCCTGGAGGCGTTCGCCGAGAAGCTCGTCGTCGGCATCCAGGACCTCGGCGCGGCCGGGCTGTCCTGCGCCACCAGCGAGCTGGCGTCCAACGGCTCCGGCGGGATGCGCGTGGAGCTGGACGACGTACCGCTGCGCGACTCGACGCTCTCGCCCGAGGAAATCCTCATGAGCGAGTCGCAGGAACGCATGTGCGCCGTCGTCGAACCGGCCAAGGTCGAACGGTTCCTGGCGATCTGCGAGAAGTGGGACGTCACCGCCACCGTCATCGGCGAGGTCACCGACGGCGACCGGCTGGAGATCTACTGGCACGGCGAGAAGATCGTCGACGTCGACCCGAAGACCGTCGCCCACGAGGGCCCGGTCTACGAGCGTCCCTACGCCCGCCCCGCGTGGCAGGACGAGCTGCAGGCCGACGACGCGGGCCGGCTGCCGCGGCCGGAGACCGGCGAGGCGCTGCGCGAGCAGGTCCGCAAGCTGGTCGCCTCGCCCAACCAGGCGTCCAAGTCCTGGATCACCAGCCAGTACGACCACTTCGTGCAGGGCGGCACCGTGCTCGCCCAGCCGGAGGACGCCGGCATGATCCGCATCGACGAGTCGTCCGGGCTGGGCGTGGCCATCGCCACCGACGGCAACGGCCGCTACGCCAAGCTGGACCCGTACCACGGCGCGCAGCTGGCGCTGGCCGAGTCCTACCGCAACGTCGCGGCGACCGGCGCCAAGCCGCTCGCGGTCTCCGACTGCCTGAACTTCGGCTCGCCCGAGGACCCGGCCGTCATGTGGCAGTTCGCCGAGGCCGTACGCGGTCTCGCGGACGGCTGCCTGGAGCTGGGCACGCCCGTCACCGGCGGCAACGTCTCGCTCTACAACCAGACCGGCGAGGCCGCCATCCACCCGACCCCCGTGGTCGCGGTGCTGGGCGTGATCGACGACGTCAGCCGCCGTACGCCGGTCGCCTTCGCGGACGAGGGCCACCTCATCTACCTCCTCGGTGACACCAAGGACGAGCTGGGCGGCTCGGCCTGGTCCCAGGTCGTCCACGACCACCTGGGCGGACTGCCGCCGCAGGTGGACCTCGGCCGGGAGAAGCTGCTGGCCGAGATCCTGATCGCGGCTTCCCGCGACGGCATGGTCGACGCGGCGCACGACCTCTCCGACGGCGGCCTGGTCCAGGCTCTCGTCGAGTCGTGTCTGCGCGGCGGCAAGGGCGCCCGGATCGTCGTGCCCGACGGGCTGGACCCCTTCGTCCTGCTCTTCTCGGAGTCGGCGGGCCGCGCGATCGTCGCGGTCCCGCGCAGCGAGGAGCTGCGCTTCACCGACATGTGCGGTGCGCGCGGCCTGCCGGCCACCCGCATCGGCGTCGTCGACGGTGATGCGATCGACGTCCAGGGTCAGTTCACCCTCTCGCTGAGCGAGCTCCGCGAAGCCCACGAGGCAACCCTCCCGGCGTTGTTCGGCTGATACGGCCTTCAGCGGCGCCACAGTGCGCGCCGCGCCCGTCCGCCCGCACGGCGGCCGGGCGGCCTGGAGGCCCGGTGGCCCGTCCCTTTCCCGGGGCGGGCCACGGTCGCGTGGTGGGGGCACGTCGGCCGGGGCGGCGGGGCCTATCGGGGCGGCCGGGCGGGCGAGGCGAACGCTCGGTCCGTAGCGGTGCTTCCCCGGTCGGGCGAGCAGGCCGCTCGCTCCCTCGCATCGTTTGCCCCGTCCGTCGAGACAGCTCTCCGGTCCGTCGTGCCCCCGGCCCGGTGCGCAGCGCCACCCGCCCCGGCCCGCCGCGTCCCGGACCTGTCCGCACCAGCCGCGTCCGCGTCCCTCGGTATGCGCAGTGTCAGGAGCAGCGCCAGGGCCAGTACGCACGTCGAGCAGAGGAAGACCACGGCTATGGAGGAAGCGAAGGCGTCCACCGCCCGGGCGTGGGCCTCGCCCCGCAGGGTCGGTATGGCGCTGGTGGAGCCGCCGGGGCCGCGGTCGGCGTAGACGCGGGCGAGCACCGTGCCGAAGAAGGCGACGCCCAGTGAGCTGCCCAGGGTCTGGAAGAAGCGGACGCCGGTCGTCGCCACCCCGAGCCGGTGGCGCGGTGCGGCCTGCTGGACCAGCACGATCAGCTGTCCCAGTGTCTGGCCGAAGCCGGCGCCGAGCAGGAGGAGTTCGGCCCGTACGGCCCACAGGCTGGTGTCGGTGCCGTTGGCCGAGAGCAGGAGCGTGGCCACGGCGGCGCAGGCGGTGCCACTGATCACGGACTTCTTCTCCGACCAGCCGCGGGCGCCGAGCCGGCCCGTCACCAGGCCCGAGCCGGCCATGCCGATCGCTATCGGGATCATGAACAGGCCGGCGGAGGCGGGGTCGATGCCCCGCACCAGCTGGAGATGGAGCATCACGTAGACCATGGAGCCCACCAGGGCCACGCCGACCAGGCCCTGTACGGCGAAGGCGACGCGCAGCGTACGGATACGGAACAGCGACAGCGGGAGCAGTGGTTCGGCGGCGGTGGCCTGCCGCCACAGGAACAGGGCGAGCAGCCCCACGGCCCCGCCGGCCAGGCCCAGGATCACCGGGGAGCCCCAGCCGTGGTCCCGGCCGCCCCACTCCGTCATCAGCAGTAGCGCCGTGGAGAACGCGGCGGCCAGGGCCGCTCCGAAGAAGTCGATGCGCCGCCGCTCCCCGTGCCGCGGAAGTCTGAGGACGAGCGCCGACGCGATGAGCACGACGACGCCGACCGGCAGGTTGACGTAGAAGATCCAGCGCCAGTCCGCGTGCTCGGCGAGCAGCCCGCCGACGACCGGGCCCAGGGCCATGCCGGCCCCCGCGACCAGCCCGCCCATCCCGGCGCCCCGGCCCGTGCCGCGCCCTCCCGCCCCCGCGAGCTGGGCGATGACGACCATGGTGACGCTCATCAGCCCGCCACCGCCGAGGCCCTGCACCGCGCGGAAGGCGATCAGCTGGTCCATGTCCTGCGCGGCTCCGCACAGCGCCGAGCCGAGGAGGAAGGTGGCGACGGCCCCGAGGAAGACCCGTTTCGTGCCGAGGGAGTCGCAGAGCTTTCCGTACAGGGGCAGCGCGGCGGTGGCGGCGAGCGAGAAGGCGCTGATCAGCCACGGGATGCGGTCGACGCCGTGCAGCGGGTCCAGGTCGCGGACGATCGGGATCGTCGCGGCCGAGACGATGTTCTGGTCGAGGACGGCGAGCAGCATCGTCGCGAGGCAGACGGCGAAGCCGATCGCGCGCCGGGCCGGTGTCATGCCGTCCGGCCCGGCGGTCACACGGCCCGTGGGGGCCCGAGAAGGAGCGGTGGAAGCGTTCATGGCAGCACCATGCCCGCGAAGCGTGGACCGAGTCAATGTTTCATCCGGTATTATTTTTTGCCCTGGTACAGTGGTGGCATGGTCGAGGAGCTGGGACTGCGCGAGCGCAAGAAACTGCAGACGGAGCGGCGCGTCCGGCGGACCGCCGTCGAGCTGTTCCTGGAGCGGGGCTTCGAGAAGGTCTCCGTCCAGGAGATCGCCGCCGCCGCCGACGTCTCCAAGATGACCGTTTTCAACTACTACGGCTCCAAGGAGGACTTGGTCCTCAAGCCGATGGAGCACCACGCCGGTGACGCGGCCCGCGCCGTCCGTGAGCGTGCGCGGGGGGAGTCCGCGGTCGCGGCGGTGGGCCGTCAGTTCGTCGAGCTGCTGGACCTGCGGGATCCGTCCGTCGGCCTGTGCGACAAGACGGAGGTGCTCAGCATCCGCCGGCTGATCGTCGAGACACCGGCCCTGCTGCTGCGCGCGTACGCCAACCGGATGCACGGCCTCCAGCAGCTCGCCGAGGTGCTCGCGGAGGAGGCGGGCGGCGACCGCATGGACGCCCAGGTCGCCGCGGGCCAGCTGATGGCCGCGCGCAACGCCCTCATCAACGAGAACCACCGCAGGCTCCTGGCAGGCGAGTCCGCCGACGCCGTCCACCCGGACGCGGTCGCCGCCGCCCACCGCGCCTTCGGCCTGGTGGAGCGGGGGCTCGGGGACTACGCCACACGCCCCGCCGAGTAGCCTCGACGCCATGCCCAGTGCCCGTAAGCCCTCCGGCCGGACCCGCGCCCGCAGCTACGACTCCGCCAAGACCCGCGCGGCCGTCGTCGCACAGTTCGGACACGTGCGCGCCGCCGTCGAGCGCCTGGCCCCCGAGCAGTTCGCCCTGCCCACCCGCCTGGGCGACTGGACGGTCCGCGAGCTGGTCGCCCACCTGGCCATGGCGGTCGAACAGGTCCCCGCGGCGCTGGGGCAACCCGCGCCGCCCGCCCAGGAAGTCACCCTCGCCACCTGGCCGTCCGCGACCCGCGCCCTGGCCGCGAAGGTCGACGAGATCGCCCGCGACACGGCAGCCGGCGCCGCACCGGCCGACCTCCTGAACAACGCCGCCGCCCGCTACGCCGAGGCCGTCCCCCCGGCCCCCGACGACCGGCTGCTGGCGGCCCGGATCGGCGCGATGCGGCTGGACGACTTCCTGGTGGTCCGCTGCGTCGAACTGGTCGTGCACACCGACGACCTGGCCGCCGCCACCGGCCTGGAGATTCCGTACGACCGCCACGCCCTGGCCACCGCCACCCGGCTGCTTGCCGACGCGCTCGCCACCAAGGCGCCCGGCGGTTCGGTCGAGGTCCGGGTGCCGCCGTTCGCCGTCGTCCAGTGCGTCGAGGGCCCTCGGCACACCCGGGGCACGCCGCCGAACGTCGTCGAGACCGACCCGATCACCTGGCTCCGACTGGCCACCGGCCGTACGGACTGGCCCGCGGCGGTCGAGGACGCCGCCGTGAGCGCCAGCGGCGAACGAGCCGATCTCGCCCCGTACCTGCCCCTCATGGGCTGAGCCCCAAGCGGGGACAGGCACTTCCGGCGCCGCGTCTCACCCCTTCGGATACGGCAGCAACGTGGCGTCCACCGCCTCCCAGGCCGCCCGCAGCTCCGCCAGCCGCCGCCCCTCTGCCCCCGCCCGGTCCGCCTGCTCGCGGGGGTCCTCGGCCACCTGGAACAGCTGGTCCCGGCCTCCCTTGCCCCGGTAGTACTTCCAGTCGCCGCGGCGCAGCGCCCGCTCACCCCGGGTACGCCAGAACAGGTCGCGCTCGGCGAGCGGTTCGCCGCGCAGCAGATAGCCCGCAAGGCTCGTGCCGTCCAGCGGATACGCGCGGTGCGGCCGGGCGCCGGCGACCTCCAGCAGGGTCGCCGTCCAGTCGGGACTGAAGTGCGGCTCGTGGCTGACCTGGCCGCCGTCGATGCGGGCCGGCCAGCGCACGATCGCCGGTATGCGGATGCCGCCCTCCTGGAGCGTGAACTTGTTGCCGCTCAGCGGCCAGTTGTAGGACCAGCGCTCGCCGCCGTTGTCGCTTCCGAAGAAGACCAGGGTGTCCCGCTCCTGCCCGGAGCGCTTCAGGGCGGCCAGCACCGTGCCCACGGACCGGTCCAGGTCCTCGACCATCTCCTTGTACTTGGCCAGCGAACCGCCGTCCCGGTGCTGCAGCGCACCCTTGTCGCCTGCCCTGATACGGCGGACGATCTCCGCGCTCGCGGCTTCGTCGCCGTCCGCGATCCACGGCCAGTGCGGGGTGGTGTAGTTCAGGTTGAGCAGCCACGGCCGCCCGTGCCGCCCGCCCACGAAGTCGACGGCGCGTTCGGTGATGATCCGCGTGTAGTAGCGCAGGTCGCGGTATTCGGTGTCGCCCTCGGTGACGTTGCCTTCGTAAAGGTCGTACTCCCCGGCCAGGCCGAGCTTGGAGTAGTACTCCAGCGCTCCGCCGAAGTTCCCGAAGAAGGTGTCCCAGCCCGACTTGGTGGGGCTGTGGTCCGGCAGGTAGCCGCAGTGCCACTTGCCGATCAGACCGGTCGCGTACCCGGCGTCGCGCAGCAGCGAGGCGAGGGTGGGGTGGTCCGGTTCGAGTCCGACGGTCCGGTCCGCGATGGGCTCGGCCAGCCCGCCTTCGGTACGGCCGGGAAAGCGGCCGGTGTAGAGCGAGAACCGGGTGGGGGAGCAGGTCGCGGACCCGGAGTAGGCCTGGGTGAAGCGCACGCCATGACGGGCCAGCCGGTCGAGGTGGGGCGTACGGATGTCCGGCGACCCGTAGGAGGACAGATCGGCCCAGCCCAGGTCGTCGCCGAGGATGAACAGGATGTTCGGGCGCCGCGCCGCCCGGCGGCCGGTCGCCGCGCGAAACGGCTGCTCCCGGTACGTGCTCCCGGCGGCGTGTGCGGGGCTCGCGGCGCCCGTGGCCAGGGCGCCGGTGGCGGCGGTGGCACCGACGAGCCCGCCGAACGCCCGGCGGGAGATCCCACCCGCCGTACGGGCAATCCCCTCCTCGCGGGACGAACCGGACGCCGAGGCGCCCGCGGCCCCGGAGGCCTCCGAGGCTCCTGAGGCCTCCGGGGCCCCCGAGGGCGAGGCCGTATCCGAAGAAGCCGAAGCCGAAACCCCAGCCGACGAAGCCAACGAAGCCGACAAACGGCCAAAACCAGATTCAGAACGCGTCACGAAAGGCGACCTTCCGGGTGAAGGGACGGCGACCGCGCGCACCACACAGGCCCGCTACGGAAGCGCGAAAAGAAGCAGCGCGAGACCGGTCCGAAAAGCCCGGAAATCACCAGAAGCGGCCACCGGAACACCACCCGCCGAAAGTCGAGTGGCGCATCTCACCCCGGTCCCGTACGGCGGCCGTACGGGACCGGAGGGTTACCGCGGTGACCGGGGGAAGGCCGTGGGGTGACCGAGGGGCGCGCACCGGAATCCGTGGCGCACGGACCGGGCCTCGCGTGCAGAGAACGTGAAGACGAACGCGGGGAAAAGCGGCGCTCAGCCGCGCCGCACGCGGCGACAGATGGCGCTGGCGACGCGACCGAGGTCGACGTGGCGGCGCCGCACCAGGGGCTGCGGGCTCTGCATGGAGCGTGATCCTGTCCGTGACCAGGTGCTCACGTCAAGCATTCGGCCAACTGGGCCGGTGCCGCCGGACACCGCCCCGGTTCGCTCCCCGGTTCGGATGAATCGCGGACCTGCCCTAGACTCGGTGCTGTGCCACGTGGTGACGGACGACTCAGCCACGACCTGCTCCCCGGCGAGAAGGGCCCCCAGGACGCATGTGGCGTCTTCGGTGTCTGGGCTCCGGGTGAAGAGGTCGCCAAACTCACCTATTTCGGGCTGTATGCCCTGCAGCACCGCGGACAGGAGTCCGCGGGCATCGCAGTGAGCAACGGCTCCCAAATCCTCGTATTCAAGGACATGGGCCTGGTTTCCCAGGTCTTCGACGAGACATCCCTCGGTTCCCTCCAGGGCCACATCGCCGTGGGCCACGCCCGCTACTCCACCACCGGTGCCTCGGTGTGGGAGAACGCCCAGCCGACGTTCCGTGCGACCGCGCACGGCTCGATCGCCCTGGGTCACAACGGCAACCTGGTCAACACCGCCGAACTCGCCGAGATGGTCGCCGCGCTGCCCCGTGAGGGCGGCCGTGCGACCCAGGTCGCGGCGACCAACGACACCGACCTCGTGACGGCCCTGCTGGCCGGCCAGGTCGACGAGGACGGCAAGCCGCTGACCGTCGAGGAGGCCGCGCCGCGCGTCCTTCCCAAGGTCATGGGCGCCTTCTCGCTGTGCTTCATGGACGAGCACACGCTGTACGCCGCCCGTGACCCGCAGGGCATCCGCCCGCTGGTCCTCGGCCGCCTGGAGCGCGGCTGGGTGGTGGCCTCCGAGACGGCCGCCCTGGACATCTGCGGTGCCAGCTTCATCCGCGAGATCGAGCCGGGCGAGATGATCGCCGTCGACGAGAACGGCCTGCGCAGCTCCCGCTTCGCCGAGGCGAAGCCCAAGGGCTGTGTCTTCGAGTACGTCTACCTGGCCCGCCCCGACACCGACATCGCGGGCCGCAACGTGTACCTCTCCCGGGTGGAGATGGGCCGCAGGCTGGCCGCCGAGGCCCCCGCGGAAGCCGACCTCGTCATAGCGACCCCGGAGTCCGGCACCCCGGCCGCGGTCGGCTACGCCGAGGCCAGTGGCATCCCGTACGGCGTCGGACTGGTCAAGAACTCCTACGTCGGCCGGACCTTCATCCAGCCCTCGCAGACCATCCGCCAGCTCGGCATCCGGCTCAAGCTCAACCCGCTCAAGGAAGTCATCCGCGGCAAGCGCCTGGTGGTCGTCGACGACTCGATCGTCCGCGGCAACACCCAGCGCGCCCTGGTCCGGATGCTGCGCGAGGCCGGCGCCGCCGAGGTCCACATCCGGATCTCCTCGCCGCCGATCAAGTGGCCGTGTTTCTACGGCATCGACTTCGCCACCCGCGCCGAGCTGATCGCCAACGGTCTGACCGTGGACGAGATCGGCACGTCGCTGGGCGCCGACTCGCTGTCGTACATCTCGATCGACGGAATGATCGAGTCGACCACGATCGCCAAGCCGGACCTGTGCCGGGCGTGCTTCGACGGCCAGTACCCGGTCGATCTCCCCGACCCGGAGCTGCTGGGCAAGCACCTCCTGGAGTCGGAGACCGCGGGCACGGCCAAGCCGGACCTGGACGGCGTCGAGACGCTGACGGCAGGGGTCGGCGGCGCCGACGCGCTGCGCCGCCCGTAGAGCTCGTACACACCGACAGGAAAGATCTCAACGCCATGTCTGCCGAGTCTTTTGAGCGTGCCCAGCACGCGGGCACCAGCGCCAGCTACGCAGCAGCGGGCGTGGACATCGAAGCGGGCGACCGCGCCGTCGACCTGATGAAGCAGTGGGTCAAGAAGGCCACCCGCCCCGAGGTCGTCGGCGGCCTCGGCGGGTTCGCCGGCCTCTTCGACGCCTCGGCCCTCAAGCGGTACGAGCGGCCGCTGCTCGCCTCGGCCACCGACGGTGTCGGCACCAAGGTCGACATCGCCCGCCGGATGGGCGTGTACGACACGATCGGCCACGACCTGGTCGGCATGGTCGTGGACGACCTGGTCGTCTGCGGGGCCGAGCCGTTGTTCATGACCGACTACATCTGCGTCGGCAAGGTCTACCCGGAGCGGGTCGCGGCGATCGTCAAGGGCATCGCCGAGGGCTGTGTGCTGGCAGGCTGCGCGCTGGTCGGCGGGGAGACCGCCGAGCACCCCGGCCTGCTCGGGGCGGACGACTTCGACGTCGCGGGCGCCGGTACGGGCGTCGTCGAGGCGGACCGGGTGCTGGGCGCGGATCGTATCCGTAAGGGTGACGTCGTCATCGCGATGGAGTCCTCCGGACTTCACTCGAACGGGTACTCGCTCGTCCGGCACGTGCTGTTCGACCGGGCCGGGATGTCCCTGGACCAGCGGGTCGAGGAGCTCGGCCGCACCCTCGGCGAGGAGCTGCTGGAGCCCACGAAGATCTACTCGCTGGACTGCCTGGCGCTGACCCGTACGGCCGAGGTGCACGCCTTCTCGCACATCACCGGCGGCGGCCTGGCCAACAACCTCGCCCGGGTCATCCCGGACGGCCTGCACGCCACCGTCGACCGGTCCACCTGGACCCCGGGCGCGATCTTCGACCTGGTCGGCAGGGCCGGCGACGTCGAGCGGCTGGAGCTGGAGAAGACCCTGAACATGGGCGTCGGCATGATGGCCGTCGTCCCGCAGGAGTCGGTGGACGTGGCCCTGGCCACCCTCGCGGACCGCGGCGTGGACGCCTGGGTCGGCGGCGAGATCGTCGAGCGCGGTGAGCACACCGAGGCAGTGACCCTGACCGGTGACTATTCCGCCTGAGCCGGCCCGCGTCAGGGCAGCACAGAACCCGGTCCGAGGTGGCTACCCCGGACCGGGTCCGTGGAAATGCTGTGCACACCGTGCACGTACGACAGAGGAGACGTCGTACGTCAGGCGCGACGACGCTGCTGGGACGAGTTGCCCTCGTCCTCGTCATCGTCGTCGTGGTTGTAAAGGTCGGCGTACCGCGCGTACGGGTCGTCGTCCTCGTCATCCTCGAACGGCTCGCCGTTCGGCGGCTGCTGTGCCGGCTGTTGCGGCGATGCACCCAGCTCTTCGGCCAGGCGTGAGAGATCAGTCCCACCGCTGTTGTACTTCAGCTGGCGGGCGACCTTCGTCTGCTTGGCCTTGGCCCGGCCGCGCCCCATGGCTCGACCCCCTCAACGACGGGGCTCGACGGCCCCAGAGTCTTGACACGCGTTCATGATTCAGAGCGGACTCTCGACAGAGAGACCGGCCCGTAGGGCTTCAACGGTACCTGCTTCCGCGGCCATACGGTACGTCGCCCGCATCACCGACCGCTCGGCAGGACCGGCAGGGCGCCCCGTCCCCGCTGGTCAGCTGCGATTTTAACCTGTCCGGTCCGGCGACCCGCCGACGGGTGGTGAGGGATGTCTCCTTCACCACCCGTGATCCCTTACGGAGCGCCCGGAGATCGTCACGCGAGCGCTCCGCCGCGCCTTTTCCGTACGGTACGTGACGGCCGCCGGTACGGTCCGTGACCGGCGGGGCATCCGTAGGGCCGTACGGGCCCTCTCGGGCCCTTCCGAGAACGTGATCGGATCGCGATCGGCTTCGGTCGGACCCGAGCATTGGTGGACATTCGCGAGCGGAATCGGTCGGGACCTTCGCCACAACCGGCTGGAAAAATGGCCTGAACCGATCGGTCCGGCCGGGTCGGCGGCGCCGCCGGAGCGCGGGCGCCGGGCGTGTCAGGCCCGCCGGGCGTCCGCCATGCGCTGTTCGGCCAGCCGGTCCGCCGCCGCGGCGGGCGGAATACCGTCCTCCTTCGCACGAGCGAATATCGCCAGTGTGGTGTCGAAGATCTTCGCCGCCTTGGTCTTGCAGCGGTCGAAGTCGAAACCGTGCAGCTCGTCGGCCACCTGGATCACGCCACCGGCGTTGACCACGTAGTCCGGCGCGTAGAGGACTCCGCGGTCGGAAAGATCCTTCTCGACACCGGGGTGTGCCAGCTGGTTGTTGGCCGCGCCGCAGACCACCTTGGCGGTCAGCGCCGGCACCGACTCGTCGTTCAGAGCGCCGCCGAGGGCGCACGGCGCGTACACGTCCAGGCCCTCGGTGCGGATCAGCGTCCCGGTGTCCGCGGCCACCCGGACCTGCGGGTGGCGGGACCGGACGCGCTCGATCGACTCGGCGCGCACATCCGTGATCACGACCTCCGCGCCGTCCTGGAGGAGGTGTTCGACGAGGTGGTGGCCCACCTTGCCGACGCCCGCGACGCCGACCGTGCGGCCGCGCAGCGTCGGGTCGCCCCACAGGTGCTGCGCCGAGGCGCGCATCCCCTGGAAGACGCCGAAGGCGGTCAGCACCGAGGAGTCGCCGGCGCCGCCGTTCTCGGGCGAGCGGCCGGTGGTCCACTTGTTGGCGCGGGCGACGACGTCCATGTCCGCGACGTACGTACCGACGTCGCAGGCGGTCACATAGCGGCCCCCGAGGGAAGCCACGAACCGGCCGTACGCGAGCAGGAGTTCTTCGGTCTTGATCAGTTCGGGGTCGCCGATGATCACTGCCTTGCCGCCGCCGTGGTCGAGGCCGGCGAGGGCGTTCTTGTACGACATGCCACGGGAGAGGTTGAGGGCGTCCAGCACGGCCTCCTCCTCGGAGGCGTACGCGTGGAAACGGGTGCCGCCGAGGGCCGGGCCCAGGGCGGTGTCGTGGATGGCGATGACGGCCCGCAGGCCGCTGGCGCGGTCCTGGCAGAGGACGACTTGCTCGTGGCCACCCTGCTCGGAGCGGAACAGGGTGTGCAGGACGCCGCCGTCGGCACTGACGGCGGTAGGACGTACGTCGGTCACGGTGGTGACTCCCATAAGTCGCGGAGGACGCCCTCCGGTGGCTCCCTCGTGCTTGTGGCGGCGGGAGGGCGGGAGGGCCGGTCGGGAAGAGAGTAAGACCTGAGGGGCGCGCTGATCGGTGCAGTGCGGAGGATCACCCTCTCCTGGGGGACGGGCGTGGGACGATTTGCCGTATCCCGAGCCGGGCGGCGCGAGCCAACTCCCGGCACTTTGCACCTCTTTGCCATTCTTTGCGGTTGTTCTGCGGACGTCACGTTGAAGGAATCAAAGGAGCGGGCGTGGCTCAGGCGTCATCGGTGATGGTCCCGTACGCGGCATATCTACGGGTCTACGAGCCGCTCGCGGCGTTCCCCGAGCCGGAGCGCTCCTACTGGGCGCGCTACGCCCGGCGCGCCGAGACCCCCTCGGTTCAGGACGAACTTCGGCGGTCTCTGGCCGATTTGCTGCCCACTCCGCCGGTGCCGGTCCCGGTCCACGAGAGCAGCGACGCCTTCGTCGCGGTCGTGGATGGTGTGACGTGTGTGTGTCCCTGGCGGACGCGGCTGCGCGGCTGGCAGGCCCTGGAGGAGCTGTCCGAGCTGCTTCCGGCGCCCGTGCTGGACGCGGCGCTGCCCCCGGTGGTGCGGCGCCAGGCGGCCGCGGACTACGAGGAGTGGCTGGAGCGCAATCCGGACGCCCGGCCCTGGATCCGCACCGCGACCTGGCACGTTCCGGTGCGCTGGTTCGCGCTCTTCGGGGATGACGAGCGGGAGTACACCAAGAGCGAGCACGGGCCGGTGCTGCGCTACCGGACGCCCATGGTGCAGGCGCGGCGCCGGGTGGCGCGGGGCCTGCGGACGCTGCGGGACTCCCTGGAGGAGGGGCCGTTGATCGACGGCCTGGTGGATGTGGGCCGCTGGCTGGAGGAGTTCCATCCGCGGGCGCTGGTGGAGCTGGACTACGGCGGGCTGGTGCACGCGGTGCCCGAGGGGCAGCTCGCCGAGGACCGGTCGGCCGCTGAGGTGGCGGAGGGGCTGGCGGCGCTGCGCGAGGGCGACAGCGACCGGGCCGGCGAGGCGTACGAGAAGCTGTCGGACCGGTGGCGCGAGGTGCGGGAGCGTCAGTTCGCCAGCTGAGGCGGGCGTGGCCGGAGGGGTTCGCAGGGGCGGGTCCGGGCCGCGTACGGGTGTCGCGGATGGTCCGTACGGGCTCGGGTGGTGACCAACCGTGCGCGCGGGACGACAAAATGATCTGCGGCCCGCGAGGCTCGTGCACACTACTGAGACGGAGTTCGTGGGACGTAGGTCCCGATCCGGGCGATTGCCTCAAGCGTGACCTAAAGCACTGACTTCGGGCCTTGCGGCCAAGCCATACCCTCGTGCCAAAATAGGACAAGGAGCCTGACAAGGGCTCCTTCCGCCCTACTAAGGGCGGATAGTTCGGTATTGCGCTCCTTGGTGGGTCTGATGGCGGCTGATCACCGTGTGACTGATCGTCACGGTGGTGTGACTGTCCGCTATGGCATAGTCCATCGGCTTCCGCCGAGGTTGAACACCTGAGAGGGCAATTCCATCGGTTTGGCCGACGTGGCTGGACAGATGGTGTAGTTGTAGTGCCGAGGACAAGCCGTTCGTCCTATAACCGACTCGGCCCGCGTCCGCCATTTCGGGCAACGCGGGTCAAGGTGCAGAATTTAGAGGAAAGAACCGTGATGGTTCGGTTCTCCCGAGGAGGCCGCTCATGACCGCTCGCACCCCTGACGCCGAGCCGCTGCTTACCCCCGCCGAGGTCGCCACGATGTTCCGCGTGGACCCGAAGACGGTGACCCGCTGGGCCAAGGCAGGCAAGCTCACGTCCATCCGCACGCTCGGAGGACACCGGCGCTACCGCGAGGCCGAGGTTCGCGCACTGCTCGCGGGCATTCCGCAGCAGCGCAGCGAATCCTGAACAACCGCATAACCGTGCTGTTTTCGGGTCCCCCAACCCGGACTCGGCCAGTGGAGCCCCACCCGGCTTCGCACCGCACCACCTAGCACCACACAGCTCCATACGACGCGGAGCCTGCCCCAACAGGCCCCACACCCGCACCATCTGGGTACGTCATCGATCGCGCTGGACTCCGCCGGGTCCAGCGCGATCTTTTTTGCGCGCACCGGGCCCCGCGTGCCGGTCCGCCCCGGCCGGCTGGACACCGCCCGCGGGGGCCGCCGAGGGCGGACCCCCGCTGTTCTCCGGTCCAGTCCAAGGACTGCCGGGCGGGCGGTGCAATTGCACATATTAAATTGACCGGGTGTAGGGCGGCCGTAAGATTCCCGGTTCCTGAAACCCGTCCGGTGACACCCGTCACAGGCCGGGAAGGTTGTGGCGTCGGCGCCGCTGCGATAGAAGGCCCGCGCGCCGCCGTTCCCTCAACAGCCTCCCACCGCGGGGGCGGTGGGGAAGGCGCCGTTGGTCACCGGGCCGGGGGACTTTGGTCCCCGGCGGCCTCCTCTGCGCCCTTCGCGGCCGACGCGCAAGGCGCTGCCGACGGAGCTTCGGGAGACGCCGGGTCCGTGCGCGGTGACGCCTCAGAGGCCCTGGAGGGCCCCCTGGAGGGCTTCACGGACGTCCGGGCGCCGGAGTCGGCGGCCGGGGCGCCGGCGGCCCGGTCACGGGGCTCCATGGCGAGCCGCAGGAGGCGGGCGCAGACGGGGCAGTGGCGGGTCAGGTGGCGATACCCCGTGGCGGCCGACAGGTGGGCCCGCAGCAGTGCTCTGGTCTCGTGCCTGGCGGCTGTCGACATCGCACGCTCCTCCCGGCCCCGCGCCCTTCCCCGTGACTACCGGTGGTACGTGCCCCAGTCAATACGCGCATCGGCCCGGACCCGTAGGGCCCGGACCTTCCGGCCGCGGGTGGAGCGCCGCTCCCGTCCACACTCCCCCACCACAGGTCGGCGCAAACGGCCCGTGCCCCGGAGGCAACCGCGAGCTTTCCGGGGAATCGGGGCAACGCAATCGGCCCGCGTCCCAGAAGGGGCGCGGGCCGATGAATGCGGTCCTGACGGGATTTGAACCCGCGGCCTCCACCTTGACAGGGTGGCGAGCACTCCAAACTGCTCCACAGGACCTTGGTGCGGCTTCCGCTTGCGCGGTGCTGCGAAGCAAGACTCTACAGCAGGTCAGGGGGTGCGGTCGAACTCGGTCCCGGTAGGACGCCGGGAGGGGCCCCGAGGCCGCTCACGCCTTGGGCACCGCCGCGTCCACGGCCTTCACGATCCGCTTGTCGGAGACCGGGTACGCCGTGCCGAGCGCGTGCGCGAAGTAGCTCACCCGCAGCTCCTCGATCATCCAGCGGATCTCCCGCGCCTCGACCGGCACCGGCCGCCCCTGGGGGTACTGCTCCAGCAGCCACGCGTACTCGTCCTGCATCTCCTTGACCTTCGCCATACGGGAGCGGTCCCGTTCGGCGTTGTTGGGGAGCTGCTGGAGGCGGCGGTCCACGGCGACCAGGTAGCGCATGAGGTCCGGCAGGCGCTTCGCGCCGTGCGCGGTCACGAAGCCGGGGCCGACGAGGGCGGCCAGCTGCTCCTTGATGTCCGTGAGGGACGGGAGCAGCGAGGGGAAGGAGGTGGCCTTGAGGCGGCGCTCGCACGCCTGCCATGCCGCCAGCACCTCCCGGACCTGCTGGACCGTCTTCATCGTGGCGTCCACCAGGTCGGCGCGCACCGCGTCGAAGAGCTTGCGGAAGGACTCCTCGTCCCAGGCCGGTCCGCCGTGCGCGGCGATCAGCCGGTCGGCGGCGGCGGTCACACAGTCCTCGAAGAGGGCCTGTATGGAGCCGTGGGGGTTCGCCGACAGGGCCAGTTTCTGCTGGTTGGTCAGCTTGCCCTGCGCGAACTTGGCTGGGTTGCTCGGAATGTTCAGCAAAATCAGCCGGCGGGTGCCGGTCCACATCGCCGTCCGCTGCTCCGCCTCGGTGTCGAAGAGGCGTACGGCGACGCTCGTGCCCTCGTCGACCAGCGCCGGGTACGCCTTCAGCGGCTGGCCCCCGCGCCGGGTCTCGAACGTGCGGGGCAGGGTGCCGAGCGTCCAGGAGGTCAGGCCGGTGCGCTGTTCCAGGCCGGCCGGCGCCGCGCCGCCCCCGGACGCGCCGTCCTTCGGGGGCCGCTCGGCGGCCTGGGCGAAGGCCTTGCTGAGGGCCGCCTGCGTCTTCGGCTTGAGGCGCAGGCGCAGTGCTTCGAGGTCCTTGGCCTCGGCCAGCTTGCGGCGGCGTTCGTCGATCACCCGGAACGTGATCTTCAGATGGTCGGGGACCCTGGCCGGGTCGAAGTCGGCCGGGTCGACCGGGACGCCGACCATCCGCTGGAGCCCGGCGGCCAGGGAGGTGATCAGCGAGCCCTGGAGGGGCACGGTCGAGTCCAGGAAGCGGGCGGCGAAGTTCGGTGCCGGTACGTAGTTGCGGCGGATCGGTTTGGGCAGCGAACGGATCAGTTCGGTCACCAACTGCTCGCGCAGGCCCGGAATCTGCCAGTCGAAGCCTTCGGACGTGACCTGGTTGAGCACCTGGAGGGGGATATGGACGGTCACGCCGTCCGCGTCCGCACCCGGCTCGAACTGGTACGTGACGCGGAACTTCAGCTTTCCCTGCCGCCAGGAATCCGGGTAGTCGTCCTTGGTGACGGCCTCGGCGGACTCGTTGATGAGCATGGAGTGCTCGAAGTTGAGCAGTTCCGGCTCGTCATGCCGCTTCTTCTTCCACCACGAGTCGAAGTGGGCACCCGAAACGACGTGTTCGGGCAGCCGCTGGTCGTAGAAGTCGAAGAGCGTCTCGTCGTCCACGAGGATGTCGCGCCGGCGGGCCCGGTGCTCCAGCTCCTCGACCTCGCCGAGCAGCTTGCGGTTGTCGTGGAAGAACTGGTGGTGGGTGCGCCAGTCGCCCTCGACCAGGGCGTTGCGGATGAACAGGTCCCGGGAGGTCTCCGGATCGATCCGCCCGTAGTTCACCTTCCGCTGGGCGACGATCGGCACGCCGTACAGCGTCACCCGCTCGTACGCCATCACCGCGGCCATCTTCTGTTCCCAGTGCGGCTCGCTGTACGTCCGCTTCACCAGGTGCTGGGCCAGCGGCTCGATCCACTCGGGCTCGATCTTGGCGTTCACCCGCGCCCACAGGCGGGAGGTCTCGACCAGCTCGGCGGACATGATCCAGCGCGGGGGCTTCTTGAAGAGCGCCGAGCCGGGGAAGACCGCGAACTTCGCGCTGCGGGCGCCCAGGTACTCGTTCTTGGCGTCGGTGTCCTTCAGTCCGATGTGCGAAAGCAAACCGGACAGCAGGGAGGTGTGGATGTGGTCGGGCGCCGCGTCCTGCTCGCTGAGGTGGACCCCCATCGTCTTGGCGACCGTACGCAGCTGCGAGTAGATGTCCTGCCACTCGCGTATGCGCAGGTAGTTCAGGAACTCGCTCCGGCACATGCGGCGGAACGCCGACGACGACAGCGCCTTCTGCTGTTCGCGCACGTACCGCCACAGGTTCAGGTACGCCAGGAAGTCACCGGTCTCGTCCTTGAAACGGGCGTGCTGCTGATCGGCCTGCTGCTGCTTGTCGGCGGGCCGCTCGCGCGGGTCCTGGATGGACAGGGCCGCCGCGATCACCATGACTTCGCGTACGCAGCCGTTGCGGTCGGCCTCCAGCACCATCCGGGCCAGCCGCGGGTCCACCGGCAGCTGGGCCAGCTTGCGCCCCATCTGGGTGAGCCGCTTCTTGGGGTCCTTCTGCTTCGGGTCGAGCGCGCCGAGCTCGTGCAGCAGGTCGACGCCGTCCTTGATGTTGCGGCGGTCCGGCGGGTCGATGAACGGGAACTTCTCGATGTCGCCGAGGCCGGCCGCGGTCATCTGCAGGATGACGGAGGCCAGGTTCGTCCGCAGGATCTCGGCGTCGGTGAACTCCGGCCGGGCGAGGAAGTCCTCCTCCGAATACAGCCGGATGCAGATGCCGTCGCTGGTACGGCCGCAGCGGCCCTTGCGCTGGTTGGCGCTGGCCTGCGAGACGGGCTCGATCGGCAGCCGCTGGACCTTGGTGCGGTAGCTGTACCGGGAGATCCGGGCCATGCCGGGGTCGATCACGTACCGGATGCCCGGCACGGTCAGCGAGGTCTCCGCGACGTTGGTCGCGAGCACGATCCGGCGGCCGGTGTGCCGCTGGAAGACGCGGTGCTGCTCGGCGTGCGACAGGCGCGCGTACAGCGGCAGCACCTCGGTCTGCGGCAGGTTCTTCTTGTTGAGCGCGTCCGCCGTGTCGCGGATCTCGCGCTCGCCGGAGAGGAAGACCAGGATGTCGCCGGGGCCCTCGCCGCGCAGCTCGTCCACGGCGTCGCAGATCGCGGTGATCTGGTCGCGGTCGCTGTCGGTGCCGCCCTCCTCCAGGAGCGGGCGGTAGCGGACCTCGACCGGGTACGTACGGCCGGAGACCTCGACGATCGGCGCGCCGGGGGCGGCGTCCGTCCCGCCGTCGTCGGCCCTGCCGCCCTCGTCCCGCTTCCCGTTCGCGTCCGCCCGCACGGCGGCGAACGAGCCGAAGTGCCGGGCGAAGCGCTCCGGATCGATGGTCGCGGAGGTGATGACGACCTTCAGGTCCGGC
This sequence comes from Streptomyces sp. NPDC059788, assembly GCF_042732265.1. NCBI lineage: Bacteria > Bacillati > Actinomycetota > Actinomycetes > Kitasatosporales > Streptomycetaceae > Streptomyces > Streptomyces sp. NPDC059788. The sequence continues at coordinate 35,983 of NZ_JBHWHY010000034.1, read as the reverse complement.
CGCCGGGGCAGCAGCTGCGCCAGGTACCCGAGGATGAAGTCGATGTTGAGGCTGCGCTCGTGGGCCTCGTCGATGATGATCGTGTCGTACTGGCGCAGCTCGCGGTCGGTCTGGATCTCCGCGAGCAGGATGCCGTCCGTCATCAGCTTCACGAGGGTCTCGGAGCCGACCTGGTCGGTGAAGCGCACCTTCCAGCCGACCGCCTCGCCCAGCGGGCTCTTCAGCTCCTCGGCGACCCGCTCGGCGACCGTGCGGGCCGCGATCCGGCGCGGCTGGGTGTGCCCGATCAGCCCCCGTACGCCGCGGCCCAGCTCCAGACAGATCTTCGGGATCTGGGTCGTCTTGCCGGACCCGGTCTCGCCCGCGACGATCACGACCTGGTGGTCGCGTATCGCCTCCAGGATCTCGTCCTTCTTCTGGCTGACCGGCAGCTGCTCCGGATACGCGATCGCGGGCACCGCGGCGCGGCGCTGCTCGACCCGCAGCTCCGCCTCCCCGATCCCGGCGTCGATCTCGGCGAGCACGGCCGCGCGGGCCTCGGGCTTACGAATCCGGCGCGCGCCGTCGAGCCGGCGCCCCAGCCGCTGCTGGTCGCGCAGCATCAGCTCGGGCAGCCGCTCCAGGAGAGCGGGCACAGTGGGGGCGGCACCGTCGGGCCGGGCGGAGGCAGGCTGACTGGACATACGCAACCCAGGATCTCACCTCCGTGAATACGGTGGCGAACGAATTGCGGCCGGGCGGACGCGGGTACGGGCCGCCGTACGGCCCCGGAAGCCTTCTCGTACGGGCCCGGGATCTGCGCCGTACGTCCCGCGAACCTTCGCCGGAACGCCCCGGAACTTCCGTCGGACACGCCGGGAATCCCGCCCCACACCCCCCGCCGCCCTCTTCGCACAGTGGGCCGACCACTAGGAGAATGTCCGGGTTAGGTGCTTTAGCGTGGCCTTATGTCTGATCAGCACGGTGACCACCCCCAGCCGCACGGCGCCCACGGACGGCCCCCCACCGCGGCCGAGAGATGGACCGCCTTCAAGAAGTCGCCGTTCCTGCCCGCCACCGTGCTGGTCTTCATCCTCGCCATCGCCGCCGGCCTCTTCGCGGGCTCGTACACGTACACCATGGCCAACCCGACCCCGCGGCACATCCCGACCGCCGTCGTCGGCCCGCCGGACTCCCCGCACGGCAAGGCCTTCGCCGCCGGCATGGAAAAGGCCCTGAACGCCTCCCTCCAGCTGCACGAGTACGACTCCTTCGCCGCAGCCAAGGAGGGCATCGAGGAACAGGAGGTCTTCGCGATCCTGCGGGTGCGGGACAAGGGCGTGGAGCTGGACGTGGCGGGGGCGGCGGGCGCCCAGGTGGCGCAGGTACTCGAACAGGCGGGTCCCAAGGTGGGTCAGGCCGTCGGCGTACCGGTCGAGGTCAAGGACCTCAAGCCGCTCCAGGAGGGCGACCCGCGCGGGCTCGCCCTCTTCTACATCTCGCTGGCCGCGGTGATCATCGGGTTCGTGGGCGCCATCCAGCTGAGCGTGCACGCGCGCGGCCTCAACCCGCTGGAACGGATCGCCTTCACCGTGCTGTACGCGCTGCTGGGCGCCTTCGCGATCGCCGCGGTCGTCGACTGGCTGCTGGGCGCGCTCGACCTGCCCTTCGTGGAGTCCTGGCTGATCCTGGCGCTGACGATGTTCACGTCCGGCATGGTCTTCACGATGTTCAACACCCTGATCGGGCGCTGGGCGATGATCCCCACGTGGGGCCTGATGGTGCTGCTGGGCAACCCGTCCTCGGGCGGCGCGGTCTCCTGGCCGCTGCTGCCGTCCGTCCTCGGGCACATCGGCCGCTGGCTGCCGCCGGGCGCCTCGGTCAACGCGCAGCACACGGCCGTCTACTTCGGCGGCTCGCAGCACGTCTTCCCGTTCCTGGTGCTGGCGGGCTGGGCGCTGGTCTCGTGCGCGGTCTTCTGGACCTGGCGGCACCGGCACCCCGGCGGGCGCGAGGTGGGCGCGCTCACGTCGGGCGCGCACAAGGCGGGCGGGCCGGGCCCGCAGGACGCGGCGGGCGCGCCGGGCGCCTGATGTGGCGCGGGGCCGGAACCCCTGGCGGGACCACCGGCCCCGGTACGCCCGCCCGGGTCCCGGTCCCGGGACGAACCGCCCGGACGACGAAAGCCGACGACGAAAGCGGACAATGAAAAAGGCCCCGATCCGAAGATCGGGGCCTTTTCCCACTGCTGGTGGCTGGGGCCGGGGTCGAACCGGCGACCTATCGCTTTTCAGGCGATCGCTCGTACCAACTGAGCTACCCAGCCACAGCGGTCCTGACGGGATTTGAACCCGCGGCCTCCACCTTGACAGGGTGGCGAGCACTCCAAACTGCTCCACAGGACCTTGCACTGTGCGAGATCAGGCGTACCTAGTCTCGCACACGGTAATGCGTGCCCCCAACGGGATTCGAACCCGTGCTACCGCCTTGAAAGGGCGGCGTCCTGGGCCACTAGACGATGAGGGCTGATGGCCCGCCTTGGTGCCTTGTGGGGCGCCGTCGGGGACGTGAGAAGCATATGGGATGCAGGGACCGTTCGCCAAAACGGTTTGTTCGAGTCCCCCGGCGAGGGACTCGCCGGGGTGGCCGGGACGGGCGTACAGCTGTGCGGCCCGGCCACCCCGCGGGCCTACGGGGAGCCTGGGGAGGGCGTGCCGGGCGGGGACGAGGAGGCCTTCGGGGAGCGCGCGCCCGGGGACCCGGTGTCCGGCGACGGCGTGGCACCCGGCCGGTTCCCCTGCGGCAGGTGGCGGCTGACCTCGGCCTTCGACAGCCCGAGCCCGCCGAGCGTGATCTCGTCCCACGCCTGGAGCAGCCGGGTCCTGCGGTCCAGGTAGAGGACGGACGCCTGTACGGGCGCGGGCTTCTTGCCCTGCACCGCGCGCAGCCCGCCCCCACCCGTGGAGCCCTCGACCATCAGCCGGGTGCCACGGGGGAGCACACTGTTCTCGCGGTGGTGGATGTGCCCGGCGAGGGCCAGCGGGGCCAGGCCGTCCGCCTCGGTCGCCGCCACCGGGTTGTGCGCCAGCGCGATGTCCACAGGGGTGCCCGCGAGCCGCTGCGTACGGAGCGAGTCGGCCAGCCTGCCGCCCGCCGTGCGCTCGGAGAAGTCGCCTTCCGCGACGACCGAGCGGTCCGGCGTGAACTGCGGGTCGCCGACGCCCGCGATACGCAGCCCGCCGACATCGACGGCCCGGCCCCCGTCGAGGACCGTGGTGTTCTTGCGGGTGGCCAGGTACTTCTGCGTCGTGGCGGAGTCGTGGTTGCCGCGCACCCACACGTACGGCGCGCCGAGCGTGGCGACCGGGTCCAGGAAGGCGTTCTCGGCGGCCGAGCCGTGGTCCATGGTGTCGCCGGTGTCGATGATGACGTCGATCTTGTACTGCTTGACCAGCGACTTGATGATCTGCCAGGCCGCCGGGTTCAGATGGATGTCGGAGACGTGCAGCACGCGGATCGTGGTGGGGTCGGGCTCGTACGCGGGCAGGGTCGAGGTGGCTTCGTACAGCTTGGTCACGTTTGTCACCAGGCGGGCCAACTCCCGCTGGTAGACGTCGAACTCGCTGACGATGTTGCGGGCGTTGCCGACCACCGAGGGCGCCGAGGACAGCAGTCCGGAGAACTTCGGTTCCAGGACGGACTTCGGATTCCAGGTGGCGTACGCGGCGGCGCCCGACGAGGCCAGCAGCGCGAGCGCCAGTCCGCCGGCGGCCAGCGCGCGGCGCGGCCTGCGGTAGACGGCCAGGCCCAGTGCGGTGGCGCCGGAGACCACCGCGACGCAGGACCGGAAGGCGAGGGTCCCGGCGCCGCTGACGACGTCGCGGGTGACCTGCTCCTGGAGGCCGGCGAACCGTTCGGGGTGGTCGACCAGGGCCTGGGACCGCACGGGGTCCAGCTGGTCGACATCGACGTCGAGGCGGATCGGCGCGTAGTGGCTGCGCAGCTCCAGCGCGCCCAGCGGCGAGACGTTGATCTTCGTGCCGCCGGAGAGCGACGGGCGCAGTGTCATGTTCGTGTCCACCGGCCCCACCGGAGCGTGGATGCTGCCGACGATCAGCAGCCCGAGCCAGGCCCCGAGGAGGGTGACGGCGATCAGGCCGAGAGCACGGGCGTACGGGTGTGGGGTGTGGGTGAGGGTGCTGGTGGGGGCGGTGTGGTGGGAGCGGTAGTCGCGGAGGAGGGCGGCGGGAAAGCCCCGTATCCGGCCGAGCGAGGCGCGGAGCAGCCGGAGCACGGGGGAGCCGGGGGAGGAGTCCCCGGGCGGCGCGACACGGGCCATTGGGCGCGTATTCCCGGGCGTCCCGCCCGCCATGCCCGGGAATGGGCCCCGGTACGGGCCGGTGCGCGGGCGCGGGCCGCTTCCCGGGGCGGCGTCGCGCGCTACCGCTGCCGTGCGGGTGGCGTGGCGGACAATGGGTGGTGTGCTGGAGATGACGCGCGAGGAGTTCGAGGAACTGGTGGCCGAGGCGCTGGACCGGATCCCGCCGGAGCTGACACGGCTGATGGACAACGTGGCGGTGTTCGTCGAGGACGAACCACCGGCCGAGGACCCCGACCTCCTGGGGCTCTACGAGGGGACGCCGCTGACCGACCGGGGCGAGTGGTACGCGGGCGTGCTGCCCGACCGGATCACCGTCTACCGCAATCCGACGCTGCGGATGTGCGACACACGGGAGGACGTGGTGGCGGAGACGGAAGTGACCGTCGTGCACGAAATCGCACATCACTTCGGGATCGACGACGAGCGGCTGCACGCGCTGGGGTACGGCTGACCGGCCCGGCGGTGCGGGCGTACGGGCGGGGCGGATCGGCCGTGGTCACGGCTCCCGGGGCGGGGTCGGTGGCCGGACGGGGCGGCCGGTTCGTGGCATTCGTGGCGTTCGGGGTGGTGCCGTCGGCGCGCGGGGCGGGGATCGGGGGCGGATGCGGCGGATCTCGTGCGTGCGGCGCGTGTCCTCGGGCGGCTGGCGGGAGTTGGGCAGGGCGTTCATCTCCGCAGTCTCCGCGCTCCGGATCCGGAGGTCCCGCCCGTGCGCCCGATCGCTTCCCCCCTTCCCGGCCCGGCCCTGACCCGTCTCGCCGCCGCCATGGCCGCCGCCTCGGCCCTGGCCGCGTCGCTGAGCGGCTGCATGAGCGTGAGCGACGCGGAACCGCCCCGGCCCTCCGGCTCCGCCGCGCGGCACGACGGCGGTCCGGCGCCGGACGGCGGGACGGTGGACAGCCGCGGCGGGAGCCCGGACCGTACGGGGCGGCCGGGTGGCGCGCACGGCGTGGAGGGGCATGCGGGGGCGCCCGCGAAGGACCACACGCCGTCGAAGGATGATGCGGAACCGGAGCCCGAGCCCGCGTCGGGCGCCGCGCCCGGCCCCGAACAGCCAGGACCGCCCGGTACCGGCCCCGCCGCCCCCGCACCGGCGCGCCCGAGCGGCGGCCGGCCCTCGGCGTCGTCCCAGCCGCCCCGTACGACCCCGACCGCGAAGCCGACGCCGAGCGCGAGCCCGGACCCGCAGCCGAGTTCCCCCGCGCCGACCCCGTCCTCCGCGCCGCCCGCCCCCTCGAACCCCGAGGCCTCGGGATAGCGGGGCGGCGAGGCGGCGGCGACCGGGGGCGTGGGGCCGGGGGAGTCGTACGGCCGTCGGTGGGGTGGTGGCGCGGTGCGGCGTCGGCGCGGGTTCCGGGGGATGCCGGGGCGCCGGAGGTGCGGGTGACCCCGGTGGGGAACGGGGGTTCGGGACGGCATTTGCCTTCCGGGGGCCGGAGTGAGTATGGTGGTAGATCGTTTGATCCCATTTGCCCGGCGCATGATGCAGCGCCGTGTGGCGCGTTCTCTCCCTTGCCGTGGCTGACCGCATTGAGGCGGTCGTTTGTGAAGTCTCACGGAGTTTGGGCGCGTGCCTGTGCCGAGACTCCGGAAGGTTTCGCATTTCGCATGTCTGTTTCCACTGATCAGTCCGTCCTGCCCGCAGACGCCGAGCAGGCCCCGCAGCAGGAGCTGCCGCAGGACCAGGCCGTCGTCGAGACGGCCGCCGAGGCGACCGAGGCCGCGGTGACCGAGGCCGAGCCCGCCGAGGACGAGGCCCCGCAGATCACCTTCGCCGACCTCGGCCTCGACGAGAAGATCGTCCGCAAGCTGGCCCAGAACGGTGTCACCACCCCGTTCCCCATCCAGGCCGCGACCATCCCGGACGCCATCGCCGGGCGCGACATCCTCGGCCGCGGCCGTACCGGCTCCGGCAAGACCCTCTCCTTCGGTCTGCCGCTGCTGACCCGCCTGGCCGGCGGCCACACCGAGAAGAAGCGCCCGCGCGGCGTCATCCTCACCCCGACCCGTGAGCTGGCCATGCAGGTCAGCGACGCGCTGCAGCCGTACGGCGACGTCCTGGGCCTCAAGCTCAAGGTCGTCTGCGGCGGTACGTCCATGGGCAACCAGATCTACGCGCTGGAGCGCGGCGTCGACGTCCTCGTCGCCACCCCCGGCCGGCTGCGCGACATCATCAACCGCGGCGCCTGCTCGCTGGACGACGTCGAGGTCGCCGTCCTGGACGAGGCCGACCAGATGGCCGACCTGGGCTTCCTGCCCGAGGTCACCGAGCTGCTCGACCTGGTGCCGACCGGCGGCCAGCGGATGCTCTTCTCCGCCACGATGGAGAACGAGATCGGCACCCTGGTCAAGCGCTACCTGACCAACCCGGTCAGCCACGAGGTCGACGCGGCCCAGGGCGCGGTCACGACCATGACCCACCACGTCCTCGTCGTGAAGCCGAAGGACAAGGCGCCGGTCACCGCCGCCATCGCCGCCCGCAAGGGCCGCACCATCATCTTCGTCCGCACCCAGCTCGGCGCCGACCGCGTCGCCGAGCAGCTGTGCGACTCCGGTGTGCGCGCCGACGCGCTGCACGGCGGTATGACGCAGGGCGCGCGGACCCGCACGCTGGCCGACTTCAAGGACGGCTACGTCAACGTCCTCGTCGCCACCGACGTCGCCGCCCGCGGCATCCACGTCGACGGCATCGACCTGGTCCTGAACGTGGACCCGGCCGGCGACCACAAGGACTACCTGCACCGTTCCGGCCGTACCGCCCGCGCGGGCCAGTCCGGCACGGTCGTCTCGCTGGCCCTGCCGCACCAGCGCCGCCAGATCTTCCGCCTCATGGAGGACGCGGGCGTGGACGCCTCGCGCCACATCGTCGGCGGCGCCGGCGCCTTCGACGAGGACGTGGCCCGGATCACCGGCGCCCGGTCGCTGACCGAGGTGCAGGCCGACTCCGCGACCAACTCCGCCAAGCAGGCCGAGCGCGAGGCGCAGGAGCTCTCCCGTGAGCTGGAGCGGGCGCAGCGCCGGGCGACCGAGCTGCGCGAGGAGGCCAACCGGCTGACCGCCCGCGCCGCGCGCGAGCGGGGCGAGGACCCGGCGGAGGCGCTGGCCGCCGCCGAGGCCGCCGTGGAGGAGGCCGCGGCCGAGGCCGTCGTGCCGGCCCAGGCCGCTCCCGAGGCCGACGAGGCGTCGCGCCGTTCCACGTACCGCGACGAGCGGGGCAACTACGAGCGCCGGGACCGCCGGGACAACGACCGCGGTGACCGTGGCGACCGGGGTGACCGTGGCGGCTTCCGTCGCGACGACCGCTCCGGTGGCGGCTTCAACCGCGACCGTCGCGACGACCGTGGTGACCGCGGCGACCGCGGTGGCTTCAACCGTGACCGCCGTGACGACCGCTCGGGCGGCGGCTTCCGCCGCGACGACCGCTCCGGCGGTGGCTTCAACCGCGACCGCCGGGACAACGACCGTGGCGACCGGGGTGACCGTGGCGGCTTCCGTCGCGACGACCGTTCCGGTGGCGGCTTCAACCGCGACCGCCGTGACGACCGCTCCGGTGGCGGCTTCCGTCGCGACGACCGCTCCGGCGGTGGCTTCAACCGCGACCGCGGCGACCGCCCGAACCGTTCCTTCAACCGCGACGACCGCTCCGGCGGCCGCTCCTCCGGCGGCTACCGCTCCGGCGGCGGCGACCGTCCGTACAACCGCGACCGCCGCGACGACCGCCCCTCCTCGGGCGGCTACCGCTCGGGCGGCGGCGACCGTCCGCACGGCCGCCGCGACGACCACCGCGGCCACGGCACCGGCTCCTTCGGCCGCCGTGAGGACAAGCCGCGCTGGAAGCGCAACGGCTGACGAAGTCCGTGACGTCCGACAGACGTCATGATCTGTGACCGCGGGGCCCGCGCCGCACGTCCGTACTCCCGTACGGCGTGCCGCGCGGGCCCCGCGTCTCAACTCCAGCCCCCGAGCGGCCCTTTGACCGCACCCCTCGCCGCACATCGGCTCCGCGCGCCGCGTCCGCCCCGAAGCGGACGCCGCCCCTCCGGCAGCCCGATGGCCAATGCCTTCGGGCTGCGGCGGGTACGCGGGCTATGCTGCTCGGTGCGGGCCATTAGCTCAATTGGCAGAGCAGTGGACTTTTAATCCATTGGTTCAGGGTTCGAGCCCCTGATGGCCCACCAGGTACGAACCGGAGGCGAGCCCTCCGGGCCGCCGCACAGCGCCCCCGCCGGGACCACCGGCCGGGGCGCTGTCGCGTTCGCGGGGCCGTGCCGAGTGGCGTACGGGGCCGGGCCGCTGCCTTCGCCGGGCCCGTATGACCCGTCCGGCCCAATCTGATTCGCCGCGCGGCCCGTCAGCGGAAAGCCTTGGGACGGCGACGGTGTTCGTACGGACGGGCGCGCGGGAGTGGGAGGCAGGCCGGTGCGGGTGCGTCGAGGCGGCAGGGGCCGTACGGGCGAACGGGAGCGGCGGCGGCGCCGTTCCGGCATGTCGCCGTTCGGGCGGCAGCTGGTCTGCTGGCTGCCGCTGATCCTGCTCGTGGCGGGGCTGATCTTCGACAGCGGCACGCCCGCCCGGTACACGGCCGCGCCGTTCTTCTCCGCCGCGCCGCTGGTGGCGGCGCCGCTGTACTCGCTGCGCAGTACGGCCGTCGTCGCGGTGGTCGCCGTCGTCGCCGAGATCTGGGTCATCACGTACCACGGGGGACGCGACACCAACCAGTCGTTCACCGAGGGCCTGACCGTCCTCGTCGTCGCCGTCCTCGCGCTGGGCATCAACCGGGTCGTACGGATGAGCGACGCCCGGCTCGCCTCCGTACGGGACGTGGCGGAGGCGGCTCAGCGGGCCCTGCTGCCGACGCCCGCCGAGCGGATCGGCGGGCTGACGGTCGCGGCGCGGTACGTGGCCGCGCAGGCCGACGCCCGTATCGGAGGCGACCTGTACGCGGTCCAGGACACCCCGTACGGCGTACGGCTGATCGTCGGCGACGTACGGGGCAAGGGCCTGGAGGCGGTGGAGGCCGCGGTGATCGTCATCGGCGCCTTCCGGGAGGCGGCCGAGCAGGAGGCCACTCTGGAGGCGGTGGCCGGGCGGCTGGAGCGCGCGCTGCAACGCGAGGGCAGCCGACGGGAGGGCCTGGACCAGTTCGAGGGGTTCACGACGGCCGTACTGGCGGAGCTGCCCTCGGACGAGCACGCGGCGCTGCGCGTCCTCAACCGCGGCCACCCGGCGCCGCTGCTGCTGGCGCCCGACGGCGAGCTGTGCGAGCTGGCCCCTAAGACGCCCGCGCTGCCCCTCGGCATGAGCGAGGTGGCGGGCTGGCCGGACCGGGCCGACGAGACGTCCTTCCCCGCGGGCTCGATCCTCCTGCTCTTCACCGACGGCGTGACCGAGGCCCGGGACGCCGACAGCGTCTTCTACGAGCCGGCGGTGCGGCTGCGCGGCCGGGTGTGGTCCTGCGACGGCCCGGAAGCGCTGCTGGACGCGCTGGTGGCGGACGTGGCGGCGCACACGGGCGGGGAGACGGCGGACGACATGGCGTTGCTGGCGGTGCAGCGCCCGGGGCGGGGGTGAGGGGCGGGGGACCGGTTCACGCCCGTTCCTGGGCCACCGCCCCGGTCACAGCCACTGGAGGCTCTGCCCGTGCTGGCCCGCCAGGGCGACCGGCCGTTCGTCCAGGGCCAGGGTCAGCAGCAGCTCCGTGACCTGGAGGGGGTGCGCGGGCTGGGGCGTGACGATCCAGGGGAGGGCCGAGTGGTGCTCGTTGGATACCCAGTGCCCGGGACGGTCGCGTTCCCGGACCACGGACCGTACGAGCCGGGCGAACTCCTCGCGACGCGCCATTGGGAGGTAGGTGAGTACGGAGGTGTGGAAGACGACGAGCGTCGCCGTGGGCGGGGCCTCGGCGGCCAGCGCGGGCAGCGCCTCGATCAGGTCGCCGCGCACGATACGGGGGCGCGGCGCGGACCGTACCGCCTCTATGGCGGCCCGCTGCCGCCGTACCCGGTCGTCGGTGGCGCCGGGCCAGATGAGGGCCTCCAGCCAGCGGACGTCGTCGGGGTCGGCCGGATCGAGGGGGTTGAGGTCGATGCCCGCGCGCCAGGCGATGTCCGGGACGCGGTCGGGTACGGGGGTGCCCGGGGCCGTACGGCAGGGGAGGACGGCCGCGCTGTCCGGGGCCCCGAACTCCGGCCGGTCGTCGTAGCGGTAGCGGTAGCGGTCCGGGTGCAGGCACAGGCCGGCCGACGCGCCGACCTCCAGGAGCGCCAGCGGCTGGGGGAGCCGGGCGAGGAGGGGGAGGAGGGTCGCGCAGCGGGCCGGTTCGTTGGTCTGCGTCAGGCGCCGCATGATCACGGCCCGGACGTCCTCCCAGTGGCGCAGGGTCCACTCGCGCCAGCCGCGGTACGCCGCGTCGCCGCGCGGGCCCTGCTCCGCGTACGGGCCGTCGAGGTAGCGGACCGCGGCGAACAGGAGCTTGGGCTGCTGCTTGTTGCCGGCGGGCAGGGAGCGTACGAGGTGGTCGCAGAACTCGGGGTCGTGGCCGATCCGCGCGGCCAGCTCCTCGTGGGCGTCGGATTGCCCCCGCGCCTGGTACCAGGCGAAGTCCACGTACCGATCCGCCAGTGCCTGCACGCTGTTGACGACCATGATCAGACGTTACTGCCCTCACGCGGCGTAATCTCCGGGCACCCCTGTGCATAACAACTACCGCACAATCGCGTCTCATGGGTTTGGCGGCCGTTCGGCAACTCGCCCTGATTGATGCACTGATGACGGTTTAAGTCCTGGCCAAAGCCATCCCAAATCGCCCATGGATTCGTCGGAACGCTTGGTATCCGGCCCGGGTTTCTATTACAGTCCGATAACGCAGCGCGGTCGTCCCAGCCGTCGCAAGAGGCGGCACCGTGCGCCGACGCCTAATCCCGTCAGCAGGTTCACAACTGAATCACCGTTGGGTCACCGCTGGACCGGTCTGCGGGCCGGAGCCCGACCGGCGTGTGCCCTGGGAACCGGGCAACCACCACCTTGGGGAGCGCCGGGCGACCGCCGACCCGTCGGAAGCCGCCCGCCGTCGTAGGAGACCTTCCTGCTCCGAACTTCCCGCGCCTGACGGCTCCGGAGAGGCCACCTCCTCCGGTGCCGGACCGGGCCGGGCGGCGGCCCCACCACTGACCCGGTAGGCGAGAGGAAGGAAAGGAGTGCGCCCCCGTGGCGTCCAACAGCCCTGCCGGCTCCGTCCCCGAGATTCCTTTCGGCGCCGCTCGTGGCGCTCCTGACACTCTTGGCTCGTACGAGGCGCGCGGTGTCCCCAGCGCCGAGCCCGGCGTTCGCAGCCCCGGGCCCGGGGCCTCCGCTGCCGATTCAGGCGCGTCCGGTACCAGCTCGGACGCGTCCGGTACCGGTTCCTGGGAGGAGTGGAACCCCACCGAGGACTCCGTACGGCCCGTACGCGGCAAGCACCGGGTGGCCGTCAAGCAGCGCGGCGGACTCGCCCGCGGCGGTACGGTCCTGGGCGTCGGCGTGATCGCCGCGGTCGGCGCGGGCGGTATGGCCACGGCCGAGGAGAAGCCGCAGCTTTCGATATCCCTGCCGGATGTCGGCGAGCTGGCGGACGACCTCGCGGCGAAGCTGCCGGACGCCAAATCCCTGCCCGGCATCGGCGACCTGATATCCGGTGAGTCCAGTGCGTCCGGCGCATCCGGTGCGTCCGGCTCCGCGCAGTCGGCGGGTGCCGCCGGGGGCGCGACGCCCGCCATGGCCGGTGCTCCCCTCTCCCAGGCCGGACTCACGCGGGCCGAGGCCGAACAGGGCCTGGGCGCGGGCCAGTCGCTGAGCGACCGTATCCGCCAGCAGGCCGAGCGGCAGCAGCACGCCGCCGAGGAGGAGGAGCGCGAGGCCGCGGAGCAGGCCGCCGCCAAGAAGGCCGCACAGGACGCGGCCACGCAACAGCAGCAGGCGGAGAAGTCCGCGGCCGCCAAGGACGCCGCCCGGCGCGAGGCCCGGCGCAAGGCGGCAGCGGCAGCGCGTAAGAAGGCCGAGGCCGAACGCCTCGCCGAACTGGCCCGCAGCTACGTCGCCCCCCTCTCCTCCTACACACTCACCGCGGGATTCGGCCAAGCCGGCGACCGCTGGGCGGCCAACCACACGGGCCTGGACTTCGCGGCCCCCACCGCCACCCCGGTCAAGGCCGTCCACGGCGGCACGATCACCGAGGCGGGCTGGGCAGGCGCGTACGGCTACCGCATCATCCTGACCCTGGACGACGGTACGGAACTGTGGTTCTGCCACCTGTCCTCGCTGGTACGCGCCTCCGGCAAGGTCGCCGCAGGCGAGACCATCGGCCGGGTGGGCGCCACCGGCAATGTCACGGGCCCGCACCTCCACCTGGAAGTACGGCCGGGCGGCACCCCGGTCGACCCGAAGCCGTGGCTGCGCGAGCACGGCATCGACGTCTGAGACCGGGCGCGGGCTCCTCCTCGCCCCCGTCTCCCGCCAACCGCCTGCTTGCCTCCTTGCCTGCTTGCCTCCTTGCCTCCTCGCCTCCTCGCCTCCGCTCTCCTCACGACACGCGCGTCACGCCGCGGCCGATCTCACCCGGCGAACCGGCACACCATAAGAGAATCCCTCTCAACCTGGGCATTTCCCCTGCTTTGCGCGCTGCCCGCCGGGCACTCGGATGGATGCGCCGCCGGGGTGACCGGCCCCGGCCCGGTTCAGGAGGGTGCGATGAAGCCGAACGAAAGGCCGGGGGCGGAGCACAGCGGCGAGCCGACGGGACGCCAAACGCCCGCGACCACCCGTAAACCCCCAGCCCCTCACACATCCCCAACCCCATCCCTCCCCACCGGCGCGAGCGCCAACAAACCCACCACCACCAAGGCCCCCACCGCCGAGACCCCCACCACCCCCACCATCACCACCGACGTCCCCGCCCGCCTCGACCGCCTCCCCTGGTCGCGCTGGCACTGGATGGTGGTCGTCGGCCTGGGCACGGTGTGGATTCTCGACGGGCTGGAAGTCACCGTCGTCGGCAACATCGCCGGCCGCCTGTCCGAGCGAGGCAGCGGGCTGCCCATCACATCCGCCCAGGTCACCGGCGTCGCCGCGGCCCTGTACGTGGCCGGGGCCTGTCTGGGCGCGCTGTTCTTCGGACGGCTCACCGACCTTTTCGGCCGTAAGAAACTCTTCCTGATCACGCTGGCCGTCTACTTGAGCGCCACCGCCCTGACCGCGCTCTCCTTCTCCTCCTGGTGGTTCTTCCTCTTCCGCTTCCTGACCGGTTTCGGCATCGGCGGCGAGTACGCGGCGATCAACTCCGCCATCGACGAGCTGATCCCGTCCGCCTACCGGGGGCGCGTCGACCTCGTCATCAACGGCAGCTTCTGGCTCGGCGCGATCGGGGGTTCGCTGCTGTCCATCGTGATGCTGAACCCCGCGATCTTCCCGCTGAACCTCGGCTGGCGGCTGACCTTCGCGCTCGGCGTCGTCCTCGGCCTGGTCATCCTCCTCGTACGCCGCCACGTACCCGAAAGTCCGCGCTGGCTGTTCATCCACGGACGGGGCGACGAGGCGGACGCACTCGTCTCCTCCATCGAAAAACAGATCACCGAAGAGAAGGGCAAGCGGGGCGAACCCCTCCCCGAACCCGAGGGCGAGATCACCATCCACCCCCGGAAGAGCATCGGCTTCATCGAGATCGCCCGCACCGTCTTCTCGCGCTACCGCCGGCGCGCCATCCTCGGCCTCGCCCTCTTCGTCGGCCAGGCGTTCCTCTACAACGCCGTCACCTTCGGCTTCGGCGCCATCCTGACCTCGTTCTTCGACGTGTCGACGGCGGGCACCGGCTACTACTTCGCCGTGATGGCGGCCGGGAACTTCCTGGGCCCGCTGCTCCTCGGCAAGCTCTTCGACACGGTCGGCCGCCGCATCATGATCTCCGGCACCTACCTGCTGTCCGGCGTACTCCTCTTCGCCACCGCCTGGCTCTTCGCCGCCGGCCAGCTGACCGCCACCACGCTCACCGCCTGCTGGTGCGTGGTCCTCTTCTTCGCCTCGGCCGGAGCCAGCAGCGCGTACCTGACGGTCTCGGAGGTCTTCCCGATGGAGACCCGGGCCATGGCCATCGCCTTCTTCTACGCGGTCGGTACGGCCGCGGGCGGCATCAGCGGCCCCCTGGTCTTCGCGAAACTGACCGAGTCCGGCGTGGCCGGCGACACCGCGCTCGCCTTTTGTATCGGCGCCTCGCTGATGTGCCTGGCCGGCCTGACCGCCGCCTTCCTGGCCGTACGAGCCGAACGCCGCTCCCTGGAAAGCATCGCCAGCCCCCTGTCGACCGCCCCCGACGCCTGACCCACCCCACTGCCCTTCCTCCCCCCACCTCCCTGTCGCGCCCATCGCACCTGTCGCGGCGCGAAATCCACCCCCGCCCCCACCCCTCCCTCTACTTTGGAAAGATCATGACCACGACACAGAAGACCCTCGGCTCCCTGTCCGTCTCGCCGCTCTCCCTCGGAGGCAACGTCTTCGGCTGGTCCGCGGACGAGCCCCAGTCCTTCGCCGTCCTGGACTCCTACGTCGCCGCCGGCGGCAACTTCATCGACACCGCCGACGTGTACTCGGCCTGGGTGCCGGGCAACAAGGGCGGCGAATCCGAGACCGTCCTCGGCAACTGGCTCGCCTCCCGCGGCAACCGCGACGAGGTCGTCATCGCCACCAAGGTCGGCGCCCACCCCGACCTCAAGGGTCTGGCCCCGACCACCATCAAGGCCGCCGTCGACGCCTCCCTCACCCGCCTGCGCACCGACTACATCGACCTCTACTACACCCACTACGACGACGAGTCCCTCGACGTCTCCGACTTCCTCCCGGCCCTCGACGACCTGGTCAAGGCCGGCAAGGTCCGCGAGATCGCCGCCTCCAACATCTCGGCCCAGCGCCTCGAAGCCGCCCTGGCCTTCTCCGCCGCCGAGAACCTGGCCCGCTACGTCGCCGTCCAGCCCCACTACAACCTGGTCTCCCGCGACACCTACGAAGGCGAACTGGCCGACACCGCCGCCCGCCACGGCCTCGCCGCCGTCCCGTACTACGCCCTGGCGTCCGGCTTCCTCACCGGCAAGTACCGCCCGGACACCGACGTGCACAGCGTCCGCTCCGACAAGGCCGCCGCGCACCTGGCCACCGAGCGCGGCCGCAAGGTCCTGGCTGCCCTGGACACCGTGGCCGCCGCCCACCGGGCCGAACACGCCACCGTGGCCCTCGCCTGGCTCGCCGCCCAGCCCACGGTCGCGGCCCCCATCGCCAGCGCCCGCACGGTCGACCAGCTCCCGGCGCTCATGGCCGCGGCCGACCTCCACCTCACCGAAGGCGAACTGGCCCTCCTCACCCAGGCCTCGACCTGAGCCACCGGGCCAGGGCCCACCAACAAGGGCGGTCGCGTACGAACCCGTACGCGACCGCCCTTGTTTCTGCTTCCCTGCCCCCCCGGCCTACTTCCGCCGATCGGCCACCACCCAGGAGGCCGCCCCCACAACCCCCGCCACCGCGAACACCGACGGCCACGCCCCCACCTTCTTGGCCAGCGGATGCGACCCGACAAACGCCGCCACATAAGCCCCACTCAACGCCACAGCAGCCTTCTTCCCAGCCCTCCGCTCCCACTCCCGAGCCGCCACAGCCCCCGCCGCCGCAAGCGCCACCCCACCCAACGGCCTCTTCTTGGTCCACCGCGCCACACCGTAACCACCAACAAGCCCAGTCACAGCAACCAACGAACTCGGCACTTGAGCCATGAGTACACCCTCCCCTTGTCGGTTCACGTGCGTTCGAGGTTACGCCGACAGCGACGCATGGTCAGCGAGGCGGCTGGGGGTGCGGATTTCGCTGGGCGGGGTATGGCACCGGCCGGTGCGTCGTATGCAGTGCCTGGAGCAACGCTGGATGGGCCGTGGGTTTGTGGTGCCAGAGGTGGTTCAGGAGGGCCTGTTCCTGGGTGGGGAAGTCGGGGGTGGGGCCGGTGCGGTGGGCTCGGCGGCGGAGGAAGGCCAGGGAGGTGGCTACGGCGGCGTACTCCGTGACGGCGCGGGCGGCGGCGGGGCCCTGGGTACGGCGGGCGATGTCGCGGGCCACCGAGCGGGTCTTCAGGGAGGACAGGGAGACGGGTTCGGTGGGGGAGAGCCAGCCGGTGGTGACGTACGGGGGGAGGTAGGTGCGCAGGGCGAGGAGTTCGCGGCGGCGGGTCCAGACGGCGAGCCAGGTGAGGGCCGCGAAGACCGGCAGCATGAAGAGGACGTAGACGGTGAGGAAGCCGAGGTCGCCGAGGGTGGTGGCGGCGTTCCAGATGGAGTGCAGCAGGATCGCGGTGGCGAGGCCCAGGAAGGGCAGGGCCACGCGCAGTGGCCGGCGGTGGGGGTAGCTGGTGGCGGCTATGCCGAAGGCCAGGCCGGTGAGCATGGTGAAGAGCGGGTGGGCGAACGGCGACATGATGATGCGTACGAAGAAGGTGCCCGCGGTGAGTGAGTCGAGGCCGGTGTGGCCGAGGGACTGGTCCTGGCCGAAGGCGTTGCCGAGGTAGAGGACGTTCTCGGTGAAGGCGAAGCCGGTGGCCGTGATGCCGGCCAGGACGAGGCCGTCCGTGATGCCGTCGAAGTTCTGGCGGCGGAAGAGGAAGAGCAGGACGACGGCGGCGGCCTTGACGGTCTCCTCGATGATCGGGGCGAAGACGGTCGCGCCCCAGGTCCGGGCGTCGTCGGGGGAGAGGGTGGAGAGGTTGTTCTCCAGCCAGTTGGTGGCGAACCCGTTGGCCAGGAGCGCGACGAGGGTCGCGGCGCAGGCGCCCCACGCGAAGGCGAAGACGAGGTTGCGGCGCGGTTCGGGGTCGATGCGGTCCAGCCAGCAGAAGCCGGCTATGAGGACGGGTACGGGGAAGACGGCGAGGCCGAGGCCGACGAGGAACCCCTCGGTGCCGGTCTGCTGGCGGACCATCGCCAGGATGATCACGCCGGAGAGGGCGAGCAGGGAGAACAGGGCGACGGCGCGCGCCGTTCTGCTGTGCCAGAGCGCCGGCAGGCGGCGCGGTGCGTAGTGCCACTGCGCCGCCGCGGGCGACGCGGCGGGAGCGGCGTAGCGCGGGTCGGGCGCGTACGCCGGTTTCGGCGGAAGCGGAGGCGGCTGCGGCGGATTCACCCATCGACCCTAACCACCGCGGGGTGGACTATGCCGGGAGCCGCCGGAAGAGGAGGTCGTGCACGGCGTGCCCCTTGTCCAGTCCCTGCCCCTCGAACTTGGTCAGGGGGCGGAAGTCCGGGCGCGGGGCGTAGCCGGAGTGCAGGTTTTCGAGGGTGGGCTCGGCGGAGAGGACGTCGAGCATCTGTTCCGCGTACGGTTCCCAGTCGGTCGCGCAGTGGACGAGGGCGCCCGGGGCGAGACGGGTCGTGACCAGGGAGAGGAACTCCGGCTGGATCAGGCGGCGCTTGTGGTGGCGCTTCTTGGGCCACGGGTCCGGGAAGTAGACGCGCAGGCCGGCGAGGGAGTCGGGGGCGAGCATCTCGCGGAGCAGGATGATCGCGTCGCCGTTGGCCACCCGGATGTTGGACAGGCCGTTGCGTTCCGCGAGGCCGAGCAGGTTGCCCTGGCCCGGGGTGTGGACGTCGCAGGCGAGGATGCCGGTGTCCGGGTCGGCGGCGGCCATCTGTGCCGTGGCCTCGCCCATGCCGAAGCCGATCTCCAGGACGACCGGGCGGCCCTCGAAGAGTTCGTTCAGGTCGATCCTGGAGAGGCCGTCGATGTCCAGGCCCCACTTGGGCCACAGGCGTCGCAGCGCGTCGGCCTGCCCGGGGGAGACCCGGCTGCGGCGCGGCTGGAAGGAACGGATGCGCCGCTCGTGGTGCGCACCGGCCGGGTCGGCCGCCGGGCCGGTTCCGTCCGGGAACATCGCCTTGGGGGCGGGGTGGGGGTGGGTGAGTCCCTGGCCCTGGGCCTGACCTTGGCCCTGACCTTGGCCGAGCCCCTGTCCCTGACCTTGGCCGTGGGCAATGGCTGTCTGGTCGGTGATGGCCTGGTCGGCGGTGGCCTGCGCGTCGGCTGTCGGCCGGCCGGGCTGCGCGTCAGCGACGGCGCCGTCGCTGGTGGCGGCGCCGGGGCCGGGCTCGGGGGCAGGGCCGGATGCGGGGGTGGCGGGGTTCTCGGACACAGTGGGTCGATTCTACGGGCGGGGTGGGGAGCGGCGGGGAGAGGTGGGGTGGGGCGAGGTGGTCGGGGGCGGGCGGGAGACGATCGGCTCTTCCCTGCCGTACGCGCCCCGGCCCGTCTCTGCCGTACGCGCCCCGGCCGGGCTCTGCCGTACGCGCCCCGGCCGGGCTCTGCCGTACGCACGCCCAGGCCTGCCCCCGGCCGTACGATCCCGCCCCGGCCCTCAGCCGTCCGACGTCTCCAGCATCCGCAGGGCCCTCTCGGCTATCTCCCTGCCGATGGGGAGGGAGGCCGTGGCGGCCGGGGACGGAGCGTTGAGGACGTGGACGGCGGACGGGGACTCGGTGATGAGGAAGTCGTCGGCGAGAGTGCCGTCGGGCAGTACGGCCTGGGCGCGCACGCCGGCGGGGGACGGCCGGAGATCCTCCTCGCGGACCGCCGGCAGCAGGCGCTGGACCGCTTCGGTGAAGGCGCGGCGGGAGAGGGAGCGGCGCAGTTCGCCGGTGCCGTAGCGCCAGTGGCGGCGGGCTATGTGCCAGGAGCCGCGGTACGCCAGGGTGCCGGCCAGTTCGGCGGGGCGGACGGTGCGCCAGTCGTAGCCCTCGCGGGCGAGGGCGGGGACCGCGTTGGGGCCGATGTGGACGGAGCCGTCGATGCCGCGGGTGAGGTGCACGCCGAGGAACGGGAAGGCCGGGTCGGGGACCGGGTAGACCAGGCCGCGCACCAGAGAGGCGCGGGACGGGGCGAGGGTGTAGTACTCCCCGCGGAAGGGGACGATGCGCATGGCCGGCGCGTCGCCCGCCAGGCGCGCGATGCGGTCGCAGTGCAGGCCGGCGCAGTTGACCAGGGTGCGGGCGCGGAAGACCGCGCCGGAGGCCGTCCGCACCGCGACGCGGCCGGGGCGGCGGCCGATGGTGGTGACCTCGCTGCCGTACGCGATGTGGGCGCCCGCGTCCGTCGCGAGGGCGGCGAAGCGGTGGGCTACGGCGCCGAAGTCGGCTATGCCGGTGGTGCCGACGTGGATGGCGGCCAGGCCGCTGACCTCGGGCTCGTACGTCGCGAGCTGGGCGGGGCCGAGCTCGCGCACCGGGATGCCGTGCTCCCGGCCGCGCTGGATCAGGCCGTGCAGGCGGGGCAGCTCACTGCGGTCGGTGGCGACGATCAGCTTGCCCGTGACCTGGTGCGGGATGCCGTGGTCGAGACAGAACTTGATCATCTCCGCGGAGCCCTGGAGCGCGAAGCGGGCCTTCAGGGAGCCGGGCGGGTAGTAGATGCCGCTGTGGATCACGCCGCTGTTGCGGCCGGTCTGGTGGCGGGCGGGGCCCGGCTCCTTCTCCAGGACGGCCACCCGGGTGCCGGGAGCGGCGCGCGTGATCGCGTAAGCCGTCGAGAGTCCGACGATGCCGGCACCGATCACCAGTACGTCGCAGTCGTACGCCATCACAGCACCTCCCCTGGAATCCCTGGAACCAGACGTATCCCATCATGACCGGGGGGTCTGACAACCGGCCGGGAGAGGAGTGCGGGCGGTGGGGGTGAGCAGCCGGGGGAGGGGGAGCACGGGCAGCGTTCGCGCCCGCGTTCGCGCCCGCGTTCACGCTCGCACTCGACCGGCCCCCGCACCCGGACCCACTCCCGTCTCCGCCCCTGGTCCCGGGGCCACGATCTCCGCCCCCGCACCCGGTTCCCTACCCCTCTACGCCTCCGCTCTCACACCCGTCTCAGCCCCGCGCCCTACGCCGGCGCGACGAGCAGCGGCCGCGCCCGCTCGCGCAGTTCCACGACGCGGGGCTCGTCCCCGTACGGCTCCAGGCGGTGCAGGAGATCACGTACGTACTCGGTCGTGCGGGCCGACGAGATGCGGCCCGCGACCTCGACCGCCCGTGTGCCGGCCGCGCAGGCCGCGTCCAGGTTGCCGGACTCCAGCTCGGCCACCGCGGAGACGACCAGCCGCAGCCCGTGCGAGCGGACGTACTCCTCCGTGGGGCGGGACAGCGCCTGCTCCGTGAAGCGCCGCACCTGGCGGGGCAGCCGCAGGTCCCGGTAGCACTCGGCCGCGTCGGCGGCGAAGCGCTCGTACGAGTAGAAGTCCAGCCAGGACGGGTCCGGGTCGCCCTCGCGGGAACGCTCCAGCCAGCCCTCGGCGGCCTTCAGGGCCACCTCGCAGGCGCGCGACTCGTTGGCCTTGGCCTGCGCCCGTGCCTCCACCAGGCGGAAGAAGCTCATCGTGCGGGCGGTGGCCAGGCCGCGGTTGCGTTCGAGGGCGGCCTGCGCCAGGTCGACGCCCTCGTCGGCGAAGCCGCGGTAGGTCGCCTGGAGCGACATCGAGGCCAGGACATATCCCCCCAGCGGGACGTCGGCGGCGGCCCGCGCCAGGCGCAGCGCCTGGATGTAGTACCGCTGGGCCGCCTCCTGCTGCCCGGTGTCGAAGGCCATCCAGCCCGCGAGCCTGGTCAGCTCGGAGGTCGCCCCGAAGAGCGCTCTGCCCACCTCGTCGCTGTACGAGGCGAGGAGCAGCGGTGCCGCGTCCACCCGCAGGCACTCGGGCACCATCGAGGAGCGCCAGTCGCCGCCGCCGTACTTGGAGTCCCAGCGGCGCGCGTCCTCGGCGGCCTCCCGCAGTTTGGTGACGTCGCTGTGGCCGACGTGCAAAGGCGCGGTGTCCGCTCCGGGGGCGCCGTCCTTGCCCGCCGTGCCGTTGGTGTCCCGTACTTCCCGCAGGTCAGGTGCTTCGCGCGCGACGGAACTGTCAGCCGGGGATATCAGCCACCGCGAGGCCGGTGTCGCGTACGCGCTCACCGAGAAGGATCCGGCCAGACTCTGCCAGATGCCCCCGCCGCCGCGGCGTCCGGCCAGGTCGAGGCGGTACAGCTCGGTCGCGGAGCGGACCGCGGCGCCCACGTCGCGCGGGAAGGCCAGGCCCACCTCAGGGGCAGGGTCGGCGTCGGCCAGCCCGATCTCGTGGAGCGGTACCGGGCGGCCGAGCTTGCCGGCTATCGCGGCGGCAATCAGGTGGGGCGCGGCGCCCTGCGGCACCATGCCCTTCGACACCCACCGGGCCACCGACGTCTTGTCGTAGCGAAGCGTCAACCCGCGCTGCGCCCCGAGGTCGTTGACCCGGCGGGCGAGCCCGGCGTTGCTGATCCCCGCGAGGGCGAGAACGGTGCCGAGCTTCTCGTTCGGCCCGCGTATATCCCTTGACATGCGCACCCCTCGACAAAGCGACGGCAGCCCCGGTACCCCGGGGTATGCGTCCACCCAGAGTAGTTCGCCGAATCCCTACCGTTAAGGGCCGATGTCCCGGATGGCGGGTTTCAAGTCCAAGCCGCTGTAGGGGGTTTGGCATGTGCTCCGGGTACGTGTTGCCGTGCGCCCGTACGTGCGCGCTGCCCGGGTTGGGACGGGAGCGCTTCCATGGGAGCTGCGTGGGTCGGCCCGCTGCACTGGATCCAGTGGGCTGGGGGACACCGCCACCTCATTCCCCGCGGGTGGCGGTCCGGTCCGGGGGGCGAGTCCCGCCTCCCGGACTGTCGCATTTGCGGGAAGGGCCCGCCGAGGCGGCCTGGTGGGTGTCCGTGTGACCCCCGTGGCGGTGGGGACGGAGCCCGGCCGTTCGGCGCGGCGTGCCGGGGCGCTCCCGGGGGTTCGGCGGGGCCGCCTGGGGGGTGATCGCCCGGTCCCCGGGGGCGGCCTGGCCGGTATCGGGCCAACTGAGATGCGCCGCACAGATTTTGGCCGAAAATCGACGTACGAGGGTTTGTCTGCGGGGGCGGGAGCGTGCCCGGGGGCGGGCGGTACGGCGGGGCTGTGACGGCTTCGTGCGCGGAGCGCCATGATCGTCGTACGGAGAGGCGCGCGTCACGTACGGGAGGGCCGGGGTCGTCGTACGAGGGAGCCGCGGTCGCCGTACGGGAGGGACGTGATCGTCCGGGCTGGGCGCTGTTCCCGTCGGGGCGAGGGTGCTGTTTCTGGCGGGGACGCTGTTTCTGACGGGGGCGGGGTCCCGGCGGGGGCGCGTAGTTTCCGGTGTTCGGTTGTTCGGGGACGATGGCGTCTGTTCGGGGCGTATGGCGTCTCTCCAAGGGCGTACGGCCGCTCCGGCAGGGCGCACGGGTCGTACGGGTCCTACGGGGCTGCCTACGGGCCTTCCGCTCCCCGCGGCCTCACCTCCACCCCGCCCGGCCCGCCGCGTACCGCCTCCCCGCGCGCCGAAGCGAGGCGCCTCATACACCACCGGACCCCCCACCGCGTCCCACCGGCCGCGAACTCGTCCCGAACCGGTCCCGTCCACACTCGGTAACGTCTTCCGAACACCCCCGTATACAGGCTCTCTTTGGCGCCTCCCGAATGCCGCTGTCATGGCAGCATGGGCGGCACAACAGCTTGGCAACGGCTTGGCAATCCGCTGTGCGGAGCGGCGGTCCGGTCCACCCTGCCGACCATCAGGGTCGCTCCTGAGGTGGGCGGGGCCTCCGCGTCGGCGGACGGACGGGGGCCGCCCGGCGGCGGCGAACAGGGTGGAGGCGGCGATGCGCTGGTTGGTGGGGTGGAGCAGTACCTCCACGGGACCGGCCCCCACCGAGGAGGCCCGTACGGTCCTCCCCGTAGGCGCCCAGCTTCTGTGGGGCGACCCCGACCCGCTGTGGGCGGTGGGCGACTGGCGCCCCGACGAGGTGCGCGTCGTCCAGGCCGACGCGGAGACCCGGCTCGCCGTCTTCGGGGTCTGCGGCGCCACCGACGACCAACTGCGCGTGGGCCTCTTCGCGGCCCGTGGGGGCGCGCTGCGCCACCTCACCGCCTGGCCCGGCAGCTACACGGCCGTCGTCCAGGTGGGCAGGCGCGTGACGGTCACCGGCGACCTGGCGGGCGCGCGCCCGGTCTTCCACACCCCGTGGGCGGGCGGAACGGCGTACGCCACCGCCGCCCTCCCGCTCGCCGACCTGATCGAGGCCAACCTGGACGTCGGGCACCTGGCCGCGCTGCTGGCCTGCCCGGACGCGCCGGAAGCGCTCGGCGCCGGCACGCCGTACGAGGGCGTACGGCGGGTGCCGCCCGGCCACGCGCTCGTCCTGCGCGGCGGCAGCAGCGACATCACCTCCTACGAGCCGACGACCTCGCTGGCGGTCTCCGCGCCCCAACTGCCGCCGGAGCAGGCCGTGGACGGCGTACGGGACGCGCTGATCGAGGCCGTACGGGCGCGGCTGTCCGGCCCCCGGCACGCCCCGGACCCGGACGGGCTCAGCGGCCTGGACCCGGGGCCCGTGCCGGGCATGGGCCCGGCCGAACGGCGGGCCGCGCGCGGCGCACCGGTCCCCGGCGTCGGCGCCGACCTCTCCGGAGGGAGCGCGTCCGCCACTCTGGCGCTGCTCGCCGCCGGGCTGCCCGGAGTGCCCGGCACGGTCAACGGGCGCGGCGAACGCCTCCTGGCCGTCACCTTCAACGACCGCGCCACCCACGGGGGCAAGCCGTACAGGGAAGCCGAGCTGGAACGGGCCCGCAGTATCGCCGCCAACCCGCGTCTGCGCCATGTGGTCGTCGCGGCGGGTGAGGAGGCCCTCCCGTATGCGGACCTGGAAGGCGGAGCACTCACGGACGAGCCGGGACCGTCGCTCATCACGGCCGGACGCCACCGGCGGCGGTTGCTGGCGGGCAGCGCGGACCACTTCGTCGGGGCCGGCGCGCGGCAGGTCCTGGACGCCCATCCGGCGCGCCTCGCCGACCTGCTCATGGACCGCCGTAGACGCCATCTGCTGCGGCCCGTCACGGCGTTGGCCAAGGCCGACGGGCCGCTGTCGCAGTCCGCGCTGGTGCCGTTCACCGTGTACCGCGCCGCCCGCAAGCTGGCCCGTACGACCTACGGGGCGGGGATCGCCGATACGGCGACGCGCCTGAGGGAGCGGCAGTTCACCGACGAGCCGGTGGCGGGCGGCGGGGCGGTGGACGCGTCCCTGGCGGCGCTGTCGTGGTGCCGCCCCGGGCCCGCGGCGCGTTGGCTCACGGGGGAGGCGCTGGCTGAAGTATCGGTTCGGCTCAATGCCGCGGCGGCCCGGACGCCCGCCGTGGGGCGGCCGGGGGAGCGCCGGGCACGCGCCGCGCTGGCCCGGCACGCCGCCGATCACCGGATCTTCGAACAGGCCGTGGAGGTACGCAACCAACGGCTGCACGCCCCCTTCCTGGACAACCAGGTGGTGCTGGCCTGCCGCGCGCTTCCGGACACGCTGCGCGTGCAACCCGGCGCGCGAGCCGCGGTGTTGCGCGCCGTCCTCTCTGGAGCGGGCATCCGGGACCTGCCGCCCGGCTGGGGCGCCACGTCACACATCACGCACGCGGCCGCCGTACGGGCCGGTCTGCGTACCTCCATCGGGGACGTGGTCGGCCTCTTCGACACCCCGCTGCTCGCCGACGCGGGCCTGGTCGAGGCACGGGTCGTACGGAAGGCCCTGCGGGCGGCGGCCGAGGGCGCCCCGGTCCCGCTGGACGGTCTCGCCGAACTCGTCTCCACCGAACTGTGGCTACGGCGCCTGCTCGCCCGCCGCGGCACGTGCTGGACGGGCACGGCCGCCCCCCGCCAGCGCGCGGTGGCGGGCGGGGTGACGCCACGGCCCGGTCTCTGAGGCGGGGCGGGGGTGCGGCGGGCGGGAGGTACGTCGGTACGGGCGGGGTTCGTCGGTACGGGGGCGTACGTCGATACGGGGACGGTTCGCCGGTACGGGAGCGGTTCGTCGGTACGGATGTGGCTCGTCGGTACGGAGGCGTACGTCGATACGGCGGCGGTACGTCGGTACGGGTGCGGGGCGTCGGTACGGATGCGGCGCGTCGTCACGAGGCCGTACGTCGATACGGACGCGCCTGACGGGACGCGGCCCGACGGCCCGACGGCCGGACCGGCCCGTCGGGTCGGACCGGCCCCACCGGACGGACCTGGCAGCCCCACGGCCGCGACCTGACGGAACGCTCAACGGCAGGTGATCTGTGACTGGGCCCAGTCGCCCAGGAACCACACCGTGTTGGCGGAGCCGGGCTCGACGACCAGCCGCAGCGTCTTGTGACCCGTCAACGGCACGTGCACGGGCACGGCGGGCTGCCCACCGCGTACGACTCCCGAGCGCCAGAGCCGCTGCCCGTCCGCGTACACGGAGAAGCGCAGCGCGCCCAGGCCGAGCCCCAGGTCGTCCACGCCGACGAAGGCGTCGTACGCCGTGCACTGCCGGTGCAGGTCGATGGTCACGGACGACGGCGCGTGCACGGTCACCCCGTGCCGGTACTTCTTGCCGCCGATGCGCAGCCCCTGCCGCTGCCACAACCAGCTGCTGGCCGCCGAGCGCACCTCGGGCTTCGTGCCGTCGCCCAGGATGTCCCACGTCAACCTGTTGATCTGGTACGGGGACGGGGCGGGCGCCGGCGGGGTCGGCGTCGGCCTGGGCCTCGGGGAGTGCGGGGGCGGTTCGGACGGCGCGGGGGTGTGCGGCGGTTCGGGCGCGGGCGTGGGCGAGGACTCCGTGGGGGTCGGTGACGGCTTCGGCTCCGGCCGGGGCGAGTCGGTGGGGCCGGGCGTCGGCTTCGACGGCGTGGGGTCGGGCGTCGGGGGCGGCTGTTCCGGCGCGCGCTCCGGCGGTTGTGACTCGGGGGGTTGTGGGGCGACCGAGGACGCGCCGGGCTGCTTGGCCTGCGTCTGCGGCTTGGGCTGTGGATCGCCGATCAGCGCCAGCGCGAGCGCGGCACCCGCCACGATCACCACGCCCGCGCCGACGGCCACCTTCGCGGGCGCGCCGAGCCCCTCGCCCACCGCGGCACCGGCCCCACCCGCCCCGCTCGCCCCACCAGCGCCCGCCCCCGCGGCCCCACCGGCTCCCGCGGCAGCACCAGCCCCACCGGCCCCAGCACCCGCACCCGCCCCGGCACCCGCACCACCAGCCGCCGCAGCCGCACCGGCCGCCGCTCCGGCGCCACCGAGCCCCACCACCGCGGCGGCCCCCTTGAGCGCGTACCCGGTGGCGAACCAGCCGATGACCGCGACCGGCAGGACGACGCGGATGTGCTCGTTGACGTCCGCGACCTCCGAAGCGGCCGTACGGCACCGGGCGCAGTCCTCCAAATGCTTGCGCAGCCCGCGCTCGGCCCGCATGCGCAGTCCGCCCCGGGCATACGCGCCGAGCCGGTCCGCGTACCGCGCGCAGTCGCCCTCGGCGGTCAGCGAACGGTTCACATGCGCCTGGAGGTACGCCTGCTTGAGGCCCTCGCGGGCGCGGTGGGCCAGTACGGCGGTGGCGTTGGCCGACAGCCCGAGCAGCGGCGCCACCTCGCTCGGCGACTCGTCCTCGATCGTGGTGTGCCACAGCACGGTCTGATAGCGCTCCGGCAGGCTGCGGAACGCCCGTACGGCCATGGACTGTTCGGCTTCGTGCATGGCGCGTACGTCCGCGCCGAGGTCGAGCGTGTCGTCGTCCAGGGTGGAGCCGGCCGCCGACACCGCGAACACGGCGAAGTCCTCGATCAGCTGCTCGCGCTTCGCGGTCTTCCCCCAGGAGGCGGCCACCCGGCGGACGGTGGTCAGCAGGTAGGCGCGTACTGCCGAGTCCGGGCCGGACCCGCCGCGTACCGCCTGGAGGGTGCGGGCGAAGACCTCGCCGGTCAGGTCGTCGGCGGTGTGCGCGTCCCGGCAG
Organism: Streptomyces sp. NPDC059788; assembly: GCF_042732265.1. Lineage (NCBI taxonomy): Bacteria > Bacillati > Actinomycetota > Actinomycetes > Kitasatosporales > Streptomycetaceae > Streptomyces > Streptomyces sp. NPDC059788. The sequence continues at coordinate 8,776 of NZ_JBHWHY010000034.1, read as the reverse complement.
CAGCTGCGCGCGTAGCGCCGCACCGCGTCGGCGTGCCGTCGGTAGAGCTCCTCGTATGCGCTGTCCTCGCCGCTTCGCATACGGACGACCAACTCGCTGTCCGAGGGCGACGGACCGGGCTGCTGTACCGCCCCGTCCTGCCCAGCCCCCTCCTGCCCAGCCGCTCCGTCCATCTCAGCCACCTCGGCCGCCCCGTCCGCCCCGGAACCCTTCCCACCACTCGGCTTACGGTGGGCCCCCCGGCCCCGCACCCCCCGCGCGCTTCCCCGCTCCGGCGCATCCTCCCGCTCCCACTGCGGAGGAACGCTTCGTCCGGCGGGACCACTTCGATCGACCGGACCACTTCGATCGACCGGACCACTTCGATCGGCCGGACCGCTTCGTCCGGCCGCTTCGCCCCGTTCGCCCGTTCCGGGCCGGATCTCGTCCTGCGCGCGGTCGTGCCGCTCCATGGAAGGGGCCGACGCGTCCGCGCCACCCACGGCCCCGCCGTCCGACCGGCGGGGGCCCGCCTGGCCGGGCACCTGGTGTGCGCGCGGCCCGGCTTTGCCCCCCGCACCGCCGACCGCCCCGGCCTCGCCGTCGCGCTGCTCGTCCCGCCCGTCCACATTCATCGCCGAGGCCCCCGAACACGCCGTCACTGCGGTAACACCGCGCAAGCGTGCCACAGGGAGGCGCCGGACTTGTCCGGCAACCACACCAACCACTCGTCCGGGGCGAGTTCGACCCCGGGAGCACTAGAGGTCACTCGTACGGGGAAGACTCGTCCGGCCCACGTCCGGTGACCAGGCCGCGAGCGGGCGCGGACGCACGACCGGCCCCGCGACCGGGCCCCCGAAACGGGAACGGGGCGCGGCACCGGCCACAGCCGGCCCCACACCCCGCCCACGCGCTTTCACGACGACGGACGCACCTGCAACCAACCAGGCCCGCCCGCGCCACTCACCCCACAGGCCGCGACCGCAGCCCCTCCAGCAGGATCTCCAGCAGCCGCGCCGAGGCGGCCTGCTGCTGGGCCGGGTCCGGAAGGGACGGTGCGCCCGTGGCGATGACGAGCAGTACGTCGGCGACCGTCACGTCCGCCCGCAGCTCGCCCGCCTCGCGCGCCCGCTCGACGAGCTGTCCGACGACCTCCAGCAGCGCCTGGGCGCCACCGTCCGCCGTGGACTCGCCGGACGGTGCCTCCAGCGCGCCGGTGGCGGCCGCGCTCCGTGCGGGCACGCCGTTGGGCGTGCCGCCGGGAACCCCGTTGGCGACCGCTGCCGGCGCCTCCGAGGACTCCGCCTCGGGTGCGCCGCGCTGTGCGATCACGCGGTACTCCGCCGGTACGTCGGCCGTCAGCGCCCCCGGCACACCGGCCGGAAGGTCCGCCGACACGGTCGGCACGCCGGCCGCGACCGCCGGTACCGCCGACGCCCCGGGCCCGCCGTCCGTACGGACAGCGGCCTGGACACCGCCCGGCCCGGCGTCCGGCCCGTACGCCTGGCGCTGGTGCGGCACCCGCGCGTCCGCGTCACCGGAACCGCCCGGCAGGCCGCCCGGGGCCGGAGTGTCGGCGCTGACCCGCAATATGCTCGGCGGCAGCAGCCGACCGGCCCCGGAGGCGACCGAGGTCCGCAGGAAGCGCGACAGCGCCGACCACGGGTCCTCCTCCTGGCCGAGCGCCGTACGGGCCTGGTCGGTCAGCCTGGAGGTCTCCTCCTCGGCTATTCGCCGGACCAGCACGTCCTTGCTCGGGAAGCGCCGGTAGACGGTGCCCACCCCGACGCGGGCACGCCGCGCCACGTCCTCCATCGGCGCGCCGTAGCCCAGCTCGCCGAAGACCTCGCGCGCCGCCCGTAGGACGTGCTCAAGATTGCGCTGCGCGTCCACCCGCAGCGGTGTGCTCCGGCCACCGGCGCCGGAGTGCGTGGTGCCGTTTCCCCTGCCCTCGGGTCCGTGTGCGGTGGCAGTTACGGCAGTCGGCCATTGAGAGCCCTGAATGTGCATAGATGATCCCCCGGTAATGACGTCTCCCCCCGGAGACTCCCCGCCCTGACTGCTGGGGCGTAACGACGTGACGACGAGAGGTTGCACCCCAACGAGGTACGAACATAGTTGAGCCCAGGTCAAGAATGAAGGGGGCAGTTCCGCACAGTCCGTGCACCGATCGGAATACGGCCCCGATCCGCCCCGATTCCGTACCCTCCCCGCGCCGCGTACCCACCGCTTGACCTGCACTCCTGCGGTCGGCGGCGCGGAACTTGGCCTTCCGGCCCCAGATGCCCGATCGGTCATACATTTCGCCGGGCCTGTGGACAAAGCCGTGTCGCCGGTGCGTCATGGAACAGTGCTGTGTCCTTCTGGGGACGCAGTGCCTGGTGGTGGCAAGCCGGCCGACCGGCGGCGGCAACGCGCGCGGGCCGGCCTTTCGATGTCGCGAGGAGAACCTCTGTGAAGGAACCGGCGCGCATTCTCGTTGTCGGTGGTGGCTACGTGGGGATGTACACGGCCCTGCGCCTCCAGCGGAAACTGAAGCAGGAACTGCGGCGGGCGGCCGTCGAGGTGGTCGTGGTCGATCCCGATCCGTACATGACCTATCAGCCGTTCCTGCCGGAGGCCGCGGCCGGCTCCATCTCGCCGCGGCATGTCGTCGTACCGCTGCGCCGGGTGCTGCCGCACTGCAAGGTCGTCGTCGGTGAGGTCACCGCGATCGACCACAGCGCGCGCTGCGCCACGATCGAGACGCCGGCCACCGCGGAGGACGGCACCGGCGGACTGCAACTGTCCTACGACGAGCTGGTGCTGGCGCCCGGCTCCGTCTCCCGTGCCCTGCCGGTTCCCGGCCTCGCCGAGGGCGGCATCGGCTTCAAGACCGTCGAGGAGGCCATCGGCCTGCGCAACCACGTACTGGAGCAGCTCGACATCGCCTCCTCAACGCGCGACCCCGCGATCCGCGACGCCGCCCTGACCTTCGTCTTCGTCGGCGGCGGCTACGCGGGCGTGGAGGCCCTCGCGGAACTGGAGGACATGGCGCGCTACGCCTCGCGGTACTACCACAACGTCGAGCCCGGCGACATGAAGTGGATTCTGGTCGAGGCGACCGGCCGCATCCTGCCGGAGGTGGGCACGGAGATGGGGCAGTACGCGGTGCGGGAGCTGCGGGCGCGCAACATCGACGTACGGCTGGAGACGCGGCTGGAGTCGTACCAGGAGCGGGTCGCCGTCCTGAGTGACGGCGCGCGTTTCCCGGCTCGCACTCTCGTGTGGACCGCGGGCGTCAAACCACACCCGGTCATCGCCGCGTCCGGCCTGCCGCGCACCGAGCGCGGCCGGCTCAGGTGCACCGCCGCGTTGCGGGTCGACGGTGTCGAGCACGCCTGGTCGGCGGGTGACGCGGCGGCGGTGCCGGACCTGACGGCGGAGCGGCCTGCCGAGCCGGACGAGCCGCACAAGGAGTGCGCGCCCAACGCCCAGCACGCAGTCCGCCAGGCGCGGGTGCTGGCCGAGAACGTCGCGGCGACGGTACGCGGCGGGCCCGTCGTGGACTACGCGCACAAGTACGCCGGGTCGGTCGCCTCACTGGGGCTGCACAAGGGCGTCGCGCACGTCTACGGGCGCCGCCTCAAGGGCTATCCGGCGTGGTTCATGCACCGTGTGTACCACCTGAGCCGGGTGCCCACCTTCAACCGGAAGGCGCGGGTGCTCGCCGAGTGGACGCTCGCCGGGCTGTTCAAGAGGGAAATCGTTTCGCTCGGCTCGCTGGAACATCCGCGCGCCGAGTTCGAACTGGCCGCGGGCACCGGCCGCCACAACGAGGCGAGCTGACGGGCCGTCGCCGGAGGGCGGCCGTGCCGCGGGCTCCCTCCGTGCGGGGGCGTAACCGGGCTGCGGCCGTCGGCCGAGCCGAGGCCATCGAGCAGGCCGAATCCATCGGCCATGCCGACGGCCACGCCATCAGCCACGCCGCCGTCCATGCGATCGGCGTCCCCATCGGCGACCCCATCGGAGTCCCCCGCCCTGCCGGTCAATCGTGGTCACCTGTCAGCCATCAGTGGTCACCCGTCCGGCGGGACGTCGATCAATCGTGGTCACTCGCCAACCGACAGCGGTCACCCGGCAGCCGACCGCCGTACGGGCCGTCAGAACCGGGTCCCCCGGCCGTACGACCTGCCGGGACGCGCCGCCCCGGCCGTACGGCGTGCTGCCCCGGCCCTGGTCGTACGCCCTGCCGGCCGGGCCCCTGCCCGTACGGTCACCGGGGCCGATGCCGCCCGTAGCCGGAGCCAGGAACTCCACCTCGTGCCCCCGGCGTCTGACGGATGTCAGTCCGGTCGGCCACACTGGACGTGTGACCATGGGTGGGCTCGTATCTGCGAAGAGTGACAATCACGAGGATTCTGGACGTTTGCTGCAATCCGCCAGGGGGCGCCGAGCGTGCCCCCAGCCGACACCGCTCCCCGCGTCCGCCGGACGGGCGTCCTCCCCTCGGCGTGCCCGCGGGGAGTCCTCCCGAGCCGACGGCCCGACCCCGCGCGACGACGCGAAGTAAGAGGTACCCCTCCGTGAACTTCACGCGCTGGAGCGCCCGTCTCCCCGGCACCCAGCGACGCGGTGCCGTCCGGCCCGACCGCGCCGCGCCGACGTCCGCGTCCGCCGCGCCGGGCGCGTCCGCCACCCCGCCTCCGGGCGGCCCGCCGGGTGCCGTCCCCGGCGCGGTCCCCGCGGCCCGCGCCGACCACGGCGACTCCGGTGCGGCCGACGCCGGTTCGCCCGCCGCCCCGGCCCGCACGCCCAGCGTCGACGCGCTGTCCGTCCACGACATCCTCGGCAAGGTCCCCGCCCTGGTGGCCGTCGTGTACGGCCCCGAGCACCGCATCGCGTACGTCAACGGCGCGTACGCCACCGTCTTCGGCGCCCGCCCGCCCGGCGCCACCGCGCGCGAGGCACTGCCCGAGCTGGACGCGCTCGGCCTGCTCCCGCTGATGGACCAGGTGCTGCGCAGCGGCCGCCCCCGTACGGTCAAGGCCCGCAGGGTGCCCGGCGGCGCCGGCGCCGACCAGTCCCGCGACGGGTACTACACCTTCACCTGCACCCCCATCGAGGTCGCCGCCAGCGGACCGGCACCCGACCCCGAGGTCGCCTGCGTGGCGCCGCACAAGGGCGTGCTCGTCTTCGGCGCCGACGTCACCGACCAGGTGGAGTCCACCGAACGGCTGCGCGCCAGCGAGGCACGCCAGCGCGCCGCGGCCGTGACGCTGCAACGCTCCCTGCTGCCCCAGGAGCTGGAGCAGCCGGACGACCTGCGGGTCGCCGCGACGTACCAGCCGGGCGGCACGGACGCCGCGGTCGGCGGCGACTGGTACGACGTCATCACCCTCGGCGCCGGGCGTACGGCCCTGGTCATCGGCGACGTCATGGGCCGTGGCGTGCGCGCCGCCGCCGTCATGGGACAGCTGCGCACCGCGGTCCGCGCCTATGCCCGCCTCGACCTGCCGCCCCACGAGGTCCTCCAGCTGCTGGACGGGCTGGCCGCCGAGATCGACGCCAGCCAGATCGCGACCTGCGTCTACGCGGTCCACGACCCGAACGAGGGCCGTCTGGTCTACTCCTCCGCCGGCCATCTGCCCATCCTGGTGCGCGACGCCGAGGGGACGGTGCACCGCGCCGCCGAGCCGACCGGCCCGCCGCTGGGCACCGGCGGCTGGCTGCACACCTCCGGCAGCGTCCCGCTGGGGCCCGGTTCGAGCGCTGTCCTCTATACGGACGGTCTGGTCGAGCGCCGTGACAAGGACATCGACCACGGCGTGGAGGCTCTGGAGCGCGCCTTCGCGGGCGCGACCGGCGCGCCGGACATCGTCTGCGACCGGCTGCTGCGCGCGCTCGGCATCACCACCGACCATGACGACGACGTGGCCGTCCTGGTCCTTCAGCACCCCGCCCGTACGGGGCACGACGCCGAGCTGTTCCACAACGCCGCCCTCGAACTGCACGGCGGTACGGAGGCGGCGCCCCGCGCCCGCGCCTTCGCCTCCGGGGTGCTCGCCTCCTGGCGCTTCTCCCCGGAGCTGCACGACCTCGGCGTCCTGGCCGCCAGCGAGCTGGTCGCCAACTCGCTCCAGCACGGCACACCGCCGATGCGGCTGCGACTGCGCCGTACGGACCGCCGGCTGATCGTCGAGGTGACCGACGGCGACGACCATCTGCCGCGGCGGCGCCGGGCCGAGCCCGCCGACGAGGCGGGCCGGGGCATCTCGATCATCGCGACGATCGCCTCGGCGTGGGGGTCGCGCCGGACGCCCGGGGGCGGCAAGGCCGTGTGGTGCGAGTTCGCGCTGCCGCGGGAGTGAAGCGCGTACTGGTACATGTGAGGAACGGGCCGGTGCATGTGACGGGCCGGTGCACGTGAAGAACGGGCCGTTCCCTGCTGCGTCGAGCAGGGAACGGCCCGTTCGGAGCCAGCCGTATTCAGGCGTATCCAGGCGTATTCAGCCGTGTTTCGAGCCTTACGAGGCTTACGCCACCGCCGTCACGGACTCACGCCGCGGCGCATCCGCGTCGGCTGCCGTCTCGGCCCCCGTGTCGGTGACCGTGCCCGCCGGCGCGTCCGGGGTGAAGGCCCGGATGTGCGGGTTGTCCTGCGCGGGGCTCAGCATCCGGCCCAGCCGCAGCGCCAGCACGGTGATGCCGACGGCGCAGAGCACCAGCATCCCGATGTACGGGGCGGCCATGCCGTGGCCGACCAGCAGGGCGCCCACCGCCGGACCGATCGCCAGCGCCAGCTGCTTGACCAGAGCGAAGACCGAGTTGTACTGACCGACCATCGACGCCGGCGCCAGGTCGGCCACCAGCGGGGCCACCGTCGGCGAAAGCAACGACTCCCCTATACCGAACAGGGCGTAAGTCGAGATCAGCAAAGTGGTGGCCACCGCGTGCGCACCATGCACCAGCCCCGACAGTCCGGCCGCCAGCCACGCCACGGTCCAGATCAGCCCGACCACGGCCATCACCCGGCTGCGCCGCCGCCGCTCGACCAGCTTCAGCACGACGAACTGGGCCGCCACGATCGCCGCCGTGTTGGCGGCCAGCGCGATACCGAGGGTGGACGGCGAGATCCGCGTGACCTCGGTGGCGTACGCCGCGAGGCCCGACTCGAACTGGCCGTAGCAGGCGAAGAACAGCACGAAGCCCAGCAGGCACAGCCACATCATGCGGCGGTCGGCGAACAGCGCGCGCCAGGCGCCCTTGGCCCGCGCCTCGCTCGGCACCGGGTCCTCGACCCGCGGCGTACGCGGCAGCCGTACGGTCGCCACGGCCGCGCCCAGCACCAGGAACATCACGGCCTCGATCGCGAAGAGCCGCACGAAGCTGCCGGCCGCCGACTCGTCGACCAGCAGGCCGCCGATGAGCCCGCCGATGCCCAGGCCCAGGTTGTTCAGGAAGAACTGGGTGGCGAACGCCCGCGACCGGGTCACCGTCGTGGAGCACCACACGATCATCGTCGCGAGGGCCGGCTGGATCACCGCGATACCGGCGCCGAGGGCGATCGCGGAGGCGATGACCTGGGACTCGGTGGTGGACACGCCCAGTCCGAGCGAACCGACGGCGGCGGTGACGGCACCCGTGACGGCCACCGGCAGCGGACCCCGCCGGTCGATCGCCCGACCGGTCAGGGGCAGCACGACGAGCGCGGCGACGGCCAGCATCGCGAGGACGACACCGGCCGTACTCGCGCCGAGGTCCCGCACCTTCGCCACATAGACGTAGAGATACGGAACCGTGAAGCCGTTGCCGAACGCGCTCAGCGCGTTGCCCAGCTGGATCCGGCGCAGCGCGGCGCCCATCGCGGTGGTCACACTCACCTACCTAGGTCAGATCGAAGGGGACTGGACAGTCACACCCTGAAGACTTCAACACTAAAGTTCGAAGCTAAAGAGTACATGCCGAAGGACTTCAACGCCAATGAGGTACGTGCCATACTTCCCGGCATGTCAGAGCCCTCAGATGCGGCCCACAGTCCTGCGGAGCCGAGCCTTGAGGAACAGATCGCGGCCTACCAGCGCGAGTTCCAAGGCCTCGACCCCCAGGTGGAGCAGGTCGTCTCCGCACTGCAGCGCCTCAACCGCCGGATGAACGTCGCCTACGGGCGGCAGACCGCCACCCTCAACATGAGCAACGCGGAGTGGGAGGTGCTGAAGGCCCTCGTCGTCGCGGGAGCGCCCTACCAGATGGGCCCCGGCGAACTGGCCAAGCGCCTCGGCCTCACCCCGGCCGCCATGACCCACCGCATCGACCGGATGGCGAGCGAGGGTCTGGTGACGCGGGAGCGGGACGAGACCAACCGCGTACGGGTGATCGTCGAGCTCACCCAGGAAGGCCGCGAGAAGTGGGTCGAGGCGATGCGGATGGCCTCGGTCTTCGAGGAGGACCTGCTCCAGGACCTCTCTCCGGAGGAGCGCGGCCAGCTCGGCGCGATGCTGACCCGCCTGCTCTGCCGCGTCGAGGACGCCCAGCCGGACGCCGACGGCCGGCTGAACGACCTGGACTGAAGCGGGCGCAAAACCGGTTGACCGGTGGCGGTTGACATGGGTTGGCGACGTACGTAGAGTTCTTCGAGTTGCCATGGAGCCGTAACGGTTCTGCGGTAGCCCCTCGCGCCGCACCGGCGGCACAACCACTACTGCACGACTCCCGAACGGGGCGAATTTCGGCATGCCGAAATTCCGATCGTCGGCGCGATTATGCGTCACCGGGAAAAAGCACTAAAGTAGTGATCACGCCGGAAGGCGCGAACAAC